>JBJTCL010000067.1:0-32797 GCA_046091865.1 Burkholderiaceae bacterium | reverse complement strand
TCGCATCGTGGTCCGTGGCGAGGTACCGGCCGGCGCGGTGCACCGCTGGTACCAGCGGTGCCTGCTTTGCGTGGCCTGCCCGCTCTACGAACCCTTTGGCCTTACCCCCTTCGAGGCGGCGGCCTGCGGCTGCGCGCTGGTGTGTTCGCGCACTGGCGCGTTCGAGATGCTGGTGCAGCCCGGGGTGAACGGTGAACTGGTGGAGGTCGGTGATCCGCAGGGGCTGGCGGCAGCGGTACGCAGCGTGCTGGCCGATCCGCATCGTGCGGTGGCCATGGGGCAGGCTGCGCGCGAGCGCGTCATGCGCGAGTTTTCGCTGGCACGCGAGGCCGAGGGCATCGGCCGCGTGTACCAGCAGCTGTTCGACAGCGCCTCGCGCTGAGGCGAGCGATGCAGCCGCTGCCGTCTCACCCCGCCGCAGCGATGTCGTTTGCTGAGCGGCTGGCACTGGCGGTGTATGGCGCCTGCATGGGCTTGCTGGCGCCGCTGCTGCACATCAAGCTGCGCCGGCGAGCGCGGCGCGAGCCCGGTTATGCGCAGCAGGTGCCCGAGCGATTTGGTTTGTACGACACCGCCCCGCCTGCCGCGGGCTGCGTGTGGGTGCATGCGGTGTCGCTGGGCGAGACACGTGCCGCCGCGCTGCTGATCACCGAGTTGCGCGCCGTGCTGCCCGGTGTGCCGCTGCTGCTGACGCACGGCACCGCCACCGGTCGCGAGCAAGGCGCGGCGCTGTTGCAGCCCGGTGACCATCAGGTGTGGCTGCCCTGGGATGCCCCCGGCGCGGTGCAGCGCTTTGTTGCGCACTTTCGTCCGCGCATCGGCGTGTTGATGGAAACCGAGGTGTGGCCGTGCCTGGTGCAGGCCTGCGCCCATGCGCGGGTGCCGCTGGTGCTGGCCAATGCACGGCTCAACGAGACCTCGCTGCGCAAGGCTCAGCGCCTGGCCTGGCTCAGCGGCCCGGCCTACCGCGGCCTCACGCGTGTGCTGGCGCAAGGCGAGGTCGATGCACAACGCCTGCAAGCGTTGGGCGCACCGGTGGCCGGCGTGTTCGGCAACCTCAAGTTCGACGTGGCGCAGGACGCCGCACTGGCGCAGCGCGGCCGGCAATGGCGTACTGCGGTGGCGGGCCGGCGTATCGTGATGCTGGCCAGCACCCGCGAGGGCGAAGAGGCGATGTGGCTGCAGGCCTTGCAGTCGCTGCAGGCCCAGGGCAGCGATGCAGAGCTTGCGGCCTTGCGCCAGGTGCTGTGGCTGGTGGTGCCGCGGCATCCGCAGCGATTTGACGAGGTGCATCGCTTGCTGTGCGATGCAGGCCTGGCCGTGCAGCGGCGCAGTGCCTGGCATGGCGATCAGCCCGCACCCATGGACACAACGCCAGCGCAGGCCTGGCTGGGCGACAGCGTCGGCGAAATGCAGGCCAATTACGCGGCGGCCGACGTGGCGTTGCTGGGCGGCAGCTTTGCGCCGCTGGGCGGGCAGAACCTGATCGAGGCGCTGGCGTGCGGCTGTCCGGTGGTGATGGGCCCGCACACCTTCAACTTTGCCGATGCCGCGCGTTCGGCACAGGGCGCAGGCGCTGCCTGGCAGGAGCACGACATGTTGCAGGCCTTGCGCCGCGTGCTGCGCATGCAAGCTGCAGACCTGGCGCAGGCCAGTGCCGAAGGCTTGGTGCTGGTGGCCGCGGGTCGCGGCTCTGCGCAGCGTCAGGCACAGGCGGTGGCAGAGCTGCTCAGCGCGCCACCAGCGCGTTGACCGACTGCAGGTCTTCTGCCTTGAGTGAACCGTTGGCCTGGCGCAGCCGCAGGCCGCCCAGCAGCACGTTGTAGCGGGCCACAGCCAGATCGCGCTTGGTCTGGAACAGCTGGCTTTGCGCGTTGAGCACATCGATGTTGATGCGCACGCCCACCTGATAGCCCAGCTTGTTGGCGTCCAGCGCGCTCTGGCTGGATGCTTCGGCGGCTTCCAGCGCCTTCACCTGCCCCAAGCCCGACACCACGCCAAAGAAGGCGCTGCGGGTGGCCTGCGCGGTGCCGCGGCGCGCGGCTTCCAGGTCGGCCAGGGCCTTTTCTTCGAGCGACAGGGTTTCGCGGATGCGGTTTTGCGTGGCGTAGCCGGCAAACAGCGGCAGGTTCAGGCTCACGCCCACGCTGGTGTTGTGCGAACGCGAACCCAGCGCCGAGGTGGAGCTGCCCTGTGGCGAACGGTTTTGCGTGTGGCTGGCGGTCAGATCGACGGTGGGCAAGTGGCCGGCGCGGGCCTTTTCGGTCTCAAGCTTGGCGATGTCCAGCGACAAACGCGCCAGGCCCACGCTGGGCGAGGCCTGCTCGGACTGCGTCACCCAGTCGTCCACCGCAGTGGGCTGCACCGGCGGCAGTGCAATCGGTGTGGCCAGCGGTTTGGGGTCGGTGTTGTTGCGACCCACCAGGGTGTCGAGCGCCAGGCGCTTGACGCGCAGGTCGTTGTCGGCGGCGATTTCTTGGGCGCTGACCAGGTCAAAGCGGGCCTGCGCCTCACGGGTGTCGGTGATGGTGGCGGTGCCCACCTCGAAGTTGCGCTTGGCAGATGCCAGCTGCTCGGCCACCGCCGTCTTTTGCGCCTGCACGAAGGCCAGCGTGTCGCGTGCGCCCAGCACATCAAAGTACGCCTGGCTCACGCGGATGATCAGGTCCTGCGCGGCCTGGGTGAGCTGCAGCTCGGCCTGCTGGCGCTGGCGCTCGGCCTGCTCGACGGTGACGCGGTTGGCGCGGCGGTACAGCGGTTGGCTGGCGCTGATGGTGGCGTTCTGGGTGCCGAAGCCGCGGTCCACCGACGGATTGCTGTTGCTGAACTCGCTGCGCGACATGCCGGCCGACAGGTTGACTGTGGGCAGCAGGCCGGCACGGGCCAGGTCGGCGCGCGCCTGGTTGGCGTCGTACTGGGCCTTGGCCGACTGGTAGGCCGCGTCATGCGCGCGCGCGGCGTTGTACAGATCGACAAGGCTCTGCGCGGCAGCGGCCACCGGCGTCAGCAGCGCGGCACACACCGAAGAGAGCAACAGGAGATTCCGCGTCGGGGTCATGAAGGTCCTTGTGGCAGGAGCAGATGTCGGATCAGTAGCGGTTGACCCGCGGGTCGATGCCGGCCCAGGCTTCGGTGCCGCCGGTGATGTTGGCCAGGCGCTCGAAACCCTGTTTGTGCAGGAACGCCGCCACCTGCAGGCTGCGCATGCCGTGATGGCACAGCACCGCCAGTGGCTGGCCGGCGTCCAGTTCGGCCAGTCGTTGCGGCACCTCGCGCATGGAGATGCAGACCAGCGAGAAGCCGTCGGCCGGCACCGGCGCGGTTTGCAGCTCCCAGGGCTCGCGCACATCCAGCACGACCGCTTGCGCAGCGGCACCTTGCGCGGCAAACCACGCAGGCAGATCGCGGGGGTGCACCTGGTCGATCATGGCAAGGGGTGGGGCCGGGTGGACAAAGGGTGGAATGATCGTGGAATGAGCGCGGATGGCGTCAGAACACAAAGCGCGAGGGCTCGGCACAGTGCTCGAGCCGCTGCGCCACCGTGTCCCAGGGCTGACGCGTCTGAAAGGCCGCCTCGGCGGTGCGGGTGACGATGGTGGCGCGCATCACCGGCTCGTGGCCGACGATGGCCGCCAGCCGGCCGCCGAGGTTGAGCTGGCGCAGCAGCGCCTCGGGCACCTGGGCCACCGAGCCGCTGAGCACGATCACGTCAAAGCTGCCCAGGCCCGACAAATCTGTGGCGCCGTCGCCCTGACGCACATCCACGTTGGTGATGCCGGCGGCGCGCAGGTTGTCCTGGGCCATGCGCACCAGCTCGGGCCGCAGTTCAACCGACAGCACCTCGCGCGCCCGTGCGCCCAGCAGCGCGGCCCTGTGGCCCGAGCCGGTGCCGATCTCCAGCACACGCTCATGCGGCTGCACCTGCAGTTCCTGCATCAGCCGGGCCTCGACCTTGGGCGCCAGCATGTGCTGGCCGCCCGGCAGCGGAATCTCCATGTCCACGAAGGCCAGCGCGCGCTGGCCGGCAGGCACGAACTGCTCGCGCCGCACCTGCGCCAGCAGGGCCAGCACCACCGGGTCCAGCACCTCCCAGGGGCGGATCTGCTGCTCGATCATGTTGAAGCGGGCGCGCTCGACTTCAGCGGGGCTCAGGGGGTGCATGACAACTCCGGACACTCGGGTGGGGGCAGGGGGAAAAGGACTTTGGGCAAATGATGCGGGGCAACCCTGAATTCTAGGAGCCTCGGGTCTCGCCTTCGTGAAGCGGAACGAGGCGCCGCTTGAGCCACGCCGACAGGTCGTCCAGATAGCAGTACACCACCGGCACCACCACCAGCGTGAGCAGCGACGAGGTGATCACCCCGCCGATGACCGCCTGGCCCATGGGGGCGCGCTGCTCCGAGCCTTCGGTCATCGCAAAGGCCAGCGGCACCATGCCGAAGATCATCGCCAGCGTGGTCATCAGGATGGGGCGCAGCCGCACCCGTGCGGCCAGCAGCAGGGCTTCGGCGCGCTCCATGCCATGCTCGCGGGCGCGGATCGCAAAGTCCACCAGCAGGATCGCGTTTTTGGTGACCAGGCCCATCAGCATCACGGTGCCGATCACCGAGAACATCGACAGCGTGGAGCGGAAGGCCATCAGTGCCAGCACCACGCCGATCAGGGTGAGCGGCAGCGAGGTCATCAGCGCCAGCGGCTGCAGGAAGCTCTTGAACTGGCTGGCCAGGATCATGTAGATGAAGATCACCGCCATCGCCAGCGCCGACAGCGCATAGGCAAACGACTCCTGCATGTTCTTGGTGCTGCCGCCGAACTGGTAGCGGTAGCCCGGCGGAAACGCGATGCCGTCGAGCACCGCGCGGATGTCGGTCGATACCTGGCCGGCGGCGCGGCCATACACGTTGGCGTTGAAGGCCACCTCTCGCGTCAGGTCGCGCCGGTTGATCTGTGCCGGGCCGGTGGTTTCGCGCACGCTGGCCACCTGGTTCAGGCGCACGATGCGCGGTGTGCCATCGGCATGGCTGCCGGTCACAAACGGCAGGCGCTGCAAGTCCTGTGGTTCGGCGCGCGCGTCGGGCGACAGCCGCACGTTGATGTCGTAGGTCTGGTCGTCATCGGCGCGCCAGTTGCCCACCGTCTGCCCGGCCACCAGGGTGCGCAACGCGCTGCCG
This sequence comes from Burkholderiaceae bacterium, assembly GCA_046091865.1. Taxonomy (GTDB): domain Bacteria; phylum Pseudomonadota; class Gammaproteobacteria; order Burkholderiales; family Burkholderiaceae_C; genus JBDLRH01. The sequence goes on along the minus strand of JBJTCL010000067.1, from coordinate 27,626 downwards.
ATCTGCGCGGTGCCCAGGCCCAGGTCGGCAGCGGCGTCGCGCTTGATGTCCACCGCGATCACCGGCTTGTCGGGCTTGAGGCTGGTGTCCAGGTCGACCAGGCCGGGGATGTCGCGGATGCGCTCGTTGACCTGTCGCGTCAGGCGCTCGAGCTCGCGCAAGTCCGGGCCCTGCAGCGAGAACTCGATCTGCTTGTTGCCGCCCACGCCCTCGAGCAGGCCCACGTGCGTGACGGTGATGCCCGCCATGCGCGACAGGCGATCGCGCAGCGCCGCCGAGATCTGGTCGACGTTGCGATCGCGATCCTTGCGGTCGCTCAGCCGGATGTAGATGTTGGAGTAGATCTTGCCCTGCGCGCCGCCGGTGCCGGTGTTGAGCGTGGCCAGGGTGTGGCGCACCTCGGGCAACTCGCGGATCACCGCCTCGACCTGGCGGGTGCGTTGCTCGGTCACCTCGAGCGACGAGCCCACCGGCGTGTAGAACGACACCGTGGCCTCGGAGAAGTCGGCCTTGGGCACGAATTCGGTGCCCAGCAGCGGCACCATGAAGACGCTGCTGGCGAACACGCCGATGGCGGTGAACACGGTGGCCAGCTTGTGGCGCAGCGACCATCGCAGGATGGCCTGGTAGCCATCGGCCAGCCGCTCGGTGCCCCGCTCGAAGCCGCCGGTGATGCGGCCGATGGTGCGCTCGTACAGGGTGCGCGGCGCCTCGTGGCGTGCATGGCGTTCGATCTCCGGGTCGTGCCAGACGCTGGAGAGCATCGGGTCGAGCGTGAAGCTCACGAACATCGAGATCAGCACCGCCGCCACGATGGTGATGCCGAACTCGTGGAAGAACTTGCCGATGATGCCGCCCATGAAGCCCACCGGCAGGAACACCGCCACGATCGAGAAGGTGGTGGCCAGCACCGCCAGACCGATCTCCTGCGTGCCGTCCAGCGAGGCCTGAAAAGGGCTCTTGCCCATCTGCACATGGCGCACGATGTTCTCGCGCACCACGATGGCGTCGTCGATCAGCAGACCCACGCACAGGCTCAGCGCCATCAGCGTGACCATGTTGATGGTGAAGCCGAACAGGTACATGAACAAGAAGGTACCGATCAGCGCGATCGGCAGCGTAAGGCCGGTGATGACGGTGGAGCGCCACGAATTGAGAAACAGGAAGACGATCAGCACCGTGAGCAGCGCGCCTTCGACCAGCGTGCGCCGCACGTTGTCCACGCCCACGCGGATCGGCCGCGAGGTGTCGCTGACGGCCTGCAGGCGCAGCCCGGCGGAGGCCTGTGCCTGCACCTCGGCCAGGGTGCGGTTCAGCCCGTCGATCACCTTGAGGGTGTTTTCATCCTGCGCCTTCTGCACCTGCAGCAGCAGGGTGCGCTGGCCGTTGTACAGCGCCAGGCTTTCCAGCTCTTGTGCGCCATCGCTGATGCGCGCCACCTGGCCCAGCCGCACCGGCGTGCCGTTGCGCTGTGCCACCACGATGCGGGCAAAGTCCTCGGGGCGACCGATGCGCGCGTCCACCTTGACCACGCGGTCCTGCTCGCGCGAGCGCACCGCGCCCAGCGGGAACTCCTGGTTCTCGTTGCGCACCGCGGCCACCACCTGGTCGGCGGTGATGCCCAGCGATTCCAGCGCCTGCGGCTGCAGGTAGATGTTGATCTCGCGCCGGGTACCGCCCACCACCGTGACCGAGCCGACGCCGCGCACGTTCTCCAGCCGCTTCTTGAGCACCTGCTCGGACCAGTTGGTGAGCTCCACCGGCGTCATGACGGCGCCTGTCGTGCCCGCGGCATCGGGCAGCACCGCCACCGACCACACCGCGCGACCGGCCGGGTCGAAGCGCAGCACGCGCGGCTCTTTCACCTCGGTGCGCAGGGTGGGGCGCAGCGCGGCGATCTTTTCGCGTACGTCCTCGGCCGCCTTGCGGCCGTCGATGTTGAGCTGGAACTCGATGATGACGACGGCCTGGCCTTCGTAGCTGCGCGAGGTCAGCGCGTTGATGCCGGCGATCGCATTGACGCCTTCCTCGATCTTCTTGGTGACTTCACTTTCCACCACCTCGGGCGAGGCGCCCGGGTATTCGGCGGTGACCACCACCACCGGAAAGTCGATGTTCGGAAACTGGTCGACGTTCAGGCGCTGGTACGAGAACAGGCCCAGCACCACGATGGCCAGCATCACCATGGTGGCGAACACGGGGTTGTGCAGACTGACGCGGGTGAACCACATGGGATGCCGTGATGTCGCAGTGTTCGGTGCGTGCCGTATTTGCCGTGAGGGCGGTCGGGCCCGTCAGGGCCGCGCGGCGGGCAGCTTCACCAGTGTGCCTTCGCGCAGCGCGCCCACCGAGCCGCGCAGCACGCGCTCGCCCTCGCGCAGGCCTTGTGCCTCGACCCACACGGTAGCGTCGGCATCAGCGGCGGCCTCGCGCCCGCGGGTGGCGGGCTGCACCGTGCGATGCGCCACCTGCCATTGCCCGTTGAGCTCGGTCACCACCTGCACATAGGGTTGCGGTTTGTCGGTGCGCAGCGACGACAGCGGCACCGCCAGCACGCTGGCGCGTGCGGTGTCCAGCATCCCTTGGGCAAACAGGCCCTGACTCAAGCCCTCGGCGGGCGGCAGCGTCAGGTACACCAGCACGCTGCGACTGCCGGCCTGCAGCGACGGATTGATGCGCGCCACCCGGGCCTTCAGCGGCTGCGCCAGCCCCTCAAGCTGCAGCGACGCCGCCTGTCCCACGCGCACCGCCACCGATTCAGCGGCAGTGATGGTGGCCTCGAGCTCCAGCCGCTGCGGGTCGACGATCTCGAGCACGCGCGCGTCAATGGCCATGCGCTCGCCGTTGTTGGCCAGGCGCTGCGCCACCACGCCGTCCAGCGGCGCGCGCAGCACCGTGTCGTCCAGCGCTTTGCGCGCCACGTCCTGCGCAGCCAGCGCGGCCTCGTGGCTGGCGCGGGCGGCCTGCAGGTTGCTCAGCGACGCGTCCAGCGCGGTGCGCGAGATGAAGCCCTGGTCCACCAGCGCCTTGTTGTTGTCGTACTGCCGCTGCGCGATGTCGATCTGCGCGCGGGCGGCGCTGGCCTGCTGTTGCGCCTGGCGCAGCCGGGCCTCGTATTCGGCGGGATCGATGCGGGCCACCACCTGGCCGGCGCGCACCCGGTCGCCTTCGCGCAGCGCGAGTTCGCGCAGTTCGCCAGCCACCTTGGCCTTGACCATGGCGGTGGCGGTGGACTTGAGCGTGCCCGACAGCGCCACGCCTTGCTGCAGCGGCCGGGGCTGCACGGTGATCACATCACCCGCGGCCAGTTCGATGGGCGGTTGCGTCTTGGTGGCGGACGCGGCCTTCGGCTCGGCGCCTGGCGCGGCCGGCTTGCGCAGCCTCTCGCTGCCCCACCAGCCCAGGGCTGCCAGCACGGCGATCACCAGCAGTGCCGTTACCGCGCGCTTCATGCGGCCCCCCTGGACGCGGCGCGACGCGGGGTGCGCGCGCACATACCCTGCAGCAGCAGGTCGGCCTGCAGGTCGAGGTAGCGCTCGGGGTCGAGCACGATCTGGGTGCCGGCACAACCGGCCAGGGAATGGCGATGCATGATCAGGAACATCATGGGCGCGACCACGGCGAACACGGCCTGGTCGACGTCATGGATGACGAATTCGCCGCGGTCCACGCCGCGCTGCAGGATGCGCCGGATCAGCGCCTGGCCGGGGTTGACCACCTCGCGCACGTAGAAGTCGGCGATCTCGGGAAAGTTGTGGGCCTCGCTCATCACCAGCTTGGTGATGCCCGACACCCGGGTGGCGCCAATGCGCTGCCACCAGGTGTGCATGCAGTAGCGCAGCATCTCGGGCGTGGTACCGGTGAAGGCGTCGAACTCGGCGTTCCACTCGCTGAAGCGGCCCGACAGGTTTTGCCGCACCACCGCCTTGAACAGGTCTTCCTTGCTGGAGAAGTACAGGAACAGCGTGCCCTTGGAGACGCCGGCGTGGGCGGCCACCTCTTCGGCGCGCGTGGCGGCAAAGCCCTTCTCGACAAACAGGTCGAGCGCGGCGTCCAGCAGTTCGCCGGGGCGTGCCTGCTTGCGGCGCTCGCGGCGGGTGCTGGCTTCGGTGACGGCGACCATGGACGGAGAGGGATGGAAATTACTGACTGACCGGTTAGTAATGTAGTCCTCGCCCTGGGGAGCGTCAAGCGCAAGGGGCATTGCCCGCGCCCATGCTGCAGGCGCGGCGGTCAACCTGCCACCCGCAGGCCCAGCCATTCGCGCAGCACCGCGCGCGACACCAGCAGCCCCTGCGCCGAGGGCAGCCATTCCAGCACAGCGCGCTCGCGCGGCAGTGCAAAGCCCATGGGCGCGGGCAGCACCTCGAAGCCGGCGCGCTCGAACGCGCGTTGCGCGCGCGGCATGTGCCAGGCATCGGTGACCAGTGCGATGCGCCGCACGCCGTCACGTTGCAGCAGTTCGGCCATCCGCATGGCGTTTTCGGCGGTGTCGCGCGAGCGGTCGTCCACCCAGCGCAGGGTCGCGCCATGCTCGGCTGCCCAGCGTCTGGCCACCGCGCCCTCGGTGTCGGCACCGGTGCCGGTGGCCGCCCAGCCCAGGCCCCCGGCAAAGGCCAGCGGCAGTTGCGCGCGCTGTGCCAGCCAGCGCCCGTAGGACAGGCGCGCGCGGGTGTACGAATTGGGTTGGGCTTGTCCGTATTCAGGCGCCTGCGGCAGCACGCCGCCGCCCAGCACCACCACCGCCTGCGCCTGGCCAGGCTTCAGGCCCCCGGGCGGCAGCGGCTGCACCACCGGCAGCAGCGTGGCCGACAGCCGGATCGCCACCGCATGGCAGCTCAGCAGCCACAGGGCCGACAACGCCAACAGCACCAGCGCGACACCTGCTGCGCGCCGCTTCAGGGCGACGAGCGCGCCACCGGCGGCCAGCAGCAACGGCAGCGCGGGCGGTAGCACCAGCGTGGTCAGCAGCGGCTTGAGTTCACCCAGGTCCATGCGCCGCCTCCGTGCAGCCCGTGCGCAGCCGCGTTCAGCCGCATGCAGCCGCGCCTAGCCACAGGGCTGCAGATCAGTAGAAGGCCTGCAGCCCCGTCTGTGCGCGGCCGAGGATCAGCGCATGCACGTCGTGCGTGCCCTCGTAGGTGTTCACCGTTTCGAGGTTGATCATGTGACGGATCACGTGGTACTCGTCGTGGATGCCGTTGCCACCGTGCATGTCGCGGGCCAGTCGCGCGATGTCGAGCGCCTTGCCGCAGCTGTTGCGCTTGATCAGGGACACCATCTCGGGCACCGCGCGGCCTTCGTCCATCAGGCGGCCCACGCGCAGGCAGCCTTGCAGGCCCAGCGTGATCTCGGTCTGCATGTCGGCCAGCTTTTTCTGGATCAGCTGGTTTTGCGCCAGCGGACGGCCAAACTGCTGACGGTCCAGCGTGTACTGGCGCGCCGCATGCCAGCAGAACTCGGCCGCGCCGAGCGCGCCCCAAGCGATGCCGTAGCGGGCCTTGTTCAGGCAGCCGAACGGACCCTTCAGGCCCTCGACGTTGGGCAGGCGGTTTTCTTCGGGTACGAACACGTCGTCCATCACGATCTCGCCGGTGATCGAGGCGCGCAGGCTCATCTTGCCCTCGATCTTCGGCGCGCTCAGGCCCTTCATGCCCTTCTCGAGGATGAAGCCGCGGATCGCGCTCTGGCCGTCACCGGCACCTTCGAGCTTGGCCCACACCACAAACACGTCGGCAATCGGCGAGTTGGTGATCCACATCTTCGCGCCCTTGAGGATGTAGCCGCCGTCCACCGGCTTGGCGCGGGTGACCATGCTGGCCGGGTCGGAGCCGTGGTTGGGCTCGGTCAGGCCGAAGCAGCCCACCCATTCGCCGGTGGCGAGCTTGGGCAGGTACTTCTGGCGCTGCGCCTCGCTGCCGTATTCGTGGATGGGGTGCATCACCAGTGAGCTCTGCACGCTGATGGCGCTGCGGTAACCGCTGTCCACGCGCTCCACCTCGCGCGCGATCAGGCCGTAGGCCACGTAGCTCAGGCCGGCGCAGCCGTAGCCGTCGATCGTCGAGCCCAGGAAGCCCATGGCGCCGGCCTCGTTCATGATCTCGCGGTCGAACTTCTCGTGGCGCGCGGCCATCAGCACGCGGGTCTGCAGCTTGTCCTGGCAAAAGGCATGCGCGGCGTCGGCAATCGCGCGCTCGTCTTCGGTCAGTTGATCGGCCAGCAGGAAGGGGTCGTCCCACTTGAACTGGGGCTTCATGAATTTCGGCTCTGTCGGGTGCATCGTGAAACTCGGTCGGTGAAGGGTTTGGACAGGACGCACATTGTCTCCGAGCCGGGCGTTTTGGGTGCAACGGCGGTCTGGCAAGCGACAAGCCGCGGGGTTGTTTGGGGGCCGGCGGGGCCGCCCGCGCTTGCCTGGGGGCGCCATGCGGGTTAACCCTAGGTCAATCCCGACTGCGGCGAAATGTCTTATTGACAGGACAATGGGACGGTTCCTAGGATGCGCGCCATGGCCGAATCGCTGCCGCTGCCCAAGTACCACCGCATCTATCTGATCCTGCGCGAGCAGCTACAGGAGGGCCGGTACGAGCGCGGCCTGCCCGGCGAGATGGCGCTGATGCAGCAGTTCGGCGTGGCACGCGTCACCGTGCGGCGCGCCTTGCAGCAGCTGGCCCACGAGGGCCTGATCGCGCGCGAGCCCGGCCGCGGTACCCGGCCCATCGTGCTGCCCTCCGGCGGCACGTCGCAGGAACTGGCCGCCGCCGCGCCGCGCCGCGCGCAGCTCACCGGCCTGCTGGAAAACCTGGTCACCATGGGCCTGCACACCTCGGTGAAGGTGCTGGAGGCGCGCTCCATGCCGGCCAGCGCCGCCGTGGCCGAGGCGCTGCAGATTCCGGCGGGCGATGCGGTGCACAAGGCGGTGCGCGTGCGCAGCACCCGCGACGGCCCGCTGTCGCACATCACCACCTGGGTGCCGGCGCGGATCGCGCGGGCTTTCACCCGGCGCGAACTTTCGCGCAAGCCCATCCTGGTGCTGCTGGAGGAGTGCGGCGTGCAGGTGGGCCGCGCGCACCAGACGATTTCGGCGCGGCTGGCCGACGACTTGGTGGCCCAGCATCTGGATGTGGCGGTGGGCTCGGCGCTGCTGGCCGTGCGCCGGCTCATCCTGGACGAGCACGACCGTCCGGTGCAATGGCTGCACGGGCTGTACCGCCCGGACCGCTACGAATACGAAATGCAGTTGTCACGCGTCGGCAGCATCGACGCCAAGGTCTGGGTCAGCCGCGAGCTGTCGGCCCAGTTTCATTGATGCAGTTCCATCCGCTTCACTTCAGGAGACCGCCCATGAGCAACCGTCGCCACTTCATCACCCAATCGGCCGCCGCCGCCTCGGCACTGGCCTTCCCGCTGGTCGGCGGGGCGCAGCCGCGCGCCATCAAGGTGGGCGTGCTGCACCCGGTCACCGGTGCGCTGGCGTATTCGGGCCAGCAGTGCCGCGAGGGCGCGCTGATGGCCATCGAGGACATCAACAAGGCCGGCGGCATCAAGTCGCTGGGCGGTGCCAAGATCGATGCACTGCTGGGCGATGCGCAGTCCACGCCGCAGGCCGGCACGGCCGAGATCGAGAAGATGAACGAGGCCGGCGTGTCGGCGGTGGTGGGCGCGTTTGCCTCGGCCATCTGCCTCGCCACCACCCAGGCCGCGGCCAAATACAACCTGCCGCACATCGTGGACGTGGGCGTGGCCGACCAGATCGTCGAGCGCGGCCTGAAGAACACCTTCCGCTTCGGCCCGGGCTACCGCAAGTGCGCCGAGATCGCGGTGGCCAACCTGCATGTGCTCAACACCGCCGCAGGCCGTCCGGCGCGCAGCGTGATGATCATCCACGAAGAGTCGCTGTTCGGCACCGGCACCGCCAACCTGCTGTCGCGCGAGCTGCCGGGCTACGGCTACGAGGTGAAGGAAGTCATCAAGCACGCCAACCCGACGCGCGACTTCAACAACATCGTGCTGCGCATGAAGGCGGTGAATCCGGACATCGTGATTCCGGCCAACTACTACAACGAGTACGCGCTGCTGGTGCGCACCATGCAGCAGCAGAAGGTGGTGCCCAAGGCCATCTATTCAGTGCTGGGCGGTGCGGCGTCGAGCTACAAGTTCGTCAAGGAGTTCCCGGACGCGGCCAACGGCATCATCGACTGCAACCACTGGTTCAACCCGCGCGACAAGCGCAGCGCCGAACTGCGCAAGCGCGCCGAGGCCAAGGGCCTGTTCTTCAGCTACGAGATGTTCATGACCTACACCGCGATGCGGCTGCTGGCCGACGCGCTGGAGCGCGCCAAGTCGACCGACCGCGCGGCCATCATCGCGGCGCTGGAGTCCAGCACCTTCAGCGATCACATCATGCCGTACGGCCCCACCAAATTCGTCAACGGCCAGAACCAGGGCGCGCAGCCGCTGATGACGCAGGTGAGCAAGAGTGACATCAAGGTGATCATTCCGCGCGACTACCGCGAGATCGAGCCGATCTTTCCGTTGAAGGCCTGACGGCTGCCCTGGTGATGCGCTTGTGCGGGAGGGCGTCTGCGTGTCTTGAGCGCGGCGTGTTGATAAGCAGTGGGCTCGCGGGCCGAGGCCACCGAGTACCGGGCTTCGCTCATTTCCCCTGGCCCGGCTGCGCCGGCCCCTCCTCCTTGACTTCGCTGCGCCCGGTACCCGGCGTCCTCGGCCTGCCGACGTGTGGGTAAGCGCTGCAGGCCGCTACGCGGGCCTGCGCCGGAGCGGGTGGTCGGGATGCCCTGTGAAGCGAAGTCAAGGAGGAGGCTCGCGCAGCGAGCCGGGGGACATGAGCGCAACAGGGCGTCCCGAGCGCACGCGATCCCCTGAAAGCGGCCGCACGCGACTACCCGCAAAGAAGCCCATACCAGACCTCTGCCACCAGTGACACGCATCCGAGCAACACGAACCATGGTTCACGAGCAGGCATGAGCCTCGACATCCTCTTTCCATCGGTGCTGAACGGCCTGACCACCGGCGCGGTGTATGCGTTGATCGCGCTCGGCCTCACGCTGATCTACGGTGTGCTGCACATCATCAACTTCGCGCATGGCGCGGCGCTGATGGTGGCGCTGTACGGCGTGTACTGGCTCAAGGTGGCGCTGGGTGTGGACCCGTACCTGGCGCTGCCGGTGATGGTGCCGGCCATGTTCGCGCTCGGCTACCTGCTGCAGCGCGGCGTGATCAACCGCGCCAGCCACGGCAAGGACGAGAACATCCTGCTGGTGACGCTGGGCGTGTCCATCGTGCTCGAAAACCTGGCGCTGCTGTTCTTCAAGTCCGACACCCGCAGCATCGAGACGGCCTACACCCTGACCACCGTGCCCATCGACATCGGCGTGGCGCAGGCCATGATCGCGCTGCCCAAGCTGGTGGCCTTTGCCGGTGCGCTGGTGGCGTCGGCGGTGCTGGTGCTGATCGTCACCCGCACCGATCTGGGCCGTGCCATCCGTGCAGTCGCCAAAGAAAAGCACGGAGCGCGGCTGATGGGCATCGACGTCGACCATGTGTACGCGATGTGCTTCGGCATCGGCCTGGCTTGCCTGGGCGCAGCCGCCTGCCTGCTGCTGCCGGCGTACTACGTGAACCCGCAGGTGGGCGGCGGCTGCGTGCTGGTGGCCTTCACCATCGTGGTGCTGGGCGGCATGGGCAGCTTTGCCGGCGCGCTGGTGGGTGGCCTGCTGATCGGCGTGGTCGAGTCGCTGGGCGGGCTGTATCTGGGCGAGTCGCTGGGCCAGATCGGCATCTTTGCGATCTTCATCGCGGTGCTGCTGTTCCGCCCGCAGGGCCTGTTCGGAGCCAAGGCATGAGCGGCGCAAGCTCTCGCACGGGTCTGTCGCCGCGGCTGCGCGAAGGCCTGCACATCGCCGCGTTCACCGCTGCGGTGGCGCTGCTGCTGATGGTGCTGGACTCGGGCGTGGCGCTCAACTTCGTGATGATGACGCTGTACGCCGCGTTGCTGGCGCAGGCCTGGAACATCCTGGGCGGCTTCGGCGGGCAATTCTCGTTTGGCCATGCGTTGTTCTTTGGCACCGGCGCCTATGTGCAGGCCATCGCGCAGCTGCAGTGGGGCCTGAACCCGTGGGTGGCGCTGCCGCTGGGCGTGCTGGTCAGCAGTGCGGTGGGCCTGTTTGTCGGCGCATTGAGCTTTCGCTATGGCCTGAAGGGCTCTTACTTTGCGCTGGTCACACTGGCGTTTGCCGAGGTGTTCCGCATCCTGGCCACCTCGGTGCCCTTCACCGGTGCGGGCGTGGGCCTGATGGTGCCGCTGCGCGAGGGCGTGGCCAACATGCAGTTCGGTTCACGCCGTGGTTACGGGCTGCTGGTGTTGGCGCTGGTGGCGCTGGCGCTGCTGGTGACCAGCTGGTTGCGGCATTCGCGCTTTGGTGCGTCACTGCAGGCGGTGCGTGACAACGAGGACGCCGCGCGCGCGGTGGGCGTCGACCCCTTCCGCATCAAGCTGGGTGCGATCGCGCTGTCGGCCGCCTTCATGGGTTCAGCGGGCGGCTTTTATGTGCAGGTGTTCCAGTACATCGACCCGGGTATTGCCTACGGCGCGCACACCTCGGTGGAGGCGCTGGTGGGCGCCATCGTGGGCGGTATGGGCACGCTGTGGGGGCCGATCGCCGGCGCGCTGGTGCTGCATGTGCTGGCCGACCTCACCCGCAACCTGTTCGGCCAGTTGCCGGGCATCAACATGGTGATCTACGGCGCGGTGCTGGTGCTGATGGTGATGTTCGCGCCGCGCGGCATCACCGGCGCCGGGCAGAGCGTGCGGCGCTGGTTGCAGCGCACCGGCACGCAGGATGCGGAGCGCAAGCCATGAGCGCATCCCTCCTGTCCCTGCAAAGCGTGTCACGCAGTTTCGGCGGCCTGAAGGCGGTGCAGAACGTCAGCCTCGACGTGCCCGCCGGCAGCCTGACCGCACTGATCGGCCCCAACGGCGCGGGCAAGACCACGCTGTTCGCGCTGATGTCGGGCTTTCTGGTGCCCGATGCCGGGCGTGTGGTGTTCAACGGCAGCGACATCACCGGGCGGCCGCCGCATCTGAACGCGCGTGCCGGCATGGCGCGCACCTTTCAGATCGTGCAGCCGTTTGCAGCCCAGACGGTGCGCGAGAACATTGCGGTGGGTGCCCATCTGCACGAACCGCGTCGCGACCGTGCGCTGGCGGCCGCCGAGGCGGTGGCGCAGCGCGTGGGCCTGGCGGCGCAGCTGGACAAACCCGCCGCCGACCTGACGGTGGCAGGCCGCAAGCGGCTCGAGCTCGCGCGCGCACTGGCCACGGAACCCACGCTGCTGCTGCTGGACGAGGTGCTGGCCGGCCTGAATCCGCAGGAGATCGCCGAGATGATTCCGGTGGTGCGCTCAATCGCCGACGGCGGCGTGACGGTGCTGATGATCGAGCATGTGATGCAGGCGGTGATGAATCTGGCCGAACAGGTGTGGGTGCTGGCGCAGGGCGAACTGATCGCCCGCGGCACGCCGGCCCAGGTGACGTCCAACGAGCGGGTGATCGAGGCCTATCTGGGCCACGGCACGGCGGCACGGCTGCGTGGAGGTACCCGATGAGCGCGATGCTGCTTGATGTGCAACACCTGCGCGGCGGCTACGGCGCGGTGGAGGTGCTGCGCGGCGTGAGCCTGCAGGTGGGGCCCGGTGAGATCGTGGCGCTGCTGGGCAGCAACGGTGCGGGCAAATCGACGCTGAACAATGTGCTGAGCGGCATCTATCCGGCGTGGTCGGGCAGCGTGCGCTTCGATGGACAGGACATCACCGGCGCGCACTACCGCCGTGTGGTGCAGGCCGGGCTGATCCAGGTGCCCGAGGGCCGCAAGATCTTTCCCAACCTGTCGGTGCTTGAGAACCTCGAACTCGGTTCCTTCACCCGCGCGCGCGAGCAGCGCAGCCAGAACCTGGAGCGGGTGTTCGGCATCTTTCCGCGGCTGCGCGAGCGCACCACGCAGCTGGCCGGCACCATGAGCGGCGGCGAGCAACAGATGCTGGCCATCGGCCGCGGTCTGATGGCCGAGCCGCGGCTGCTGATCCTCGACGAGCCCTCGCTGGGGCTGTCGCCGCTGCTGGTGGAAGAGATGTTTGCGTTGATCGGACGCCTGCACGCTGAAGGCCTGGCGGTGCTGCTGGTGGAGCAGAACGTGGCGCAGTCGCTGGACATTGCGCAGCGCGCCTATGTGCTGGAAAACGGCGAGGTGCGCTTTCAGGGCACCAGTGCCGAGCTGCTGGCCAGCGACGCGCTGCGGCGCGCTTACCTGGGGGTCTGAGGATGCACACACCCCGCTCTTTTGTATCGCGTCGCGCGGCCTTGCGGCGTCTGGCGGTATCGGGGATGGCCGGGGTGGGCGTCTCGACGCTCTCATCGGTAGCGCTGGCGCAGACGCCCGGTGGCGCGCCCATCCGCATCATGGTGGGTGCTTCGGCCGGCGGCTCCACCGACACCCTGGCGCGCACGCTGGCCACCGAACTCGGCCGGCTGCTGGGGCGGCAGGTCATCGTCGAGAACCGTGCCGGCGCGGGGGGCAACCTGGCGGCCGATGCGGTGGCCAAGGCGCCGCCTGACGGCAACACGCTGCTGATGAGCTTCACCAGCCATGCGATCAACGCGTCGCTGTATCCGTCCTTGCCCTTTGATCCGGTGCGTGACTTCACCGCACTCACCAACGTGGCCACGCAGCCGTCGGTGCTAGTGGCGCATCCTGCGTTGCCGGTGAAGGATGTGAAGGAACTGGTGGCCTACGCACGCAGCCGGCCGGGCCAGCTCAACTTTGCGATCGGCGGTGTGGGCTCGTCGCTGCATCTGGCCGGCGATCTGTTCAAGATGCAGTCGGGCTTGTTCATCGTCAACATCCCGTACCGCGGCACTGCACCCGCCGTGCAGGACGTGATCGCGGGGCAGGTCGAGATGATGTTCGCGCCCATCGTCAACACCCAGGCACACATCCGCGCGGGGCGGCTGAAGGCGCTGGGCGTCACCAGCCCGCAGCGCTTGCCGGCCTTGCCCAACGTGCCGGCGATTGCCGAGGTGTTGCCAGGCTACGAATCGAATGCGTGGTTCGGCCTGTTCGGGCCGGCCCGCATGGATGCAGCACTGGTCAAGCGCATCAGTGATGCGGCGCGACAGGCGATTGTGTCGCCCGAGGTCAAGCGCCGCATCGAGTTTGATGGCGCTACCGCCGTGGGCAACGCACCTGAAGACTTTGGCCGCTTTGTTCAAAGCGAGATTGAGCGCTGGGGCAAGGTGGTGCGCTTTTCCGGGGCCAAACCCGAGTGAACACCGCCGCCGCATCACGCCCTGCATCGTTGGCCGCCAAGCTGGTGGCCCGCGCCGCTGGTTGCAGCCATGTTGCGCCGGGCGAGGTGGTCACCTGCCAGGTTGACCTGGCGATGTTCCACGACTCGTCCGGCCCGCGGCGCCTCAAACCCATGCTGGAAGACTTGGGCGCGCAGATCTGGGACCGCAATCGCGTGGTGCTGGTGATGGACCACTATGTGCCCGAGCGCGACGATGCCTCGCGCCGCATCGTGCAGATCGCGCGCGACTGGGCGCGCGACCAGCAGCTGCCGCATGTGTACGACAGCCAGGGCATCTGCCATGTGGTGGTGCCGCGCCATGGCCATATCCGCCCCGGCATGTTCTGCGTGGGCGGCGATTCGCATTCCCCCACGGGCGGCGCCTTTGGCGCCTACATGTTCGGCATCGGCAGCACCGAGATGCTGGGCGTGGTGGTCACGGGCGAGATCTGGCTCCGGGTGCCGCAAACGATTGCAATGCACTGGCGCGGCCGGCTGGCACCCGGCGTGTGCGCCAAGGACATGATGCTGTCGATGATCGCGCGCTTCGGCATGAACGGCGCCAATTACCAGGCGGTGGAATTCTGCGGCGAAGCGGCGCAGGCGCTGTCCATGCCCGAGCGCATGACCCTGTGCAACATGAGCGCAGAACTCGGTGCGCAGGTTGGCCTGGTGGCACCCGATGCGGTGACGTGCGAGTGGCTGGCGGGCACGGGCACCGGCGCAGCAGTGGACGAAGACTGGGCGCACTGGCAATCCGATCCCGGCAGCGCCGACATCACGCACGACTTTGACGCCGCAACGCTGGCGCCGCAACTGGCCGCGCCGCACAGCCCCGCCAAGGGCGTGCCGATTGCCGAACATGCCAGCACGCGGGTGGACGTGGCCTACATCGGCGCCTGCACCGGCGCCAAGATCGACGACCTGCGTTTTGCCGCGCAGGTGCTGCGCGGCCACCGGGTGGCGCAGGGCGTGAGCCTGATGGTGGCGCCCGCCAGCCACATCGACCGCAACGAAGCCGAGCGCGACGGCACGATGCAGGTGCTGCGCGATGCGGGTGCCACGCTGCTGCCCAGCGCTTGCGGCGCCTGTGCCGGCTACGGCAGCAGCTTCGGCGAAGGGCAGACGGTCATCTCGTCCACCGCACGCAACTTCAAGGGCCGCATGGGCCCGGCCAGCACGCAGGTGTTTCTGGGTTCGCCCTACACCGTGGCGGCGTCGGCCCTGCGTGGCCGCATCACCGACCCGCGTGAGGTGCTGGCGTGATGCATGCGGGCTTGAACAAAGTTTGGCATCTTGGCGCCGACATCGACACCGACGCCCTGGCCCCCGGCGCGTGGATGCAGCATGGGGTGGAGGTGATTGCGCAGCACTGCCTTGAGAACACCGTGCCCGCCTTTGCGCGCGAGGTGAAGCCCGGTGACCTGATCGTGGCCGGCGCCAACTTCGGCATCGGCTCGTCGCGTGAGCAGGCGGCTGCCGCGCTGGTGCACCTGGGCGTGGCCGCGGTGATCGCGCCCAGCTGGGGTGGGCTGTTCTTCCGCAATGCCTTCAACCTGGGCCTGCTGCTGCTCACCTGTGACGACGTCGACGCATTGCGGCCCCATGACACCCTCAGGCTTGACCGTGACCGCTGCATGCTGAGCCTGCCCGATGGCACGCCGGTGGCGGTGCAGCCGGTGCCTGATTTCCTGCTGAACATGGTGCAACAGGGTGGGCTGATGCCCGCGCTGCGTTCCCGACTCCAAACCGATAACCAACCCCTGAGCGTGGAGACCCGACCATGAGCCAACCCGAATTCGATCTGCTGATCAAGAACCTGCGCGTGGTGCGTCCGCACGGCAACGTGGTGCACGAGGCCGACATCGCCATCAAGGACGGCAAGTTCGCCCAGGTCGCGCCCGGCATTGCCGTCAAGCGCGCGAAGAAGGTGCACGACGGTCGTGGCCTGCTGGCCTTTCCGGGCGTGGTCGACGCACACATGCACAGCGGCATCTATTCGCCGCTGGCCGAGGATGCAGTCACCGAATCCAAGGCTGCGGCCATGGGCGGTGTCACCTCCAGCCTGAACTACTTCCGCACCGGCCAGTACTACCTGAACAAGGGTGGCCCGTACAAGAAGTTCTACCCCGAGGTGCTCAAGATCTCGAAAGGCCGCTTCCATGTGGACTACGGCTTTCACCTGGCCCCCATGGACCGCACCCACATCGACGAGATCCCGATGCTGATCGACAAGCACGGCGTGTCCAGCTTCAAGATCTTCATGTTCTACGGTTCGCACGGCCTGCATGGCGCGTCGAACACGCAGAAAGACTTTCTGATGATCGGCGAAGACGAGCGCTACGACCTTGCGCACTTCGAGGTCATCATGCGCGGCATCCAGGCAGCGCGCGAGCAGATGCCCGAGCGCGCCCGGCAGATCTCGCTGTCGCTGCACTGCGAGACGGCCGAGATCATGACGGCCTACACCAAGATGGTGGAGAAGGACAAATCGATGAAAGGCCTGGCGGCCTACAGCGCCTCGCGGCCGCAGCACTCTGAGGGCTTGGCGGTGTTCATCGCGGCCTACCTGGCCAACGAAACGGCCTTGCCCAACATCAACCTGCTTCACCTGAGCTCGCGCAAGGCGGTGCAGGCGGCGATGATGATGAGCGAGGTGTTCCCGCACATCGACTTCAAGCGCGAGGTGACCATCGGCCACCTGATGCTGGACATCACCAGCAAGGCGGCCGAGCTGGCCAAGGTGAACCCGCCCATCCGCCCGCGCGAAGACGTGGAGTTCTTGTGGGACGCGCTGTTGCAGGGCGAGCTGGATTGGGTGGTGAGCGATCACGCCTGCTGCCGCCAGGAGCTCAAGATTCCGCGCCACTACTTCGGCAACATCTGGATGGCCAAGAGCGGCTTCGGCGGCACCGAGTACCTGTTGCCTGCGCTAGTGAGCGAAGGTGCGCGCCGCGGCATGGGCTACAACCACATGGCGCGCGTGACCAGCTGGAACCCGGCGCAGCGCTACGGCCTGAACCGCAAGGGCGACATCGACGTGGGCTTTGACGCCGACCTGGCGCTGGTGGACCCGGCGCGCACCTGGACCATCCACGCCAAGGACTCGCCGTCCACCCAGGGCTACACGCCGTTCGAGGGCCTGGAGCTGTCGGCCCGCGTGGAGCAGACCTTTTTGCGCGGTCAGCAGATCTACGAGCACGATAAGGGTGTGATCGGCAAGCCGATCGGCCAGTACCTGCATCGCCCCACGGCCTGAGCCGGTGACTGCGCGCCCATGTCCGAGCCTGTTGTCCGTCACGGCACGCCGCCCGGCGATGCACCCCAGGTGCCGGTGGCCATCGTCGGCGCCGGTGCCTGCGGGCTGACCGCTGCGCTGCTGCTCAAAGAGGCAGGCATCGACGCGGTGCTGCTCGAGCGCGATGCCGAGCCGAGAGGGTCCACCGCGCTGTCGTCCGGCTTCGTGCCGGCTCCCGGCACCCGGGTGCAAGGCGCACGCGGCGTGGACGATTCGGTGGAACGCTTTGCGCAGGACATCCGCAACAAGACCGATGGCACCGCCGCACTGCACCTGGTGGATGCCTACGCCCGCGCCATCGGTCCCGCCATCGATGCGTTGGGCGAACGGCATGGCATCGCCTGGGAACTGCTGGACGGTTTTCTGTACCCAGGCCACAGCGCGCTGCGCATGCATGCGGTGCCCGAGCGCACCGGCGCGGGCCTGATGCAGCGACTGCAATCAGCGGCGCAAGCGGCGGGCGTGGATTTGCTGACGCAAGCCCTGGTGCGCGAACTGTGGGTGGAGCAGGGCGACGGTGGCGCGCGCATCACCGGCCTGGGCTACGAGCGCCCCGATGGCAGCCTTGAACACCTGCGCTGCGATGCGCTGCTGCTGGCCTGCAACGGCTTTGGCGGCAACGCGGCCATGGTGCGCGAGCTGCTGCCCGAGATGCGCGACGCCACCTTTGGCGGCCATGTGGGCAACGACGGAAGCGCCATTGCCTGGGGCCGTGCGCTTGGCGCGCGTCTGGCTGATCTGGGCGGCTACCAGGGCCATGGATCGTGGGCGGTACCGCAGGGGGTGCTGATCTCGTGGGCGCTGATGATGGAAGGCGGCGTGCAGATCAACGCGCGGGGCGAGCGCTTTCACGACGAGACAGGCGGCTATTCCGAGGCCTCGGTGGCGGTGCTGGCGCAGCCGGGTGGCACGGCCTGGAACCTGATCGACGACGACCTGATGCCGCTGGCGCAGAGCTTCCCGGACTTTCGCGATGCACAGGCCGCCGGGGCCTGTCGCCAGGCCGAATCGGTGGCGCAGTTGGCGCAGATCATCGGCTGCGACCTGCAGTCGCTCGAGGCCACGCTGCAAGGCGTCGCACAGTCGGCTGCCAGCGGCCAGCCTGATGCCTTTGGCCGCAGCTTCAAGCGCGCGCTGCAGCCGCCTTTCACTGCCATCCGCGTCACCGGTGCACTGTTTCACACCCAGGGCGGGCTGGACATCGACGCCCACTGCCGCGTGCTCAACGCGCAGGGCCAGCCGCTGCCTAACCTGTGCGCGGCGGGTGGTGCGGCGCGGGGTGTGTCGGGCAACGCGGTGTGGGGCTACCTGTCGGGCAACGGCTTGCTGAGCGCGATCGCGGGCGGCGCCATCGCGGCCGACACGCTGGCGCGGCTGTTGCAGGCCACGCCGAAGGGCGCGACCACGACCGCAGCCGCGCAGGAGGCAGCACCATGAACCCCAACACTCCGCAGGACCGTCCGGATCTGCGCCAACGCCTGGCCCGCAGCGATGCGCTGCTGGCCCCTGGCATCTACGACGCACTGACCGCGCTGATTGCCGAACAGGCGGGCTTTGAGGCACTGTACCTGTCGGGTGCGTCGATCGCCTACACGCGGCTGGGCCGATCGGACGTGGGCCTGACCACCGCCACCGAGGTGGCGCAGACGCTCGCGCACATCACCGACCGGGTGCGCGTGCCGGTCATCGTCGATGCCGATACCGGCTTTGGTAACGCCATCAACACCCAGCGCACCGTACGCGACTTCGAGCGCGCCGGCGCCGCGATGATCCAGCTGGAAGACCAGGGCTTTCCCAAGCGCTGTGGCCACCTGGACGGCAAGACGGTGGTGCCGGTGGCCGAGATGCAGGGCAAGCTGCGTGCCGCGCTCGATGCACGGCACAGCGAGCGCACGCTGATCCTGGCGCGCACCGATGCGCTGGCGGTGGAAGGCTTTGACGCCGCGATGGAGCGCGCCGAGGCCTACGTGGCCTGCGGGGTGGATGCCTTGTTCATCGAGGCCTTGCGCACGCCCGAGCAGATGGATGCCGCCTGCGCACGCTTTGCGCAGCGGGTGCCGCTGCTGGCCAACATGGTCGAGGGCGGCAAGACGCCAGTGCAGTCGGCGGCCGAACTGGGCGCGCGCGGTTTTCGCATCGTCATCTTTCCGGGGGGTACCGCGCGTGCTGCGGCCCATGCGCTGCAGGGCTACTACGCCAGCCTGCATGCGCACCAGACCACCGCGCCCTGGCGTGAGCGCATGCTCGACTTCGACGGCCTGAATCGCCTGATTGGCACACCCGACCTGCTAGAATCCGCGCGCCGCTACGATGCGCAGTGACTGAGTTCACGGCGGAGTTGCTTCATGTCGGATTCCCCTTCCAAACCGTCCACCATCGTGCTGGGCGGCGGTTGCTTCTGGTGCACCGAGGCGGTGTTCGTCAAGGTGCGTGGCATCACCGATGTCGAGTCGGGCTACAGCAACGGCACGACCATCCAGCCGAGCTACGAGCAGGTGTGCACCGGGCGTACCGGTCACAACGAGGTCGTCAAGCTGCAGTACGACCCGGCGCAGATCAGCCTGCACCAGATCCTGCAGATCTTCTTCCTGATCCACGACCCCACCACGCTGAATCGCCAGGGCAACGACGTGGGCACCCAGTACCGCAGCGGCATTTACTGGACCACGCCCGAGCAGGAGCCGGTGGCGCGCGACTTCATCGCCATGCTCGAACGCGACAACATCTTTCGCGGACCGGTGGTGACCGAGCTGCAGCAGATGCACAACTACTGGCCCGCCGAGGACTACCACCAGGATTTCTTCGAGCGCAATCCGCACCAGGGCTATTGCATGGCGGTGGCCGCGCCCAAGGTGGCCAAGTTCCGCAAGACCTTTGCCGAGCTGTGGCAGGACTGAAGAAGTCGGTGCCGCCGCCGATGTGGATGGCGGTGAATCCGCAGGCTTTTGAACCCGAGCGCATCGGGGCCGCCGACCGATGATCGAATCCGCCGCGCTGTCCTACGCGCATCCCGGTGCGTCTGCCATCGTCTTTCCCGATGTGTCGCTGCCGCAGGGCGCCAGCTTGCTGCTCACCGGCCGGTCCGGTTCGGGCAAATCGACCTGGCTGGCGCTGGTGTCCGGCTTGCTCACGCCGGCCGCGGGTTCGCTGGTGGTGGCCGGCCAGGCGCTCAGCGCTGGCGCCAGCGGGCACAGCGCCCTGAAAGGCGCCGCGCGCGACGCATGGCGCGCCGCCACCATCGGCCTGCTGCCGCAGCGCCTGTTCCTGAGCGAAGCGCTCACGGTGCAGCAGAACCTCGAGCTGCCGTTTTTTGCTAGCGGGCGGCCGGTGGATGCGATGGCGGTGCAGCAGGCGCTGGCGGCGCTGGAGCTGGAGCCCCTGCGCCAGCGCAAGCCCTCGCAGCTGTCGGGTGGACAGGCGCAACGCGTGGCGCTGGCGCGTGCCACGTTGCTGCAACCCCGCGTCCTGCTGGCCGATGAGCCCTCCGCCAGCCTGGACGACGACAACGCACAGCGTGCGGTGCAGCTGCTGCAGCGCCGTGCCCAGGAGTGCGGTGCCACGCTGGTGATCGCCACGCACGACGCACGCGTGGCGCCTTTGCTGCCGCAGGCCCGGCACCTGCAGGTCAATCCTCTGCCGCAGCCGAATCCGGAGGGCGCCGCATGAACGCCGGCTGGACCGGGCTGCTTCGCCTGTCGTGGACCTACCTGTGGTCGCGGCCGCTGGCCACCGTGCTCAACCTGATGCTGTTGTCGGTGGGGATTGCCTCCATCACCCTGGTGGTGCTGTTGAGTGAGCAGGTCGAGGCCGCGTTCGACCGCGACCTCAAGGGCATCGATGTGGTGGTGGGTGCCAAGGGCAGCCCGATCCAGCTGATCCTGTCGGGCGTGTTCCACATCGACGTGCCACCGGGCAACATGGCGCTGGCCGATGTGAAGCAACTGCAGGCGCAACCCCAGGTGGCGCAGCTGATCCCGCTGAGCCTGGGTGACAGCTTTGGCGGCTGGCGCATCGTCGGCACCACGCACGACTATGTGGCGCACTACGGCGCCACGCTGGCGCAAGGCACGCTGTGGAGCGGCCCAATGCAGGCGGTGGTGGGCGCGCAGGTGGCGCAGCGCACCGGTCTTGCCCTGGGGCAGCGCTTTGTGGGCACCCACGGCCTGGGCGGCAGCGGCGAGGCGCACAGCCAGGCGCCTTTCGTGGTGAGCGGTGTGCTCAAGCACTGTGGCTGCGTGCTCGACCGGCTGGTGCTGACCGCCAGCGAATCGGTGTGGCTGCTGCACGAGAAAGCGATGGCGCAGGACGAAGCCGACCGCAAGGCGCTGCAGGCCGAGCGCGAAGTGACGATGGTGCTGATCCGCTACCGCAGCCCGCTGGCGGCAGTGACCTTTCCGCGCTGGGTGAATGCCGCCACCAGCCTGCAGGCGGCGGCACCGGCGGTGGAGGTGACGCGGCTGCTGCGCCTGCTGGGCGCGGGCACCGAGGTGCTGCGCGGCTTTGGCGCGGTGCTGTTGGCGGCCGCCGGCCTGAGCGTGTTCATTGCGCTGTGGAGCGCCGTGCGCGAGCGCCGCAGCGACCTGGCGATGCTGCGCATGCTGGGCGCGCCGCCGCGCCGTATCGCCGGCCTGCTGGTCTGCGAAGCGCTGTGGCTGGCGGCCATGGCCTGCGTGGCAGGCCTGCTGCTGGGCCACATGCTGACCGGCGGTGTGGGCCTGCTGCTGGATGCGCAGCGCTCGCTGGCGGTGACCGCCTGGTGGTGGTCACCGGCCGAAGCCGCGGTGGTGGCCGGTGCCGTGGGGGTGGCGGTGCTGGCCGCGCTCATTCCGTCGGCCAGCGCGTACCATGCCGACCCGGGCGTGTTGCTCCAATCCAGGTGAGGTGATGATGAAAGACATTCGCACGATGTCGCTGGCTGCCGTGCTGGCAACGATGGCAGCGGCAGCCCTGTGGCCGGCTGCAGCGATGGCGCAGGCCCACAGCGACAAGGAAATCAAGCAGGACATCCAGCGCCACCGCGCGATGGCCGCGGCGCACGAGGCGGCAGCCAAGTGCCTGGAATCGGGCAAGAAACCCGACCAGTGCCAGAAGGAGCTGGCGGCCTCGTGCAAGGGGCTGGCCATCGGCAAGTACTGTGGCATGCGCCACGAGCACTGAGGCCACCATGCCGATCCTTTCGTTTGCCCGCGTCAAGGTGGCGCCCCGACTGGCGGTGGCGTCGATGCTGGTGGCTTGCGCAGGCGTCGGCACGGCGCTCGCTCAAACGGGCGCGCCGGGCCTGCCGGCCGGCTCGGGCGCCGGGGTGCACAGCCCCGACAGCCCGATCGCGCCGCTACCGCAGCGCAGTGACGTGGTGCCCTGGAGCGTGCTGACCGCCGTGAAGACCCGCACCGAAAAGAACCGGGTGCTGCCGCTGTTCGAGCCGCAGCAGCTGGTGCTCAACGACAAGAAGCAACGGGTGCAGGGCTTCATGATGCCGCTGGAGCCCGGCGAGCGGCAGCGTCACTTTTTGCTCAGCTCGGTGCCGCTGAGCTGCTCGTTCTGCACCCCCGGGGGGCCTGAGAGCATGATCGAGGTGCGCACCCGCGTGCCGGTGCCGGTGACCATCGATCCGGTGGTGGTGGAGGGCCGCTTCAGCGTGCTGAAGGACGACCCCTACGGCCTGTACTACCGCATGACCGAAGCGGTCAGCGTCAAGTGATGCCGCACCATCAGGGCGCCAGCCGCTCGCGCAGCCACGCGCCGTCGGCCTGCAGCAGGTAGCGCAGCCGGTCGTGCAGCCGGCTCTTGCGCCCTTGCCAAAACTGCCACTGGTCGGGCACCAGACGGTAGCCACCCCAGTGCGCAGGCCGCGGCGGGTTCAGCAGGAACTGCGCGCTGTACTTGGCTGCATTGGCCACCAGCACGCTGCGCCCGCTGATCACCTCGCTTTGCGGGCTGGCCCAGGCGCCGATGCGCGAATCCAGCGGCCGGCTGTGGAAGTAGGCATCGCTGTCTTCGGCGCTGGTCTTCTCCACCCGGCCTTCGATGCGCACCGTGCGCTCGAGCTCCACCCAGTGAAACTGCAGCGCGGCATAGGGGTTGCCCGCCAGCTCGCGCCCCTTGCGGCTGTCGTAGTTGGTGTACCAGACGATGCCGCGCGCATCCATGCCCTTGATCAGCACCACCCGCGTGCTGGGCCGCAGGTCGGGCCCCACGGTGGCCAGCGTCATTGCGTTGGGCTCGGGCACCTGCGCCGAGATGGCCTCCTGCAGCCACTGCTCAAACTGCTTCAGCGGATCGGCATGCGAGGCGTCCTCGCTGAGTTCGGCGCGCTCGTAGCTCTTGCGCAGGTCGGCGATGGAGGCGGTCGTGGTCATGGATGGCAGATGGGTGGGAGGTCGATGCGTTGGGCCGCAGGCGGTGGCGCGTTGTACGATGAAACGATGCGTTGCACACCATCGCACCACAAGGTTCACGGCTTGGCCCGCTGCCACGATCGTACCCCCGGGGCGGTGCCCGCATGAGCCCGGTGGTGCTGATCCTTGCGTCGGGTCGGGGTGATCGCTTCCGCGCATCGGGCGGCAGCACGCACAAGCTCGATGCCCCGCTGGGCGACCGCAGCGTTGTGCAGCACACCGTGGCCGCTGCCGAGGCCAGCGGGCTGCCCTGGCACCTGGAGCGCGCCGCGCACCCGGGCATGGGCGACTGCATCGCGGCGGCGGTGCGCGCCACGGCCGATGCCGACGGCTGGCTCATCCTGCCGGCCGACCTGCCCCTGGTGCAGCCGGCCACGCTGCGCGCCGTGGCCCAGCGCCTGGCCGCGACGGCCGGCGCGGCTTGCCAGGCGGTGACGCCGCTGTACCGCGGCCAGCGCGGACATCCGGTCGGGTTTTCGGCAGCTTGCCGCGAAGCGCTGCTGGCCCTGCACGGCGACCGCGGCGCAGCCCCGGTGCTGCGCAGCTGCCAGGTGACGCCGCTGGACACCGATGACGAGGGCTGCGTACTTGATGTGGACACGGTGGATCTGTTGGCCCAGGCCGAACGCCTGTGGCAGCAGCGCCAGCGTGGCAGGTAGCCGCCCGTTCAGGGCGCCGTTTTCTTCAGCAACTGCTCGAGCGCACTGTCGTGGATGCGGTGCTGGCGCAGGTGCTCCAGCGTGCGTTGTGCGTATTCGAGCGTGGTGCCGTAGCGGCCGCGGGCTTCGGCAAAGATGCGGCGATAGGCATCGTCGGTGAGCTGGCCGGTGAAGTTCGGGCTGCGCCGCGACAGGGTGAAGGCCAGCGCGCTCACCACGCCTTCGTCGGTCTTGCAGGGCAGCCAGCGCGGGTCGTACACGCCGGTCATCATCTCGCGGTCCCACAGCCGGTCGAGCACCGCACGGCCGTCTTCGCGCGGAATGCGGAACACCACACCGCGGCAGCAGCCCCCAGGCAGCATCGCGAACACAAGACCGGGTAGCTCGGGCGTGCCGCGGTTCACGCGGCTCCACATCTTCAGCGCCCGGTGCCAGCCATGTACCTGCGCGGGCCGCGATTCAACGTAGTCGAACTCGGGGTTCCAGATCAGCGAGCCGTAGCCGAAGACCCACAGGTCCTGGCGCCCGCCCCAGGTGCGCAGCGTGGCCTCGAGCATCGGGGCAGGGTCACGCACGCGCATCGCATGGAAGTCCATGGCCGCGCAGTGTAGCGAGGCGCAGCCGCGCACGGCCCAATGACTACACTGCGCGCCATGACATCCGCTGCCCCTCTCACGGCCCTGCAGGTGATGCGGCACGCGCCGGTGATTCCGGTGATCGTGCTCGACTACGAACACCACGCAGTGCCGCTGGCGCGCGCGCTGGTGGCCGGAGGCATCCGCATGCTCGAGGTGACGCTGCGCACCCCGGTGGCCCTGCGCTGCATCGAACGCATCGCGGCCGAAGTGCCGCAGGCGGTGGCAGGCGCCGGCACGGTGCGCAGTGCCGCCGACGCCCAGGCCGCCGTCGGCGCGGGCGCACGCTTTGCCGTCCGCCCCGGCTTCACGGCGGGGCTGCGCGCCGCTTGCCGCGACCTGGCCCTGCCGCTGCTGCCTGGCGTGGCCACCGGCAGTGAGATCCTGCAGGCCGCCGAGTGCGGTCACACCGAGCTCAAGTTCTTTCCGGCGCTGCAGGCGGGCGGTGTGGCCATGCTCAGGGCCTGGCAGGGGCCGTTTGCCGACGTGTGCTTTTGCCCGACAGGGGGCATCCACGCGGGCAACGCGGCCGAGTTTCTGGCGCTGAGCAACGTGGCCTGCGTGGGGGGCTCGTGGATCGTGCCGCCCGCGCTGGTGCGCGAGGGCCGCTGGGACGCGATCACCCAGCTGGCGCGCGAGGCCTGTGCGCTGCGGCCGCAGCGGCTGTAACAGCCTTGCGACGCGCTCGGCTCAGAGCGTGGCGCGCTGGATCAGCTCGATCTTGTAGCCGTCGGGGTCGGTGACTAAGGCGATCACCGTGGTGCCACCCTTCACCGGGCCGGGCTCGCGGGTGACGTTGCCGCCCGCCGCCTTGATCTTGTCCAGCGCGGCGTAGCAGTCGGGCACGCCGATGGCGATGTGCCCGAAGGCGGTGCCCAGCTCGTAGTGGTCCACACCCCAGTTGTAGGTGAGTTCGATTTCGGCGTGGTCGGGGTTGTTGCCATAGCCGATGAAGGCCAGCGAGTACTTGTACTCGGGGTTCTCGGACTGACGCAGCAGCTTCATGCCCAGCACCTGGGTGTAGAAGTCGATGGAGCGCTGCAGGTTGCCCACGCGCAGCATGGTGTGAAGAAGTCGCATGTCGGTCTCGTGTGAAAGGTTCAGGGCTTGGGCCCGAGGCCTTGGGGCTCAGGCAGCTTCCATGCCGTGGTGCTGCTTGGCCGCGGCGGCAGCGTCCGAGGCCATGAAGTCAATGCAGCGCCGTGCCGCGTCGGCATCGGTGCAGGTGGCGGCCACGCCGGCCGAGAACACGGTGTTGATCTGGATGGCAGGCGGCAGCGGGCCCACGATGGTGATGCCCTCCAGCGGCAGCAGCTCGCTCAGTTGCTGAAAGCCCAGAGCCACCTCGCCCCGCGCCACCAGCGAACCCACCGGCACACCGGGGGGCGCCTGCACGATGCGCGACGCGATCTGCTGTGCGATGCCCCAGCGCTCGAACAGGCGTGCCAGCGCCACGCCGCTTGGGCCGGTGGAGTAGCTCAACGAGGGTGCGGCCAGCACGGCGGCCTTCACGGCGTCCTCGCTCGACAGGTCGGGCACCGTAGCGCCGGCGCGCACCGCCACCGCCACGCCCGACAGCACCAGGTCCACCCGTGGCGGGCGCACATGGCCCGAGGCGATCAGGGTGTCGATGGCGTTGGACGCCAGCGCCACCACATCGAAGGCCTCGCCGGCCTGCACCCGCTTGGCGGCGTCCACCCCGCCCACTGACTCCACCTGTACCGCGTCACCGCCGTGCTGTGCGTACAGGTTCACCAGTTCGGCCAGCAGCAGCCGCGTGGCCATGGATGAGATGACGCGCACAGGCGGATCAGAGCGCGCAGGGCGCGTCACTGCATCGCCCCCTGGATGGGAACGGTGTAGTTGAGCGCCATGCGGCCGCCGTCGATGACGACGATCTCGCCGGTGATGTAGCTGGCTGCATCGCTGGCCAGCCACGCCACCGCTTCGGCCACCTCGGCCGGCTGGCCCAGACGCAGCATCGGCGTGCGGCTCAGGATGCGGTTGCGCGAATCCTCGCTGGTCAGCACCGCCTTGGCCGCCAGTTCGGTGGCGATGGTGCCGGGGGCTACCGCGTTCACACGGATGCCGTATTCGGCCAGCGCCAGTGCCATCACGCGGGTGAGCTGGTTCACGCCGCCCTTGCTGAGGTTGTAGCTGGCGATCGACGGAATCGCCACCACCGCATTCACCGAGCTCATGTGCACGATGCTGCCGCGGCGCGCGCGCGCCATCACCCGCGCCACCGCCTGGGCCACCAGAAAGGCGCCCTTGAGGTTGACCCGCAGCACCGCATCGAAGTCGGCCTCGGTGATGTCCAGAAAGTCGGATGCGCGAAAGATGCCGGCGTTGTTGACCAGCACGTCGATGCGGCCGTGCGCGGCCACTACCGCATCGACCATCGCATGCACCTGCGCGCTGTCGCCGACGTCGCAGTGAATGAAGCGCCCACCGATCTCCTTGGCGAGCTTTTCGCCGCGGGCGGTGTCGATGTCGGCGATCACCACCGGTGCGCCTTCGCGCGCAAAGCGTCGGGCGCAGGCTTCGCCGATGCCTTGCGAGCCGCCGGTGACCAGGGTCACGCGGTCTTTCAGGCCCAGGTGGATCGAGGCGTTGGGGGTGTAGGGAAAGGGCGTGGTCGTCATGCCGAAATGGTACCGCGCCATGCCGCTACGAACTCGCGGGCGGCCGTCGCCACCTCGACAGCACTGCGGCCGGGGCGGTACAGCGCCGAGCCGATGCCAAACCCGTTGGCGCCCGCCGCGCGGAATGCCGCCATGTTGTGCGTGGCGATGCCGCCCACCGGCAGCAATGTCGCATCGGCGGGCAGCACCGCCCGCAGCGCCTTCAGCGCCGGCGGCGCGGCCATCGTGCAGGCGGGCATCGAAGTGCTGGAGGTGCCGCTCAATTCGCCGCAGCCGCTGCACAGCATCTCGGCCTTGCGACAGGCGTTGCCGCAGGCCGTGGTGGGCGCGGGCACGGTGTTGAGCGCACAGCAGGTGCGCGAGGTGCATGCCGCCGGCGGCCGGCTGGTGGTGGCGCCGAACTTCGATGCCGCGGTGGTACGCGAGGCGCTGCATCTGGGCATGGCCTGCGTGCCCGGCGTGGCCACGCCCACCGAGGCCTTTGCAGCGCTGGCCGCGGGCGCGCATGCGCTCAAGCTGTTCCCGGCCGAGATGATCACGCCGCCGGCGCTGAAGGCGCTGCGGGCGGTGCTGCCCGCCGATGCGACATTGCTGCCGGTGGGCGGCATCGCCACGCACAACATGGC
>JBJTCL010000066.1:0-12337 GCA_046091865.1 Burkholderiaceae bacterium | reverse complement strand
ACGGTCTCCAGAATGGCGCTGCGGTCGATCGCCTCCAAAAAGGCGTCGTTCTTGGACGAGTCACCGGTGAGCTCGATGGTGTAGCTCTTCTCGGTGACATCGATGACCCGGCCGCGGAAGATGTCGGCCATGCGCTTCATCTCCTCGCGTTCCTTGCCCACCGCGCGCACCTTCACCAGCATCAGCTCGCGCTCGGTGTAGGCGCCCTCGGTCAGGTCGACCACCTTGACCACCTCGATCAGGCGGTTCAAGTGCTTGGTGATCTGCTCGATCACATCGTCCGACCCGGTGGTCTGGATGGTCATGCGCGACAGGCTGGCGTCCTCGGTGGGCGCCACGGTCAGCGATTCGATGTTGTAGCCGCGGGCCGAGAACAGGCCAACGACGCGGGACAGGGCGCCCGGCTCGTTCTCGAGCAGCACCGCGATGATGTGTTTCATGTTCGATTCCTCTTTTCGGACACCCTCACCACGCGGCGGTAACCGCGCGGATCGGTGCCCAATAGATTCGTCTGGGATAAAAAGAAAAAATCAGAGCTCTTCAGAGCCCAGCAGCATTTCGGTGATGCCCTTGCCGGCCTGCACCATCGGGAACACGTTTTCCGTCGGATCGGTGCGGAAGTCCATGAACACGGTGCGGTCCTTGAGCTTGCGCGCCTCGCGCAGCGCCGGCTCCACATCCTGCGGCTTCTCGATCAGCATGCCCACGTGGCCATAGGCCTCGGCCAGCTTCACGAAGTTGGGCAGCGCGTCCATGTAGCTGTGGCTGTAGCGGCCCTCGTAGTCGAGTTCCTGCCACTGGCGCACCATGCCCAGGTAGCGGTTGTTCAGGCTGATCACCTTGATCGGCGTGTTGTACTGCTTGCAGGTGGACAGTTCCTGGATGCACATCTGCACCGAGCCTTCGCCGGTGATGCAGTACACCTCGGACTCGGGCTTGGCCAGCTTGATGCCCATGGCGTACGGGATGCCCACACCCATGGTGCCCAGGCCGCCCGAGTTGATCCACCGGCGCGGCTCGTCAAAGCGGTAGAACTGCGCGGCCCACATCTGGTGCTGGCCCACGTCGGACGTGATGTAGGTCTCGACGTCCTTGGTCATGTTCCACAGGGTCTCGATGACGTACTGCGGCTTGATCACGTCCTGGTTGTGGCGGTCGTAGCGCAGGCAGTCGCGCTTGCGCCAGCCTTCGATCGTGTCCCACCAGGCGCCCAGCGCATTGGTGTCGGGCTTCATGCCCGACTCGCGGATCATCGCGATGAGTTCGGTCAGCACTTCCTTGACATCCCCGACGATGGGTACGTCCACCTTCACACGCTTGGAAATGCTCGACGGATCGATGTCGATGTGGATGATCTTGCGCTCGTTTTGCGCAAAGTGCTTGGGGTTGCCGATCACGCGGTCGTCAAAGCGCGCGCCCACCGCCAGCAGCACGTCACAGTGCTGCATGCTGTTGTTGGCTTCGATCGTGCCGTGCATGCCCAGCATGCCCAGGAACTTGCGGTCGCTGGCCGGGTACGCACCCAGGCCCATCAGCGTGTTCGTGACCGGATAGCCCAGCATGTCCACCAGCGTGCGCAGCTCGGCGCAGGCGTTGCTCAGCAGCACGCCGCCACCGGTGTAGATGTAGGGCCGCTTGGCGTTCATCAGCAACTGCAGCGCCTTGCGGATCTGACCGCCATGGCCCTTGCGCACCGGGTTGTACGAACGCATTTCCACCGAGTCGGGGTAGCCCTTCCAGGCGGTCTTGTTGAACGACACGTCCTTGGGAATGTCCACCACCACCGGGCCCGGGCGGCCGCTGCGGGCGATGTGGAAGGCCTTTTTCATCACGCTGGCCAGCTCGCGCACGTCTTTCACTAGGAAGTTGTGCTTGACGATCGGGCGGGTGATGCCCACGGTGTCGCATTCCTGGAAGGCGTCCAGGCCGATGGCATGGGTGGGCACCTGGCCGGTGATGATCACCATCGGAATGCTGTCCATGTAGGCGGTGGCGATGCCGGTGACGGCATTGGTCACGCCGGGGCCGCTGGTCACCAGGGCCACACCCACCTCACCCGTGGCGCGCGCGTAGCCGTCGGCCGCGTGCACCGCAGCCTGCTCGTGGCGCACCAACACGTGCTCCATCGTGTCTTGGTTGTACAGCGCGTCGTAAATGTGCAACACCGCGCCACCGGGATAGCCCCAGATGAACTTCACGCCTTCGGCCTGAAGCGACTTGACGAGGATTTCGGAGCCCCTCAATTCCGCGCTGGCGGCGGAGGGCTGGGCGGACGAGGCGGCGGCAGCCGACAGCTCGGCTTTGGAGATTTCCATCTTCAACCTTTGCGAATTTCGCTGAGGAAAAACCTAGGGTGCCCCTTGCAGCGGCCCTCGTGGGACCTGCTCGGGACTTTGAACCCTTGACCATGGACGCTGGCTTTCCGGCGCCGGATCAGGGCTCGTTTCGGGTACGAGGGCGTGATTATCGCACTGCAGCAACAATTCGCGCCAAGTGGGTGCGCGGGATGCAATAATTTTCAGGCCGGGGTGTCCAGGCCGTGCAGCCAGCGCGGATCAAGGTCTTCCCCACCTTGTGCAGTAGATTTTTCCCCGGTTCATTTTGGCCTCCGCGCAGGAACTTTCGGACTTTCTCCGCTCGGTGGAACGTCGCGCCTTCAAGCGCGCCCTGTTCCATGTGCGCGACGAAGAAGCGGCGCTCGACATCGTGCAGGACAGCATGATGAAGCTGGCCGAGCACTACGGCGACAAGTCCACCGGCGAACTGCCGCTGCTGTTCCAGCGCATCCTGTCGAACTGCATGCTCGACTGGTTTCGCCGTCAAAAGACGCGAAATGCCCTATTCGTGAACTTCGGTGAGCTCGAAAGCGACACCGACGATGGGGATTTCGACCTTCTGGAATCCTTGGCACCTGCCGCGGGCACTCTTCACAACGCTTCCGAGGCTGCGCTTGACCGGGCTCAGGTTCTGCAGGCGATCGAACAGGCCTTGCAGGCCTTGCCGGCGCGTCAACGCCAGGCCTTCCTGCTGCGTTACTGGGAGAATCTGGACGTCTCTGAAACGGCGGCGGTCATGGGTTGCTCCGAGGGCAGTGTCAAAACGCACTGTTTCAGGGCAGTCCAGGCGCTCAGCAAGACCCTGAAGGCCAGAGGGATCGAACCATGACGCAACCTCACATTCACACCCACCCAGACCGCTCGGACGCCCGCGCCGACGTGGTGGGTGGTTTTGTGGCGCTGCGCCTGACCGAATCCACCCAGCAGATCGGCCGCGACAACCTCGAGCGCCTGCGCGCCGCGCGCGAGCAGGCGCTGGCGGTGCGCAAGCGCGGCATCGCGCTGTCAGGTGTGGCGGTGGTCTCGCCCTCGCTTTTGCAGGTGGCGGTCGCATCCGCCGCGGGCGCAGCCGGCTTTGGCCCGTCTGATGACGCCGGCATGTGGACGCGCCTGGCCTCGCTGGTGCCGCTGGTGGCGCTGGTGGCTGGCTTGACGCTCATCAACGCCAGCACCAACCAGTACCGCGCCTCTGAGCTGGCCGAGCTTGACGCGCAATTGCTCACCCACGAACTTCCGCTGGCGGCCTACGCCGACCCGGGCTTCGTCGAATTCCTGCGTGCGTCGGTGGAAGACGCTGGTGCTGCGTCGTCAGAGCCGGCCGCCTCGGCTGCTGACGCCCCCGCCGCCCCCGCTTCCAAGGACTGACGTGACCACATCGCGTGGAGCTGGGTCGGTGCTTGGGCTGCAGCTCGGGGTGGCTGTAGCGTTGCTGGCTGGCTCCATCGCCGCGCTCGCCTCGCCTGCGCCTGAGGCCAGTTCCGCGTCCACCTCCACAGCGAGCGCGGCACCCAACACAGCGATAAACTCGGCTCCGTCGGCGGCGCCCGCCAAAGCCCGCCCGTCCCAGGCCAACACCGGCCCGGCGTGGCGTGAGCTCAGTGCCTCTCAGCGTGCCGCACTGGCGCCGCTGGAGTCGCCCTGGGCGCAGATCAGCGAAGCGCAAAAGCGCAAGTGGATCGCGCTGGCCCGCAATTTCGATCAGATGCCCGCGGCCGACCGTCAGCGATTGCACGAGCGCATGGGCGAATGGGTGGCGCTCAGCCCCGCCGACCGGGCACGGGCACGGCTCAACTTTGCCGACGTGCGGCAACTGCCTGCGGATGAAGTGCGCGCCAAATGGGAGGCCTACAACGCCCTGAGCGAGCACGAAAAGCGGCGGCTGGCGCAGCGCGTGGCCCCGCCGCCGGCGGGCGCTGCCGTGGCTGCGCGCCCCGCCCCTGAGGGCCGCATCACGCGGCTGCCGCAAGCCCGACGCGACGAAAAGCCTTTGCCCCGCATCGCTGCCTCCCCGGATCTGGTGGACCACAATACGCTGTTGCCGACCCCGTCGTCCCAGTGATTGCCGTCCCCGATGCCGCTTTCCAGTGAACCGGCTGGCGCCTCTGCCAGCACCTCCCCTGCCTCCAGTCCTCCCCCGCTGACCGCTCCCGGCCTGGGCCGCCGCATGGGATGTTGGCTGTACGAGGGCATGCTGCTGTTCGCCGTGGTGTTCGTGGCGGGCTGGCTGTTCAGCACCTTGGGCCAAATGCGCAACGCCATGGACGAGCGCCGCTGGCTGCTGCAGGGCTTCCTGTTCGTGATCTTTGGCATCTACTTTGGCTGGTTCTGGGCGCGCGGCCAGACGCTGGCGATGAAGACCTGGCACATCCGCGTGGTGGACCGCCTGGGCCAACCCTTGTCCCAGGGCCGTGCGCTGTGGCGCTACCTGTTGAGCTGGTTGTGGTTCCTGCCGCCACTGGCCGCCATCGCCCCGTTCCAGCTCGGTGGCGATGAGATGGCGGTGCTGCTGCTGGGCTGGATCGCCGTGTGGGCGCTGCTCAGCCGCTTTCATCCCCAGCGCCAGTTTCTGCATGACGCTTTGGCCGGCACGCGCCTGGTCAGCAGCGTTCCCCCGCGTGGCTAGCCGCGGCTTGGCCTCGTTCCTCCTGCGCGTGTTCTTCTGCGCTTGTTGAACCATGCCTGACACCCCCCAAGCCGCCGGAGCCAGTGAGTCGCCAGCCGCAGCGCCCGCCTTCTCCATCTGCGTGTACTGCGGCTCGCGCGCCGGCGCAGAGCCTGCGTACCCGAAAGCCGCAGACGCGGTGGGCCGCTGGATCGGCAGCCACGGCGGGCAACTGGTCTATGGCGGCGGCAACAACGGGTTGATGGGGCGAGTGGCAGATGCCACCCTGGCCTCTGGCGGCCGCGTGGTGGGCATCATTCCGCAGGCTCTGATGGAGCGCGAGTGGGCCAAGACCGACTGCACCGAGCTGCATGTGGTGGCCACGATGCACGACCGCAAACGCATGATGGCCGAGCGCGCCGATGCCTTTTTGGCCTTGCCGGGCGGCGTGGGCACACTGGAGGAACTGTTCGAGGTGTGGGCCTGGCGCCAGCTTGGCTACCACGACAAACCCATCGGCCTGCTGGACACCGCAGCCTACTGGCAGCCGCTGTGGCAGCTGATGCAGCACACGGTGGCCAAAGGCTTTGTCGGTGAGGCGCAGCTCGGCTTGGTACGCCTGCACGCCGATGCTGACGTGCTGCTGAGCGGGCTGGTTCAGGACGCGGGGCTTACGAGCAACCTGCGCGATCCGCGCCTGCTGTAGGGCACCGCCTCCTCACACCGATCACACCGCGCTGTCGTCGGTCTCGCCGGTGCGGATGCGCACCACCCGCTCCACGGCCGTCACGAAGATCTTGCCGTCGCCGATCTTGCCAGTGCGCGCAGCACGCACGATGGCGTCCACGCAGCGGTCCACGTCGTCGTCCTTCACCACCACTTCCACCTTCACCTTGGGCAGAAAGTCGACCACGTACTCGGCCCCTCGGTACAGCTCGGTGTGGCCCTTTTGCCGACCGAAACCCTTGACCTCGGTGACGGTGAGTCCGGTCACGCCGCATTCGGCCAGCGCCTCACGCACTTCTTCGAGCTTGAACGGTTTGACGATGGCGGTGATCTGCTTCATGGCGGGCTTTCGTGGAAGGGGCGTGGCGCTTTATGCGGCGCTTCAACGCGTCATGCGCGAAACTTGCTGGTAATAGGATAGCGCCAATCCTTGCCGAAGCTGCGGTGGGTGACGCGAATGCCCACAGGCGCCTGCCGGCGCTTGTATTCGTTGATCTTCACCAGGCGCACCACCCGCTCGACCGTGGCGCGGTCAAAGCCGGCTTGCGCGATGGCATCAAGCGACTCGTCGTTCTCCATGTAGCGCTCAAGGATGGCGTCGAGCACCTCATAGGGCGGCAGGCTGTCCTGGTCTTTCTGGTCAGGGCGCAACTCGGCGCTGGGGGGACGGGTGATGATGCGGTCGGGGATCGGTTCAAGGCCAGTGCCGTACGGATCGTTCGCATTGCGCCAGCGCGCCAGGCGGAACACCGCCGTCTTGAGCACATCCTTGATCACTGCGAATCCGCCGGCCATGTCGCCGTACAGGGTGCAGTAGCCGGTGGCCATCTCGCTCTTGTTGCCGGTGGTCAGCACGATACTGCCGAACTTGTTGGACAGCGCCATCAACAGCGTGCCGCGAATGCGCGCCTGCAAGTTCTCTTCGGTCGCGTCCTCTTTGAGGCCCGCAAACTCGGCCGCCAGCGCCGCCTTGAAAGCCTCAAACTGCGGCACGATGGAGATTTCATCATAGCGCACGCCCAGGCGTTGCGCCATCTCGCGCGCATCCAGCCACGAAATGTCGGCGGTATAGGGCGACGGCATCATCACCGCGCGCACCCGGTCGCGGCCCAGCGCGTCCACTGCCACCGCCAGCACCAGCGCCGAGTCAATGCCGCCCGACAGGCCGATGATCACGCCAGGAAAGCCGTTCTTGCCGATGTAGTCGCGTACGCCCAGCACCAGCGCATCCCACAGTTCGGCGTCGGCATCGTCGGGCGCCGCCACACTGGACTGCAGACGCAACGGCGCCGCCGGCGTTCCACTGGCGTGCGCGTCGATCATAAACAGGTCTTCGGCGAACGACTTGGCGCGGCCGACCAACTGGCCATCGGCCTGCAGCGCAAACGAGCGGCCCTCGAACACCACCTCGTCTTGCCCGCCCACCAGATGCGCGTAAATCAGCGGCAGGCCGCAATCGCGCGAGCGATCGGCCATGGTGTGCTCGCGCTCGGCGCCCTTGCCCACATGAAACGGCGACGCGTTGATGATGGCCAGCACGTCGGCGCCCTGTGCACGGGCATCGCGTGCCGGGGCATCAAACCAGGCGTCTTCGCAGATCAGCAGACCGACGCGCACGCCTTCGCAGTCGAACACGCAACTGCCCTGCCCCGGCGTGAAATAGCGCCGCTCGTCGAACACCTGGTAGTTGGGCAATTCGCGCTTGGCGTAGCTGGTGATCACCTGCCCGCCGCGGATCACGCTGGCGGCATTGAAGCGCTGCGGCACCGCCACACTGCGGGTGCGCCTGTCGCTGCCGCTGGGATGACCGACGACCACTGTCATGTCGGCAAGCCCCGCCAGCTCGCGGGCCACCCAATCCACGGCATCATCACAGGCGGCGATGAAGGCCGGTCGCAGGAACAGGACTTCGGCCGCGTAGCCGCAGATCGACATTTCTGGGGTGAGCAGCAGGCGGGCGCCCTGCGCATGGGCTTTGCGTGCCGCATCGACGATGCGCTGAGCGTTGCCCGGCATGTCACCCACGACGAAATTCAGCTGGGCGACACAGATTTTCAGGGACATGGAACAGGTGCAAAAAGGTTCGATCGATTATGTCACCCGGGTGCACGACAGCCCGGCGGGCATCGCCAAGCCCGTGTGGAACGACCTGCTGGCGTCAAAGGGCCATGACACCCCCTTCATGCGCCACGAGTACCTGCAAGCGCTGCATGCCTCGGGCAGTGCTGTCGAGCGTACCGGCTGGACGCCGTACTTCGTCACGCTGTGGCAGGGCGACACCCTGCAGGCGGCCTGCGCGCTGTACCGCAAAAGCCATTCGTATGGCGAATACGTGTTTGACTGGGCATGGGCCAACGCCTACGAGCAGCACGGCCTGAGCTACTTTCCGAAGGCGGTGGTGGCCGTGCCCTTCACGCCGGTGCCTGGCACGCGATTGTTGGCCCGCAGTGCGCAGGCACGGCAGGCCTTGGTGCGTGCGTTGATCGACCTGTGCCGCAGCGAGGGCTGGTCGTCGCTGCATCTGCTGTTCGGGGCCGACGAGGACATCGAGGCGTGCGCCGCCGAAGGCCTGATGCTGCGTCACACGGTGCAGTTTCACTGGCAGGCGGCCAGTCCGGGGCAGACTCAAAGTACACCAGACGCCACAGCGCGATTGGAGGGCATTGTGGGCTTTGAGGGCTTTTTGGCGAGCCTGAGCCAGGACAAGCGAAAGAAGATCCGGCAGGAGCGGCGCAAGGTGGAACAGGCCGGTGTGCGGTTTCGGTGGGCGCGCGGCACCGACATTTCGGCCGCCGACTGGGACTTCTTTTACCGTTGCTACGAGCGCACCTACCTCGAGCACGGCAACCCGCCCTACCTCAGCCGCGATTTCTTCATGCGCATGGCCCGCGATCTGCCGCAGGCCTGGCTGATGTTCATCGCCGAGCATGACGGGCCTGCAGGCCGCACACCGATGGCCAGCAGCCTGATCGCCCTGTCAGACGACGGCCGCGTGGCGTATGGTCGCTACTGGGGCGCGCTGGAGCGTGTGGATTGCCTGCACTTCGAGGCCTGCTACTACCAGCCGCTGCAGTGGTGCATGGAACATGGCGTGCAGCGCTTCGAAGGCGGTGCGCAGGGCGAACACAAGATGGCGCGCGCGCTGATGCCGGTCAAAACCACCAGCGCGCACTGGCTGGCGCATCCGGCGTTTGCCGATGCAGTACAGCGCTTTCTGGACCGCGAGGGGCAAGGCGTCGAGGGCTATCTGGAGCACCTGCAGGAACGCAGCCCGTTCCGCAAGGGCAAGCCGCCGGACAGCGCGGGTTGAACGGGCCTGACCGGGCATCGCCCAGCCCTGTGCCTTTCAGCCCTGCGCCTTTTTGTAATTGGCGATGCCGTCCAGGATTTCCTGCTTGGCGGCCTCGGGGCCTTCCCAGCCGAGGATCTTGACCCACTTGCCCGGCTCCAGGTCCTTGTAGTGCTCGAAGAAGTGCGCAATGGTCTTCAGGCGTAGCGGGTTCAGGTCTTCGGGCTTTTGCCACTGGGTGTAGATGGCCAGGATCTTGTCGAGCGGCACCGCCAGCACCTTGCCGTCTTCGCCGGCTTCGTCCTGCATCTTCAGGATGCCGATCGGGCGGCACGGCACCACCACGCCGGGAATCAGCGGCACCGGGGTGATCACCAGCACGTCCACCGGGTCGCCATCGCCGCTGATGGTCTGCGGCACGTAGCCGTAGTTGGTCGGGTAGTGCATGGACGTGCTCATGAAGCGGTCCACGAAGATGGCGCCGGTGTCCTTGTCCACCTCGTACTTCACCGGATCGGCGTTCATCGGGATTTCGATGATCACGTTGAAGGCTTCGGGCGCGTTCTTGCCCGGCGTGACTTTGTCGAGTGCCATGGTCTGCAGATGGGAAGTTGCGAAATCGAAGGCCGCATGCGCACCCGTGACGGCGCGGCTGCGGGCGAACCGTGCGTTCAGTGAACACCGAAGCTCCGGATTAACCCTGATTTTACTTTCATGACCCTTGCGACTTCCGAGTCATCCGCTACATTCACCGCGTTGGCCAATCGTCTCCGAACGGAGCCACGAGGAAGCAACGCCCCGGGAGGTCATCCGGCGCGTTGATCTCCCCCGCGCTTTACACAACAAGGAGACTCTTCGATGACTGGCAACTCGGCGCTTGTACTGGCGCTTGTCTGTGGCCTGATTGCCGTGGCATACGGCTTCTGGGCCCGATCCTCCATCCTCTCGCTCGACGCAGGCAACGCCCGCATGCAGGAGATCGCCAACGCCATCCAGACCGGCGCGGCGGCGTACCTGGCGCGGCAATACCGCACCATCGCCATCGTCGGTGTGGTGCTGGCGGTGCTGATCGGCGTCTTCCTCGACCTGAACACCGCCATCGGCTTTGTGGTGGGTGCGGTGCTGTCGGGCGCCTGCGGCTTCATCGGCATGAACGTGTCGGTGCGGGCCAACGTGCGCACTGCGCAGGCAGCCACCAAGGGCATCGGCCCGGCGCTGGATGTGGCCTTCAAGGGCGGCGCGATCACCGGCATGCTGGTAGTGGGCTTGGGCCTGCTGGGCGTGGCGCTGTTTTACTGGTACCTGGGCGGCGAAAAAGCCGATGCCAAGGCGCTCAACCCGCTGATCGGCCTGGCCTTCGGCTCGTCGCTGATCTCGATCTTTGCGCGTCTGGGCGGCGGCATCTTCACCAAGGGCGCCGATGTGGGCGCCGACCTGGTGGGCAAGGTGGAAGCCGGCATCCCCGAGGACGACCCGCGCAACCCGGCGGTGATCGCCGACAACGTGGGCGACAACGTGGGCGACTGCGCCGGCATGGCCGCCGACCTGTTCGAGACCGACGCGGTCACGCTGATCGCCACCATGGTGCTGGGCGCCCTGATGGTGTCGGCCGGTGGCGCCGCGGCGGTGATGTACCCGCTGGCGCTGGGCGCGGTGTCCATCGTGGCGTCCATCATTGGCTGCTTCTTCGTCAAGGCCAAGCCCGACATGAAGAACGTGATGCCGGCCCTGTACAAGGGCCTGATCGTCGCCGGCGTGCTGAGTTTGGTGGCGTTCTTCTTCGTCACGCAGACCATGTTCCCCAACGGGCTGGAGTCCGAGGGCCGCAAGATCGGCATGATGTCGCTGTTCGGCACTTGCGTGGTCGGCCTGCTGCTGACCGCCGGCATGGTGTGGATCACCGAGTACTACACCGGCACCGACTACCACCCGGTCAAGCATGTGGCGCAGGCCTCGACCACCGGCCACGCCACCAACATCATTGCCGGCATCGGCGTGAGCATGAAGTCCACCGCCTGGCCGGTGCTGATGGTCTGCGTGGCCATCATCGCCAGCTACTCGATGGCCGGCCTGTACGGCGTGGCGGTGGCCGCTACCTCCATGCTGAGC
The DNA here is from genome assembly GCA_046091865.1 of Burkholderiaceae bacterium. Classification (GTDB taxonomy): domain Bacteria; phylum Pseudomonadota; class Gammaproteobacteria; order Burkholderiales; family Burkholderiaceae_C; genus JBDLRH01. The sequence goes on along the minus strand of JBJTCL010000066.1, from coordinate 1,275 downwards.
ATGGCGGGCATCGTGGTGGCGCTGGACGCCTATGGCCCCATCACCGACAACGCCGGCGGCATCGCCGAGATGGCCGAACTGCCCAGCAGCGTGCGCGACGTGACCGACCCGCTGGACGCGGTGGGCAACACCACCAAGGCCGTCACCAAGGGCTACGCCATCGGATCGGCCGGCCTGGCCGCGCTGGTGCTGTTTGCTGACTACACGCACAAGCTTGAGACCTACGGCAAGAAGATCAGCTTCGACTTGTCCGACCCGATGGTGATCGTGGGCCTGTTCATCGGCGGCCTGATCCCCTACCTGTTCGGAGCGATGGCCATGGAAGCCGTGGGCCGCTCGGCCAGCTCGGTGGTGGAAGAAGTGCGCCGCCAGTTCCGCGAGATCAAGGGCATCATGGAAGGCACGGCCAAGCCCGAGTACGGCCGCGCGGTGGACATGCTGACCACAGCGGCCATCAAGGAGATGATGATCCCGTCGCTGCTGCCGGTGGTCGTGCCCATCGTGGTGGGCCTGGTGCTCGGGCCCAAGGCGCTCGGTGGCCTGCTGATGGGCACCATCGTCACCGGCCTGTTCGTGGCGATTTCGATGTGCACGGGCGGCGGTGCCTGGGACAACGCCAAGAAGTACATCGAAGACGGCCACCACGGCGGCAAGGGCAGCGATGCCCACAAGGCAGCCGTGACTGGCGACACGGTGGGTGACCCCTACAAGGACACGGCCGGCCCGGCGGTGAACCCGCTGATCAAGATCATCAACATCGTGGCGCTGCTGATCGTGCCGCTGGTGGTGCAGTTCCACAGTTGACGATCTGTCGCTTGACCTGACGGCGGCTTGTGCGGCCATCCGGTCTGGCTTGGGAGCCCGCTTCGGCGGGCTTTTTGTTGTCTGTGGTTCAGCGGCGGCTTCTCGACGCGTCTCTCCTTTGTGTTCAAGGGCTTTGTGCGCCCGCGCCGCGCCCCCACAGCCGCTGTGCGCCTTCCCCGGGTGCGCAGGTCGCTGCGCGACTGCCCTGCGGTGCTCACGCCCAGCGGGGTCGGTCGGAAACTCGCCCGTTCCGGGCTCAGACAACCGCCCGCCCTTGATCCGCTGGACGCTGTGCGCCGCAGGCTGCGCACACGGGTCCCCTTGCGCCCAGCGGCTGCGGGCGCGCAGCGCTGAGGTACTGCTGGCCTGACGCTGTGGGCTCACCCAACGTGCTGCGACTGGGGCGGGGGTGCCCCGGCGCCTGTGCGGGGCTGAGCGGCGCAGGGCGACGCGGGCGAAAAGCGGCGCTGT
>JBJTCL010000065.1:0-11699 GCA_046091865.1 Burkholderiaceae bacterium | reverse complement strand
CCCTGCAGCGCAGTGATCAGCGCATCGATGGAAGCAAACGGCGCGGTGCCGGCGGGCTCGGTGTGGTTCATGGGGTCGGGGATGGGGTGGCGGGGCAACAGGCAGGCTGCGGATTGTCGCGCCCTTGAGTCGGTGAGCCAGTGAAAAGGGCTCCGGCCCTTGGGGTCCGGAGCCCTGTCCAGGCTGTGGATGCCGGGTCGATCGGGCGGATCAGCCCAGCGCCTTGGCCACGGCGCGCTGCGTCATCACGTTGATGAGGTTGGCGCGGTACGCGGCCGAGGCATGCAGGTCGCTGGCCAGGCCATCGGCGCTCACCTTCACGCCGGCCGCCGCCTGCGCGGTGAAGCTGCCGTTGAGGGCCGCTTCCATGCCGGCATGGCGGAACACGCCATTGCCGCCGCCAGTGACGGCCACGCGCACGCCGGCGTCGGTCTGCGCCACGAACACGCCGATCAGCGCAAAGCGCGAGGCCGGCTGCTTGAACTTGATGTAGGCCGCGCGCTTTGCAATCGGGAAGCTGATCGCGGTGATCAGTTCGCCCTCTTCCAGCGCGGTGGTGAACATGCCCTGGAAGAAATCATCCGCCGCGATCTTGCGCCGGGTGGTGTGCACCGTGGCGCCCAGGCCCAGCACCGCGCTGGGGTAGCAGGCGGCGGGGTCGTTGTTGGGCACCGAGCCGCCCAGCGTACCCATCGCGCGGACCTGGCGGTCGCCGATCTGGCCGGCCAGGTCGGCCAGTGCAGGAAGGGCGGCCTTCACGTCGGCGTTGTTGGCCACCTCGGCGTGGCGCGTCATCGCGCCGATGACGATGGCGTTGCCCTCCTTGCGGATGCCGGCCAGTTCGCCCACGGCGCCCAGGTCGATCAGTTTTTCGGGGTTGGCCAGGCGCAGCTTCATCGAGGCCAGCAGGGTCTGGCCACCGGCCAGCGGCTTGCCACCGGCGGCAGCAGCCTTGCCGGCGTCGGCCACGCTGGAGGGACGATCAAGGGTGAATGCGTACATGTGCGTTGCTCCTTCTTGTTGGGGCGATCAGGCCTTGGCGGCCTGGATGGCCTCCCACACGCGCGAGGGCGATGCGGGCATGTCGAACTCCTTGACACCGAAGTCCTTCAGCGCGTCAAGCACTGCGTTGATGACCGCCGGCGGCGAACCGATGGCGCCGGCCTCGCCGCAGCCCTTGGCGCCCAGCGGGTTGTGGCTGCAGGGCGTGACCACGTGGTCGAGCTTGAACTGCGGGAAGTTGTCAGCACGCGGCATCGCGTAGTCCATGAAGGAGCCGGTCAGCAGCTGGCCGGTTTCCTTGTCGTACACGCAGTTCTCCAGCAGCGCCTGGCCGATGCCCTGCGCCAGGCCGCCGTGCACCTGACCCTCGACGATCATCGGGTTGATGATGGTGCCGAAGTCGTCCACCGCCGTGAAGCGGTCCAAGCGCACCACGCCGGTGGCCGGGTCCACCTCGACCTCGCAGATGTAGGTGCCTGCGGGGAAGGTGAAGTTGGTCGGGTCGTAGAAGGCGGTTTCGTTCAGGCCCGGCTCGAGCTTGTCCAGCGGGTAGTTGTGCGGGACGTAAGCCGTCAGTGCCACCTGGCCGAACGGGATCTTCTTGTCGGTGCCCTTGACGGTGAACTCGCCGTTGGCGAACTCGATGTCGGCGTCTGACGCTTCCATCAGGTGCGCAGCGATCTTCTTGGCCTTGGCCTCGATCTTGTCCAGCGCCTTCATGATGGCCGCACCGCCCACGCTGATGGCGCGCGAGCCGTAGTTGCCCATGCCGAAGGGCACGCGGCCGGTGTCGCCGTGCACCACGTCCACGCTCTCGACCGGGATACCCAGGCGCGCTGCCACCACCTGTGCAAAGGTGGTCTCGTGGCCCTGGCCATGGCTGTGCGAGCCGGTGAACACGGTGACCGAGCCGGTGGGGTGCACCCGCACCTCGCCGCACTCGAACAGGCCGGCACGCGCGCCCAGGGCGCCCGCGATGTTCGACGGTGCAATGCCGCAGGCCTCGATGTAGCTGCTGTAGCCGATGCCGCGCTTGAAGCCCTTGGCCTCGCTGGCCTTGCGACGGGCTTCAAAGCCCGCCACGTCGGCGAGACCCTTGGCCTTGCTCATGCAGCCGGCGTAGTCGCCCACGTCGTACTGCAGCGCCACCGGGGTCTGGTACGGCCAGCTGCGGATGAAGTTGCGCTCGCGGATCTCGTCCTGGCTCAGGCCCATCTCCCAGCCGCAGCGCGACACCAGGCGCTCAAGCAGGTAGGTGGCTTCGGGGCGGCCGGCGCCGCGGTAGGCGTCCACCGGCGCGGTGTTGGTGAACCAGGCGTCCACCTCGCAGTAGATCTGCGGCGTGGTGTACTGGCCCGCCAGCAGCGTCGCGTACAGGATGGTGGGCACCGCGGTCGAGAAGGTGCTGAGATACGCGCCCAGGTTGGCATGCGTGTGCACGCGCAGCGCCAGGAACTTGCCGTCCTTGTCCATCGCCATCTCGGCGTGGCTGGCATGGTCGCGGCCATGGGCCACGCTCAGGAACTCCTCGCTGCGGTCGGCCACCCACTTGATGCTGCAGTTGAGCTGCTTGGCCGCCCAGGTGAGCGCCACGTCTTCGGCGTACAGGTAGATCTTGGAGCCGAAGCCGCCGCCCACGTCGGGGGCGATCACGCGCACCTTGTGCTCGGGCAGGCCCAGCACGAACGCGGTCATCAGCAGCCGCTCGACGTGCGGGTTCTGGTTGGACACGTACAGCGTGTATTCGTCGCTGGCGCGGTTGTAGGAACCGATGGCCGCACGCGGCTCGATCGCGTTGGGCACCAGGCGGTTGTTGGTCAGGTCGAGCTTGGTGACATGCGCGGCCTTGGCAAAGATGGCGTCCACCGCACCCTTGTCGCCGATGGCCCACTTGTAGCAGTGGTTGTCCGGTGCGATGTCGTGCAGCGTCGGGCCCTTGGCCGCGTCACGCACATCCACCACCGCGTCGAGCACGTCGTACTCGACCTCGACCGCCTCGGCGGCGTTGCGCGCCTGGTCGAGCGTGTCGGCCACCACCATGGCCACGTGGTCGCCCACGTAGCGCACCTTGCCTTGCGCCAGGATGGGGTGTGGCGGCTCCTTCATGGGCTGGCCGTCGGTGCTGGTGATCAGCCAGCCGCAGGGCAGGCCGCCCATCTTGCCTTCGATGTCCTTGCCGGTGAACACCTTGTGCACGCCGGGCATGGCCTCGGCCTTGGCGACATTCACGCTCTTGACGACGGCATGCGCATGCGGCGAGCGCACGAAGAAGGCCATCTTCTGGTTGGTCAGCGTCACGTCGTCGGTGTACTGGCCCGAGCCGGTGAGGAAGCGGTAGTCTTCCTTGCGCTTGATGGCCTCACCAATGTGGGGGAGGTTGGCGAAATCGGGTGCGCCCATGTGTGAACTCCTGTGCGGTGTGCGGTGAGGTGGATCAGGCGGCCATCGCGGCCTGGCCCTGCTGGACGGCCTTGACGATGTTCTGGTAACCGGTGCAGCGGCACAGGTTGCCCTCGAGCAGTTCGCGGATCTGCGCTTCGTCGGCCTTGGGGTTGTTCTTCACCAGGTCCACCGCGCTCATCACCATGCCGGGCGTGCAAAAGCCGCACTGCAGGCCGTGGCAGTCCTTGAAGGCCTGCTGCATCGGGTGCAGCGTGCCGTCGGGCTGGGCCAGGCCTTCGATGGTGGTGACCTCGGCGCCCGGATGCTGGGCCACGAGGGTGTTGCACGACTTGACCGCGCGGCCGTTGACCATCACGGTGCAGGCGCCGCACTGGGCGGTGTCGCAGCCGACGTGGGTGCCGGTCAGGCGGAGTTCCTCGCGCAATGCCTGCACGAGCAAGGTGTTGGGGGCGACGTCAACGGTCGATGCCTTGCCGTTGACCTTGAGCTGAACCTGCATGTAACTGCCTCCGGGTTGAATATGAGAACCATGCCAAGGGAAAGCGGATTGTTCGACGCAGACCCCCCGCCCCCTCATCAGCGTTAACCCTAGGTCGATCGATCCCGCGCACAAAATTCTCAAAATGCAACAATGCCTGCCGATCCAGTGACATGACCCGCGCCAGCCCCATCGCCCGTACGCCGGACGCCCCTGACGTCCCTGCCGGCAGCCCCATCGCCCTGCGCCCGTCCGGGCAGGAGCGGCTCATGCAGATCGACGCGGCGCGGCGTGCGGTGCTGCAGGAAGGCCGCGCCTTGAGCGAGCTCGCCGTGCCGGCGTGGGCGCAACGCCCCTGGCTCGAGCGCTCGTGGCAGCGCTGCCTGCACAACGGCCAGCGCCCGGCCGACCCGGTGGGTTTTGATCTGGTCACCGACGCCGCGCGACGCCACGCGCAGGACGCCAGCCACGCCCTGGTGAGCGCAGCGCGCCCTGCCCTGCAGCAACTGGGCCGCGCCATTGCCAGCACGCGCTACTTCGCCATCCTGACCGATGCACAGGGCATCGTGGTGGACACCCACGGCCCGATCGACCGCAGCGACCGCCGCGCCAGCCTGATCGCCCGCGTGGGCGTGGACCTGTCCGAGCGCAGCGTGGGCACCACCGCGATCGGTGCGGTGCTGGCCGAGCAGGCCCCCGTGTGGCTGCACCGCGGCGAACATTTCTTTGACGCCACCAGCGTGTACAGCTGCGCCGGCGCGCCGGTGTTCGGCCCCGACGGGCGCTGCATCGGCATGCTCGACCTCACCGGCATCGAGGCGCAGGAGCGCCCCGAGCTGCAGCACCTGGCCTTGCAGTCGGCCCGCAGCATCGAAAACGCGCTGCTCTTGGCACAGCCGCATGCATTGCTGCTGCGCCTGAACTGGCCGGGCCATGCGCTGGGCACCGACGCCGATGGCCTGGCCTGCCTCGACGCCGACGGTTGGGTGCGGGGCGCCAACGGCCCGGCGCGCGAGATGCTGTCGGCGCTGGCCAGCGGCCTGCCGCACGGGCCGGTGCATGCCGGCGACCTGTTTGCCATGCCCTGGGAGGGCTTGTTCGATGCGGTGCGGCAGGATCAGCCGCTGGAGGTGCCGCTGTGGTCGGGCCTGCGCCTGATGGCGCTGCCGCGACGCCACGGCGATGCCAGCGCAGCGGCCACAGGCACCGCGGCCGCCCGCCTGCCGCTCAAGGACCTCGAGGCCGAACTCATCCGCAAGGCGGTGCGCGACGCGCAGGGCAATGTGATGGAAGCGGCGCGGCGTTTGGGCATCAGCCGCGCCACCATCTACCGCAAGCTTGCGGGCCCTGCGCCCGTCACAGCGCGCAGGAACGAAACCCGGTAAAGCGCTGATCGTCGTGCGGCTGTGCGCCCTGGCGCCGCCGCGCATCGTGCAGGCGGGCACCGGCAGCCCATGAGGCCCCGCGCAGCACGCGGGCCTGCCCGCACAGCGAGAGGCCGCTGCCCGGCCAATCGTGCGCCCATGCGGGCACCGCATCGGCCTGCCAGGGGCGCAGCAGCGTGGCTGTCCATTCGTTCACCTCGCCAAAGCGAAAGCCCCGGCGCGCGGCGGTGCAGGCGGCGTACTCCCACTCGGCCTCGGTGGGCAGGCGCCGGCCCGCCCAGCGGCACCAGGCATCGGCCTCCCACCAGCTCAGATGCGTCACCGCCTGATGCCCGGCCATGCGCCGCGGCTGGCCAAAACGCACCTGCAGCACCGCACCGCTGGCCACGCCGATCTGCTCGACATGGCGCGGCGCGCGGCGGCCTCCGTCGCCCAGCGCCTCGTGCTGCAGCCAGCGCCAGCCGTCGGGGTGCCACAGCCCCTCGCGGTCGTAGCCACCGTCGTCGACGAATTCGATGAACTGCGCCCAGCCCACCGGCTGCGCATCGATCTCGAATTCGGGCAAGTCCCGGGTGAGCGAGCCCGCCTCGAGCGGCGCCACCAGAGCGCGCGCCGCCGCGCCGGGGCCGCCCGGCGATGCGCCCAGCGTCCAGCGGGTGGCCGGTATCAGCAGCGGCTCGCGCGGCGCCGCGGTGGCCGGCATCTCGGGCCGCAGCGGCAGGCCCAGGGCCTGCGCCACCGCCAGCAGCTGCTCGATGCAGCGGTCTTCGTGCAGCAGGGCCAGGCGCCCGAAGTACAGGGCATCACCGGCAGCGTCGGCGGATGTGCCCCCCGTGCCCCCCGTGCTGCCTGTGCTGCCGTGCGCCGGCGTGCGCTCGGCGCGCTCGTGCGCGCGCTCCAGCAACTCCAGCACCGCCTCCTGCGTGGACAGCAACCACGGACGCAGTTCCTGCGCCATGGCGGCGCGGTCTGCATCGCTGTGCGCCGCCTGGGGCTGTTGGGGGTCGCCCCACCACATGTCGGCCTGGGGTTCGGCGCTGGCCAGCGGCACCGCACCTGCGGGGCAGCGCGGGCCGGCCGCGGCATGCAGGTTGCGCACCACCCAGCGCTCACCCAACCAGCCGATGTGGCCGAACAGGCGCAGCGGCGACACCACGCCGGCAGCGGCGCAAACCTCATCACTGGGCCAGTCGACATCGCCTGCGCTGCCCAGCACCGACTCGAAAGCGGTCAGCAACTGCAGGGTTTGATTGCGCGCGTCCATCAGCGCCAGCGACAGCGTGGGCGCATCGGCCGCAAACACCGCAGGCGTGTCCACGGCAGCGGTCAACGAGGGCATGGCTTCACCTGAGTTTGCACGGCAGAAACACTTTGATGCGATTGCGTTGCGGCATGAGTAGAAACCACAACCCCCAGCGCCCGGAAATACCCTTGTGAGCCAGTACAGTCGCGCGGTCGGTCAAGAATGACTGACCGGGTCTTCCTGCATCTGCTCGACGGAGCTTTCATGTCATTCCTCTTGGCGATCTCGCACCAGATCGACCGGTTCAATGAACTGGTCGGCAAATTCGTGCGCTGGCTGGTTCTGGCAGCGGTCCTCATCAGCGCGGGCAACGCCATTGTGCGCAAAGCCTTCTCGATGAGTTCGAACAGCCTGCTGGAAATCCAGTGGTACCTGTTCGCTGCGGTGTTCATGCTCGGCGCGGGCTACGCGTTCCTGCGCAATGTGCATGTGCGCATCGACTTCATCTCGAGCAACCTGTCCAAGCGCACCAACACCATCATCGACATCGCGGGCATCATCATCTTCCTGATCCCGCTGTGCCTGATCCTCATCAACCTGAGCTGGCCGTTCTTCTATAACGCGCTGAAGACCGGCGAGATGTCCACCAACGCCGGTGGCCTGATCCGCTGGCCGGTGCTGGGGCTGATTCCGCTGGGCTTTGCCCTGCTGCTGCTGCAGGCGTTCTCTGAGCTGATCAAGCGCTTTGCCTTCCTCAAGGGCCTGCTGGCCGAGCCCTTCAGCGTGGAGCCCGGCAAGTCCGACGAGGAACTGCTGGCCGAAGAACTGGCGGCCGAGGCCGAACGCAAAGCCCTGGCAGGAGCGAAATAAATGGAAGCCGGATTCATCGCCCACAACTTCGTCCCGATGATGTTCGCGGGACTCTTCGTGTTCCTGCTGTCGGGCATTCCGGTGGCCTTCGGCCTGGCCGCCACCGGCCTGCTGTTCGGCTTCATCGGCATGGAGGCCGGCCTGTTCGGCAGCAACCTGTTCCAGGCGCTGCCGCAGCGGGTCTTCGGCATCATGTCCAACGACACGCTGCTGGCCATCCCCTTCTTCACCTTCATGGGGATCATCCTGGAACGCTCCGGCATGGCCGAAGACCTGCTGGAAACGGTGGGACAGGTGTTCGGACCGCTGCGCGGCGGCCTGGCGATTGCGGTGATTCTGGTGGGCGCGCTGCTGGCCGCCACCACCGGCGTGGTGGCGGCGGCCGTGATCTCGATGGGCCTGATCTCGCTGCCCATCATGCTGCGCTACGGCTACAACCGCACGATTGCGACCGGCACCATCACCGCGTCGGGCACGCTGGCGCAGGCCATTCCGCCCTCGCTGGTGCTGATCGTGCTGGCCGACCAGCTCGGCCGCTCGGTGGGCGACATGTATTCGGGCGCCCTGATCCCCGGCCTGATGCTGGTGGGCCTGTACCTGCTGTTCGTGATCATCGTGGCGCTGGTGCGCCCGAGCTGGGTGCCGGCGCTGCCGCAAGAGGCGCGCATCTACCGCGAACCCAACGGCAACTCCGGCCACATCTCGCTGCTGGTGCTGTTTGCCATCTGCGGCGCCGCCGGCTACGCCTGGTCGCGGGTGCACCAGTCCATCATGAATCCGTTCCTCGGGCGCAGCATCCCTGCGCCGGGTGACGAGATCATCATCATGTCGATGACGGTGGCATCGTTTTTGGCGCTGGCACTGGCGCTGGCCAACTCGGCCTTCAAGCTGGGGCTGCTGTCGCGCCTGAGCGAGCGCGTCACCTTTGTGCTGATTCCGCCGCTGGTGCTGATCTTCCTGGTGCTGGGCACCATCTTCCTGGGGGTGGCCACGCCCACCGAAGGCGGCGCCATGGGTGCGCTGGGTGCGCTGATCATGGCCCTGGGCCGCAAGCGCCTGGGCAAGGCACTGTTCATCCAGGCGCTGGACAACACCTCGCGCCTGTCGATCTTCGTGCTGTTCATCCTGATCGGCTCCACGGTGTTCAGCTTCACCTTCAATGCGGCCGATGGCCACATCTGGGTGGAAGAGCTGTTCAAAGACATGCCCGGCGGCGCGCTCGGCTTCCTGATCGTGGTGAACGTGCTGATCTTCATCCTCGGCTGCTTCATCGACTTCTTCGAGATCGCCTTCATCGTGATCCCGATCCTGGCGCCGGTGGCCGACAAGATCCTGGCGGGCTACCTGCCCGAGGGCACCCCCCCCGAGATGGTGTTGATCTGGTTCGGCGTGGTGGTGGCGATGAACCTGCAGACGTCTTTCCTCACGCCACCCTTCGGCTTTGCGCTGTTCTACTTGCGCAGCGTCGCCGCCAAGAAGGACTACAAGGACCGCGTGACCGGCGAAACCATCCCTGCGGTGGCGACCACCCAGATCTACAAGGGTTCGATCGCCTTCATCGTCCTGCAGCTGATCATGGTGGCGGCGGTGATCGCCTTCCCGCAGCTGGTGATCGGTGGCGTCGAGCAAGGCACCAAGGTCGACTTTGAGAAGGCACTGCAGCAGCTGGAGGTGCAACCGCGCGACTCGCAGCAGGATCCCGCGGCGCAACCGGCCGCACCGGGAGGCTTGCCGCAGCCGGGTGCACCGGCCGGTGCGGGCAGCGACGCCCGGTCGGGTCAACAAGACGACCCGATGCGCGCGCTGCTCGAGGCGATGAAGGAAGACCAGCAAAAGGGCAAGAAGTAGCGCCCCGTCTTCCCGGCTGCACTAACGCGAAGGGCCCCACCACGGGGCCCTTCTTTTTTGCGCGGCCTGATCAGAGCCAGCGGAAGGCCGCGATCGCCACCGCGGTGGGCACCAGCGCCGCCAGCAGCAGCCCCAGCGGCTGCACCGCGCGCTGCGCAAAGCTGTCCTTGAGGATGGACACCCCCGCCGGGTTGGGCGCATTGGCGATCACCGTCAGGCCACCGCCGGCCACCGCACCGGCCACCAACGCGGTTTTGAACTCGTCGCTCAGGCCGGGCACCAGCGAGCCCAGGTAGGTGAGCGCCGCGTTGTCGGTGATGGCCGTCAGGCCCACCGCGCCCCAGAACACCGCCGTCTCGTTCATGCCCATCAGCAGCGGCTGCAGCCACCACTGCTGCTGCCCGCCCAACACCACCAGCCCGGCCAGGAAGAAGGCCACCAGCAGCGCCTCGCGCAGGATCAGCGGCGTCTGGTGCCGCGCGTACGCGGTGGCGTAGCCCACTAAGAACAACAGCAGGCCCATGAACACCACCGGGTAGTGGGCTAAGTACACCACGCCTGCCAAAAACAGCACATGCACCAGCGACACCGACCAGGGCACGGCCGTATGCTGCTGCACCGGCGTGGCGCGGTGGGCGCGCAATTCATCGCGGAACAGCCAGGTCACACCCAATGTGTTGATGAACACCGCCAGCGCAGCCTTCCAGCCGAATTCGGTGAGCATGAAAGTCAGGTCCCAGCCCCAGGTGGCGGCCACCATCAGCACCGGCGGCGCTGCATACGGCGTGAGCGTGCCGCCGATCGAGATGTTGACGAACAGCACGCCCAGCGTGGCGTACTTGAAGCGCTCGGACACCGGCTGCGACAGGAAGGTATCGCGCATCATCAGCGCCGCCAGCGTCATGGCCGCCGGCTCGGTGATGAACGAGCCCAGCAGCGGCACCACCGACAGCAGCACCAGGTACAGCGCCATCTGCCGGTGCAGCGGCATCAGGCCGGCCAGTGCACGCACCGCGGCGCTGGACAAATCCAAAATGGGGCGGGTGCCCGCCACCACCATGATGGCGAACACGAACATCGGCTCGGTGAAATTGCGGCTGTCCAGGTAGGCCAGCGCGCCCGTCTTGCCCACCAGGGCAAACATCACCACCAGTAGCACCATGGCCCAGAAGCCGAACACCACCTCGACCTCGCCAAGCAGGTGCCACACGCCGGCGTGCCGCGGCTGCCGATGCGCCAGGCCCTCGAAGAACTTGGTGGAGAAGGTGTGCAGCACCGCCAGGGCGAACAGCGCGGCGGCAACCCATTGCAGGATGGGGGTGGAGGTGTCGGTCATGGCAGCGGTGTTGGCACGTACCCGGTACACACCAGGCACGCACCTGTTTCCGCGAGGCGGCCCGACCTTCGCGACACCTGCTCCACCCCGTTGCGGAACACCTAGACCGCACTGTAGCGGCGGGCCGTGGGTCTTGCCCCACCGCAAAGAAAAAGCCCCGCGGGGCGGGGCTTTTTCGGTTCAGGTGAAACCTGATTACAGACGCTGGGCCTGCATGAAGTCGTCGAACGCCGCTTCGGCCAGACGGAACCAGAGGTTCTGGTCGCGACGGAAGGCCGAGTAGTCGTCGTAGATCTTCTTCCAGTTCGGGTTGGTGTTACTGATCTCGGAATACAGCGCCATGGCTTCCTTGAAAGAGGCGTCCATCACGTCCTTGGGGAAGCGGAACAGCTTGACGCCCGAGCCCACCAGCTGCTTGAGCGCACCCACGTTGCGGGCGTCGTAGCGGGTCTGCATGTCAATGTGCGCGTAGGCGGAAGCGGCCTCGATGATGGCCTTGTAGTCGGCCGACAGGGCGTCGAACTTCTGCTTGTTGACGTACAGCGACAGCTGCGGGCCGCCTTCCCAGAAGCCGGGGTAGTAGTAGTTGGGCGCAACCTTGTTGAAGCCGAGCTTCTGGTCGTCGTACGGACCCACCCACTCGGCGGCGTCGATGGTGCCTTTTTCCAGCGCCTGGTAGATCTCGCCACCGGGGATGTTTTGCGGCACCACGCCGATGCGCTCGAGCACCTTGCCGGCAAAGCCGCCGACGCGGAACTTCAGGCCCTTCATGTCGGCGACCGACTTGAACTCCTTGCGGTACCAGCCGCCCATCTGCGCGCCGGTGTTGCCCATCACGAAGTTCACCACGTTGGCCTGTGCATAGAACTCACGGAACAGCTTCATGCCGTTGCCGTGGTACATCCACGCCTGCATCTGGCGGGCGTTCAGGCCGAAGGGAATCGCGCAGTCCAGCGCGTAGGTCGGGTCCTTGCCGAAGTGGTAGTACGGCGCGGTGTTGGCCATCTCGACCGTGCCGTTGCTGACGCCGTCGAGCACGCCGAAGGCGGGCATCAACTCGCCGGCGGCGTGGGTGGTGATCGTGAACTTGCCGCCCGACAGCTCGGACATCTTCTTGGCGAACACGTCGCACAC
>JBJTCL010000064.1:0-36033 GCA_046091865.1 Burkholderiaceae bacterium | reverse complement strand
GCTTTCGCCATGCGGCGCAGGGGCTGGAGGAAAAAAAGCAGATCCTGTACCTGCTGGGGCCGGTGGGAGGGGGAAAATCCTCCATCGCCGAGCGCCTGAAGTCGCTGATGGAGCAGATTCCCTTCTACGTGCTCAAGGGATCGCCGGTGAACGAATCACCGCTGGGGCTATTCAACAACGCGGAAGATGCGCCCCTGATGCAGCAGCAGTACGGCATCGCGCCGCGTTACCTGCAGCGGATCATGTCGCCCTGGGCGGTCAAGCGGCTCGAGGAATTCGGCGGCGACATCCGCAAGTTCCGGGTGGTCAAGCGCTATCCCAGCATCCTCAAGCAGGTGGCCATCGCCAAGACCGAGCCTGGTGACGAAAACAACCAGGACATCTCTTCGCTCGTGGGCAAGACCAGGCTGGTCGCCACCACCATCCCGGCCACAGGCACAGCCGCAGCCGCTGCGCGCGCGGCTCGTTGTCCTGGGGTGTGCGCGGGACCGCTCACTGCGGCGATCAGCTCGCTGGCGCGCAGGATGGACAGGCCGATGCCGGTGATCGCCACGGCGCCGCCCGCTGCGACCGCTGCCGCAGGAGCGGTGTGCAGGGCGCTGCGTACCGCGAGACCGGCCAGCGTGCCGGTGGATTGGGCGCCGAACTCCCGCAGGCAGGTCCAGGCGGCTGCTCGGCCCGTTGCGGCGGTATCGGCAGGACCTTGGTGCGCGGGGGCGTGGACCGCCCCTTCACCGCATTCCAGGTCCAGGGGCGGATTGGGTGCGCTGCGCGCGGTGCCGTGGGGTGCTTGCATGATGACGCTCCTGCCGCGGAATGCGGCAATGAAGCGGCCATGCTTGCAAGGGAATATGGCAGGCCGGTGACGTCGCGGGCGCTGTCAGGCCGTTCCCGCTCGTGTCGTCAGGCTTCGCCCCAGACCTCGCGCGCGGTGTCGATTACTAGGCGCAGCTTGGTGCGCTGGTCTTCGACGGCGATGTTGTTACCGTGGACCGTGCTGGAGAACCCGCACTGCGGCGACAGGGCCAGCTGCTCCATCGGCGCGTACTTGGCGGCCTCGTCGATGCGGCGCTTGAGGCCGTCCTTGCTTTCGAGCCGGCCGAATTTGGTGGTGACCAGGCCCAGCACCACGGTCTTGCCTTTGGGCAGATAGCGCAGGGGACGGAAATCGCCCGAGCGGTCGTCGTCGTACTCCAGGAAGTAGGCGTCGATGTACATCTCCTTCAGGAGCGCCTCAGCCACCGGCTCGTAGTTGCCGGCGGCGGCGTGGGTGCTCTTGAAGTTGCCGCGGCACAGGTGCATCGCCAGGGTCATGCCGGCGGGCTTCTGGGCCACGACCTTGTTCACGAACTGCGCATAGCGGTGCGGCAGCTCGTTGGGGTCATCACCGCGCTGGCGGGCAGCCTCGCGCATCTTCTCGTCGCACAGGTAGGCCAGGTTGGTGTCGTCCATCTGCACGTAGCGGCAGCCGGCATCAAACAGGCTCTTGAGCTCGTCGCCGTAGGCCTTGGCCACGTCGTCGTAGAAGGTCGGGTCCAGCTCGGGGTAGGCCTCACGGCTGATGCCGGCGCGTCCACCGCGGAAGTGCAGCATGGTGGGCGAGGGGATGGTCACCTTGGGCGTACTGCCGGGGGCGATCTGGCTCTTCAGGTATTCAAAGTCGGCCAGCTGGATGTTCTTGGCATGGCGCACCTTGTCGATCACGCGGATGACGGGCGGAGCCAGCTCTTCGCTGCCGTCGGGCTTCTTGATGGTGACCGGGATGTCGGTCTTCACGCCGCCCAGCTGCTCCAGAAAGTCGATGTGGAAGTAGGTGCGGCGGAACTCGCCGTCGGTGACGGACTTCAGGCCCACGCTTTCCTGAAACTTGACGATCTCGGTGATGGCCTTGTCTTCCACCGCGCGCAGCTGCTCGGGCGTGATCTCGCCCCGGACCTTCTGGGCGCGGGCCTCCAGCAGGTATTGCGGGCGCAAAAAGCTGCCCACGTGGTCGTAGCGGGCGGGAATGTGGGGCGTGGTCATGGCATCTCCTGAGGGGCGGGTATCGGGCGCGTGTCTGGCGCGCATCGGGCGCGCATCGCGGACGGATCGGAAACGAAGCGGCCGCAATGGTAGCGCTGCGCCCGCCGGCGCGCGGGCCGCGCGTCGCTACACTCTGTCGCGCAGATGCCATGGCCGCCGCCGCGGCCAGGGTTGCATGCTGGCGAAATACCACACCACGAACTTCAGGAGACCGAAGATGAACGCTCGTCATCCCCTTGTCCGGGCCACTGCCGCTGCCGCGCTGGCGCTTGCCGCCGTGGGTGCCCATGCGCAGGACATCACGCTCAAGTTCCATCACATCTGGCCGGCGCAGGCCATGGCGCCGGTGCGCGTCATCCAGCCGTGGTGCGACAAGGTCAGCGCCGAGTCCAAGGGCCGCATCAAGTGCCAGATGCTGCCCGCGATGTCGGGCGGCGGCACGCCGGCGCAGCTGGTGGACCGCATCAAGGACGGCGTGGACGACCTGACGATCACGCTGCCGGGCTATACCGCCGGCCGCTTCCCGGCGATGGAGGTGTTCGAGCTGCCCTTCTTGACCAACTCGGCCGAGTCGGGTGCGGCCGCCGCCTGGGACTACCTGCAAAAGCATGCGCTCAAGGAGTTCCCCGGCACCAAGATCCTGGCCACCTGGGTACACGACGAAGGCTATGTGCACACCTCGTCCAAGCAGGTCAAGTCGCTGGACGACTTCAAGGGCCTCAAGATGCGCGCCCCCACGCGCCAGACCAACAAGCTGCTGGCCAAGCTGGGCGCCACGCCGGTGGGCATGCCGGTGACTGGCGTGGCCGATGCGCTGAGCAAGGGCACCATCGACGGCTTTGCGCTGCCCTGGGAGGTGATCCCGGCGTTCAAGCTGCACGAGATGACCAAGTTCCACACCGAGACGGATGCGTCGCGTCCGGCGCTGTACAGCGCAGGCTTCATCTTCGCGATGAACCAGGCCAAGTACGACAGCCTGCCGGCCGACCTGAAGAAGGTGATCGACAACAACAGCGGTGCAGCGCTGTCGCGCCAGATCGGCAAGGTGTGGGACGAGAGCCAGGCAGCCGGCCGCAAGGCGGCACAGGACCGCGGCAACACCATCCTGCGCCTGAGCGCGGCCGAGACCGACAACTGGATCAAGGCGTCGGCACCGCTGTATGACGAGTGGGTGGCCGACATGGACACGCGCGGCCTGCCCGGCAAGCAGATGCTGCAGGACGCGCGCGACCTGCTGGTGAAGTACCGCAAGTAAACAGCACGCGAGCGGCACTCAGGCGGCACAGGCTGGCTACACCCCCACCCAAGCGCAGTCATGCCGGCGTGGATTCGCAGGGCCACCTGGGCGCTGGCCTTGGCCGGCGCGCTGGTGGCGTTGATGGTGGGTCTGATGACCACCGTCAGCGTGGCCGGGCGCGCGCTGCTCAAGACGCCCATCCAGGGCGATGTCGAGCTCACGCAGCTGGGCATTGCACTGGCGATCTCGCTGTGCGTGCCGTGGTGCCAACTGCGCGGCGCCAACATCATCGTGGACTTCTTTACCCAGCGCATGCCGCTGCGCACGCAGCGCCGCCTGGACGCCGTGGGCGCCATGCTGATCGCGGTGATGTACGGGCTGCTGGCCTGGCGCACCGGGGTGGGCGCCCTGTCGGTCCGGCAGGCGCACGAGCAGTCCATGATCCTTGAGCTACCGATGTGGTGGGCCTATGCGTCGCTGGCGCCGGGCCTGGCCTTGGCGGGGCTGGTGGCGCTGCTGCAGGCCTGGGGGGCGTGGCAGGGCCGCGCGGTGGCTGAGCCCGAACACGACACGGATGCGTTGATACCGCAGCCCGTATCCAGGTCGCCGTCATCCACGCAATCCTCCACCACACCATGAGTCCCACCGCCATCGGCCTGTGCATGTTCGGCGCCATGCTGGTGCTGATGGCGCTGCGCGTGCCGATTGCCGCGGCGATGTTCGTGCCGGGCGCGCTGGGCTATCTGGCGCTGTCGGGCGAAGCTTCGATGCTCAATCTGCTCAAGGGCAGCGCGGTGGCGCGCCTGACGGTGTACGAGCTGTCGGTGATCCCGCTGTTCCTGCTGATGGGGCAGTTCGCCACGCAGGGCGGCCTGAGCCGTGACCTGTTTCGCGCTGCCGCCGCCTGCATCGGCCATGTGCGCGGCGGGCTGGCCATGGCGTCCATTCTCAGTGCGGCCGCCTTTGGTGCGGTATGCGGTTCGTCGGTGGCGACCTCGGCCACCATCACCCAGGTGGCCTATCCCCAGATGAAGGCACACGGCTATCACGGCCGCCTGTCCACCGCCACGCTGGCCGCGGGTGGCACGCTGGGCATCCTGATCCCGCCGTCGGTGCCGCTGGTGGTGTATGCCATCCTGACCGAGCAGAACATCGCCAAGCTGTTTGCCGCGGCCATGGTGCCCGGGGTGCTGGCGATGCTGGGCTATCTGGTGGTGGTGGCGTTGTACGCGCGGGTACGCCCCGACTTTGCCGCGCCGTCGCAGCGGCTGGGCTGGGCCGAGCGTGCGCGCGCATTGGCAGGCATCTGGCCCATCGTCGGCATCTTTGTGGCGGTGTTCGGCGGCATTTACGGCGGTGTGTTCTCGCCCACCGAAGGTGCGGCGGTGGGCGCGTTGCTCACCTTTGTGGCGGGGATGGCGCGGCGCGAGCTCGACGGGCCGCGTGTGCGCGCGGCGCTGGTGGGCACCGCCGAGACCACCGCCATGGTGTTCCTGATCTTTCTGGGCGCCGACATGATGAATGCGTCGCTGGCGCTCACCGAGATGCCCGCCCAGGTGGCGCAGTGGGTCACGCAGTGGCCGGTGTCGCCGCTGTGGATCGTGTCGGCGGTGCTGCTGCTGTACGTGGTGCTGGGGTGCGTGATGGACGAACTGTCCATGCTGCTGCTCACCATCCCGGTGATCTTTCCGGCGGTGATGGGGCTGGAGCTGTGGGGCCTGGGCAAGGACATGAAGGCCATCTGGTTCGGCGTGCTGGTGCTGATGACGGTGGGCATCGGGCTGATGGCGCCACCGGTGGGCCTGAATGTGTATGTGGTCAACAACCTCGCGCGCGAGGTGCCCATGGCCGAAACCTACCGCGGGGTGATGCCCTTTTTGGCGTGGGACGTGCTGCGCGTGGTGTTGTTGCTGTTCTTTCCGCTGGTGACGCTGCAACTGGTGATGTGGCTCTACCCCTGACGAGGTGACACATGAAATTCGAACGCATCGGCCTGATCGGCCATGGCGAGGTGGGCAAGATCTTTGCGGCGGGCCTGCGCGACAAGCCCGCGGTGACGCAGGTCAGCGCCTGGGATCTCAAGTTCACCGATACGCAGCAGCGCGGCATGGAACTCGACATCGCCTCAGACCGCGGCGTCCACGCCTGTGCGTCGATGCAGGAACTGTGTGAGCGCAGCGACCTGGTCATTTCGGCCGTGACCGCGTCGAACACGCTGGCGGTGGCGCGCGAGGCCGCAGCGCACATCCGCGCCGGCAGCGTGTTTCTGGACCTCAACTCGGCCTCACCCGGCACCAAGCAGCAGTGCGCTGCTGCCATCGACGCCACCGGCGCCGACTACGTGGAAGCGGGGGTGATGACCTCGGTGCCGCCCTATGGCATTCGTGTGCCCGTGCTGCTGGGCGGTGCGCAGGCCGCGGCGCTGGCCGGTGTGCTGAACGGCTGGGGCCTGGACGCCAAGGCGGTGAGCGACCGGCTGGGCGTGGCCAGCGCCATCAAGATGTGCCGCAGCGTGATGATCAAGGGCCTGGAGGCGCTGGTGATCGAAAGCTACGCCACCGCACGTGCCTATGGTGTCGAAGACCATGTGCTGCCCACGCTGCAGGAGACGTTTCCCAGCATCGACTGGAGCGAGCAGGGCGCTTACTTTTTCAGCCGCGTGGTGCAGCACGGGCAGCGCCGCGCCGAGGAGATGCGCGAGTCGGCCAACACGGTGCGCGAGGCGGGTTTTGATCCGATCATGACCGCCGCCATCGCGGCCAAGCAGCAGTGGGTGGCCGACCGGGCCCGCGAGGGCGTCTTCGCCGGCGTGGACAAGAAATCGCGTTGGCAGGACTACGCCGACGCGCTGCTCAAGTCCAGGGCCTGAGCTGCTCGGCCACCACCTGCCGCACCAGCGCCGCCGCGTGGTGCTGCGTTTCGGTGGCCGGCCGGCGCGACGAGCGCGCCAGCATCAACTGGCTCAGGATGCGCGGGCTGCGGATGCGCCGCACGCTGAACGGGTGCGGGCTGTCGAAGTTGCTCAGGGTGTAGCGCGGCAGCACCGCATGGCCCAGGCCGTCCTGCACCAGGTTCAGGATGGCGTTCAGGCCATCCACCTCCATCGCGATCTGCGGCGCGTGGCCCAACGTGCGCAGCTGCGACTCCACCAGCAGCCGGAAGGCGTTGGGCCGGCTGGGCAGGATCAGCGGCAGGCTGGCCACGTCGCGCAGGCGCACATCGGGCAGTTGCGCATCGGGGGCAGCAGCCTTGCGCGCGGCACGGGTGACGGCGCTTGATGCAGCGCTGTGCGAGATCAGCACCAGCTCTTCCTCGTGCAGCAGCTGCGCCTCGAGCTCGCTCGAGCGCTCGGGGTTGTACAGCACTGCCATGTCGATCTTGCCCACGCGCAGGGCCTCGTACATCTGCAGCGAGAAGCCCTCGGTCAGCGTCAGCAGCGCGCCGGGCAGCTGCGCGCGGAAGGCCTGCGTCAGCGGCACGGTGATCAGCCGCGACAGGCTGGGCGGCAATCCGATGGACACGCGCCCGGCCAGCGCGCCGCGGGTGGCGCCCAGCTCTTCGCGCGCCACCGCCACCTGGTGCAGGATGCCGCGGCCATGCTCCAGCAGCAACTGGCCGGCCTCGGTGGGCACCGCGCCGCGCCCATTGCGCACCAGCAGGTTCTGCCGCAGCTCCACCTCGAGCTGGCGCACCTGGCGGCTGAGCGCGGGCTGCGCCACGCCCAGCTCGATGGCCGCGCGGGTGAAGCTGCCCAGCTCGGCCACGCGCACGAAGTACTCCAGCTGCCTGAGATCCATGAATTCGGGAATGTCTTTGCGTTGATTATGCCGAATCGGCATAACTGATAGTGTCCCGCCGCGGTGGTGGGTTGGGGCCCCGCACCAGACAATCGCGCCACCCCTCATCCAGAGCAGACCATGAGCCTCATCATCGATTGCCACGGCCACTACACCACCGCGCCCAAGGCGCTGGACGACTGGCGCAACCGGCAGATTGCCGGCATCAAGGACGCGTCCGTGATGCCGAAGGCGTCGGACCTGAAGATCAGCGACGACGACATCCGCGAAACCATCCTCACCAACCAGCTCAAGCTGATGAAGGAGCGCGGCAGCGACATCACGCTGTTCAGCCCGCGTGCCAGCTTCATGGCCCACCACATCGGCGACTTCAACGTGTCGAGCGCCTGGGCTGCGATCTGCAACGAGCTGTGCTTTCGCGTGAGCCAGCTGTTCCCCGACCACTTCGTGCCGGTGGCCATGCTGCCGCAAAGCCCGGGGGTGGACCCGCGCACCTGCATTCCCGAACTCGAGAAGTGCGTCAAGGAATACGGCGCGGTGGGCATCAACCTCAACCCCGATCCCTCAGGCGGCCACTGGACCAGCCCGCCGCTGACCGACCGCCACTGGTACCCCATCTACGAAAAGATGGTCGAGTACGACCTGCCGGCGATGATCCATGTCAGCACCAGCTGCAATGCGTGCTTTCACACCACCGGTGCGCATTACCTGAATGCCGACACCACCGCCTTCATGCAGTGCATCCAGGGCGACTTGTTCAAGGACTTCCCGACGCTGAAGTTTTTGATTCCGCACGGCGGCGGCGCGGTGCCCTACCACTGGGGGCGTTTCCGCGGCTTGGCGCAAGAGCTCAAGAAGCCGCTGCTGACCGAGCATGTGCTCAACAACATCTACTTTGACACCTGCGTGTACCACCAGCCCGGTATCGACCTGCTGAACACGGTGATCCCGGTGAAGAACGTGCTGTTCGCCTCCGAGATGATCGGTGCGGTGCGCGGCATCGACCCGACCACCGGCCACTACTACGACGACACTAAGCGCTACATCGAGGCGTCGAAGATCCTGTCGGCCGACGACAAGCACCAGATCTACGAAGGCAACGTGCGGCGCGTGTTCTCGCGGCTGGATGCACGTCTGAAGACCAAGGGGAAATGAAATGTTCGAACTCGGAGTCGTCTACCGCAACATCACCCGCGCCGACCGCGGGGCCACCGACGCGCTGGCGGCGCTGGGCTCGGCCACGGTGCACGAGGCCATGGGCCGCGTGGGCTTGATGAAGCCCTACATGCGCCCGATCTACGCGGGCGCACAGGTGTCGGGCACGGCTGTCACCGTATTGCTGCACCCGGGCGACAACTGGATGATGCATGTGGTGGCCGAGCAGATTCAGCCGGGTGACATCGTGGTGGCGGCCATCACCGCCGAATGCACCGACGGCTACTTTGGTGATTTGCTGGCCACGTCCTTCATGGCGCGCGGCGCGCGGGGCCTGGTGATCGACGCTGGCGTGCGCGACGTGAAGACGCTGACCGAGATGGGTTTCCCGGTGTGGAGCCGCGCCATCAGCAGCAAGGGCACCATCAAGGCGACGCTGGGCTCGGTGAACATCCCGGTGGTGTGCGCCGGCATGAGCGTGAACCCCGGTGACGCCATCGTGGCCGATGACGACGGCGTGGTGGTGGTGCCCAAGGCCATGGTCAGCAAGACCCTGCAGGCAGCGCGCGAGCGCGAGGCCAATGAAGGCGCCAAGCGCGAGAAGCTGGCCGCCGGCGTGCTGGGCCTGGACATGTACAGCATGCGCGAGCCGCTGGCCAAGGCCGGGCTGCGCTACATCGATTGACCGCAGCGGCAACGGAAAGCAGCATGAACTGGCGTTCGCTTCTTAACGCCCGGGTATCAGCGCTCTCACTGCTGCTGGCGTGCAGCACGTTGGTCTTGCTGTCCGGTTACGTGTCGCAGGCCCCCGCGGGTTCTGCGGCGGCGCCGTCCAGCGTGGTGGCAAGCATCGCGCCGGTACCTGTGCGTTCCGCGCTTGCGCCCGCCGGGGCCCTGCGTGTCGGTGTTTACCGTGGCAGCCCCACCTCGCTGGTGATGCAGGGCGGGCAGCCCGCCGGCATCGCGCACGACCTGGGCCAAGTGCTCGCGCGTGAGCTCGGTGTGCCGGTGCAGGTGGTCGAGCATGCGCGCATTGCGCAGGTGCTGGAGGCGCTGAAGGCCGGGCAGGTGGATGTCACCTTCACCAACGCGACCGAGGCGCGGGCGCGCGAAGTCGACTTCACCGCGCCGCTGGTGCGTCTGGAATTGGGCTACCTGGTGCCGAAGGGCTCGCGCATCGGCAGCATCGACGCCATCGACCAGCCCGGCGTGCGCATGGGCGTGAGCGAGGGCAGCAGCTCCCAAGGCGTGCTGGGCCGGCAGTTCCGTCATGCCACCCTGGTACCCGCGGCGTCGCTGGATGTGGCACGCCGCCTGCTGAGCGAGGGCCGCATTGACGCCTTTGCCACCAACAAGGGCATCTTGCACGAATTGGCGGACGCAGTCCCTGGCGCCCGCGTACTCGACGGGCG
Source organism: Burkholderiaceae bacterium (assembly GCA_046091865.1). GTDB lineage: Bacteria > Pseudomonadota > Gammaproteobacteria > Burkholderiales > Burkholderiaceae_C > JBDLRH01. The sequence continues at coordinate 26,410 of JBJTCL010000064.1, read as the reverse complement.
CTGGGGCCTGGAACACATGGCCATCGCAGTGCCCAAGGGACGCGATGCGGCACGGCCCTGGCTGGCCGACTTCGCCACGCGCGTGAGCGCCGACGGTCGCCTGCGTGCGATCGTCGAGCGATCGGGCCTGCGCGGCACTGCACGCGACTGAGAACCGCGCACGTTTATTTGAATTTCATCCGGCAGCACTGTCCATGAAACACCGATCCTTGACCGAGAAGCTTGCGCAGCCGACACGCATCACGCGTCGTCAAACTTTGGGTCACTTGGGCCAGGTGGGCTTGTTCGGCACGGCTGCCGCCCTGGGCGTGCCAGGCCTGCTGGGCAGTGCCTCAGCGCTGGCGCAGGCCTATCCCTCCCGTCCGATCAAAGTCATCGTCGGCTTCACGCCCGGTGGCGCGGTGGACCTGGTGGCGCACACGCTAACGCAGGCCATGGCGGGCAGGCTGGGCCAGCCCATGGTGGTGGAGAACCGCCCTGGCGTCGGCACCAAAGTCGCAATGAAGGCGCTGATCGAATCGGCGCCAGACGGCCACACGCTGATGCTGACGGCCAATTCGATCGCGGCCAACCCGGCGCTGTACAAGCCCGCACCCTTCGATCCCGGGAAGGACGTGATGCCCGTCTCGCTGGTGGGCCGCGTGCCGGTGGTGATCGCGGCCAACGCGGCGTCACCCTACGCGTCGGTCGGCCAGTTGATCCAGGCCGCCAAGGGCCGACCCAACGGCATTGCCTACGGCTCGCCGGGCAATGGCACCACGCCGCACATGGCGCTGGAGTTCTTCACGCGGGCGGCGGGCATCGACCTGCAGCATGTGCCCTACCGTGGCGGCAGCCAGGCCATCACCGATGTGATCGGCGGTCAGTTGCCGCTGGTGGCGGTGAACGCGCTGGAAGTGTTGCCGCATGTGCGGTCTGGCAAGCTGCGGGTGCTGGCGGTGCTTAGCCCGAACCGGTCGCCCATCTTCCCCGAGGTGCCGACCATCGCCGAATCCGGCTATGCGGGCTTCGAGGCCTCAGTCTGGTACGGCTTCATCGCGCCGGCGGGTACACCGCAGTCGGTGGTGGCCCGCCTGCATGGCGAGGTGCAGAAGGCCTTGCAGACCCAGGAAGTGCGCGACCGGCTGGCCAACGCCGGTGGGGAGGTGCTGCCCGGCAGCAGCGCGCAATTTGGGCAACTGATCCGCAGCGAGCTTGCCCGCTACGAGCGGCTGGTGCGCGAAGCCAACATCCAACCCGATTGACCTGACAACCCTTTCCATGAGCCACCCCACCACCAGCACCTTCGAAAAGACACCTGGCTGGCTTGACTGGTACAGCGGCCTCAGCAAGCCCCAATTCGTGCTGCCCGCAGGCGCGGTGGACGCGCACTGCCATGTGTTCGGCCCAGGCGCCGAATTTCCCTATGCGCCCGAGCGCAAGTACACGCCCTGCGATGCGTCCAAGCATCAGCTGTTCGCCTTGCGCGACCACCTGGGCTTTACGCGCAACGTGATCGTGCAGGCCACCTGCCACGGCGCCGACAACCGTGCACTGGTCGATGCCTGCATCTCCAGCGGCGGCAAGGCGCGCGGTGTGGCCACCGTCAAGCGCAGCATCACCGACAACGAGCTTCAGCAGTTGCATGCCGCTGGCGTGCGCGGCGTGCGCTTCAACTTCGTCAAGCGGCTGGTGGACTTCACGCCCAAGGACGAACTGATGGAGATTGCTGGTCGCATCAAGTCGCTGGGCTGGCATGTGGTGATCTACTTCGAGGCGGTCGACCTGCCCGAGCTGTGGGAGTTCTTCACCGCCTTGCCCACCACGGTGGTGGTGGACCACATGGGCCGGCCCGATGTGGGCAAACCCATTGACGGGCCCGAGTTCAGCCTGTTCCTGAAGTTCATGCGCGAGCATGGCAACGTGTGGAGCAAGGTGAGCTGCCCCGAGCGCCTCAGCCTCACAGGCCCAAGAGCACTGAACGGCGAACAGGCCGCCTACCGCGATGTGGTGCCGTTCGCCCGCCGCGTGGTGCACGAGTTCCCCGACCGTGTGCTGTGGGGCACCGACTGGCCGCACCCCAACCTGAAGGACCACATGCCCGACGACGGCCTGCTTGTCGATTTCATCCCGCACATCGCCCCGACGGCCGAGCTGCAAAACAAGCTGCTGGTCGACAACCCCATGCGCCTGTACTGGCCCGAGGAATGCAAAGGCTGACCCATGGCTCTCGACAAACCGTATCTCGACGTCCCTGGCACCACCATCTTTGATGCCGAGCAAAGCCGCAAGGGCTATTGGCTCAATCAGTTCTGCATGAGCCTGATGCAGGCGGCCAACCGTGAGCGCTTCAAGGTCGACCAGCGCGCTTACCTCGACGAGTGGCCGATGAGCGAAGAGCAAAAGCAGGCGGTGCTGGCAGCCGATCTCAACCGCTGCATTGCGCTGGGCGGCAACATCTACTTTCTGGCCAAGCTGGGCGCCACCCACGGCAAGAGCTTCCAGCAAATGGCGGGCTCGATGACCGGCCGCACCGAAGAGGAATACCGCGACATGATGATTGCCGGGGGGCGCAGCGCCGAAGGCAACCGTCACCTGGGTGAAGACGGCGACGCCCAGCCGCACCGGCAGCCCCAGGGCACGGGCCGCTACGGCCTGCTTTGAGCGCCGCCGCGCATTCACACTCAGGCCGCCACACCCGTCAGGACATTCCCATGGCACGCATCACCGCTTCTGTTTACACCTCGCATGTGCCCGCCATCGGCGCGGCCATGGACCTCGGCAAGACCGCCGAGCCGTACTGGCAAAAGGTCTTCAATGGCTACCAGTTCTCGCGCCAGTGGATGAAGGACCACCAACCGGATGTCGTCTTTCTGGTCTACAACGACCACGCCACCGCCTTCAGCCTCGAGATGATTCCCACCTTTGCCATCGGCACCGCGGCGGAGTACCAGCCCGCCGATGAAGGCTGGGGCCCGCGACCGGTGCCCAAGGTGGTGGGCCACCCGGAGCTGGCCTCGCACATCGCGCAGTCGGTCATCCAGCAGGACTTTGACCTGACCATCGTCAACAAGATGGACGTGGACCACGGCCTGACGGTGCCGCTGTCACTGATGTGCGGCGAGCAGAACCCGCAGACCGGTGCCTGGCCGTTCAAGGTGATTCCGTTCGCGGTGAACGTGGTGCAGTACCCGGTGCCCAGCGGGCGTCGCTGCTTTCAGCTCGGGCAGGCCATCCGCCGCGCCGTGGAGAGCTTTGACCAGGACCTGAATGTGCAGATCTGGGGCACGGGCGGCATGAGCCACCAGCTGCAGGGCGCGCGCGCCGGGCTGATCAATTCGCCCTGGGACAACCGCTTCCTCGACCGTCTGATCGACGACCCGCGCAGCCTGTCGGAGGTGCCACACGTCGAGTACGTGCGTGAGGCCGGCAGCGAAGGCATCGAGCTGGTGATGTGGCTGATCGCCCGTGGCGCGATGGCCGACGTCGCTGATATGAACGCAGGGCACCCTGGCCGCAAGCCGGTAGTGCGCCATCGCTTCTACCATGTGCCTGCATCCAACACGGCGGTGGGCCACCTGATTCTTGAGAACTGAAAGAACCCCATGACCATCAACGTTGCGCTCGCCGGCGCCGGTGCCTTTGGCATCAAGCACCTCGACGGCATCAAGAACATTCCGGACGTGAAGGTGATCTCGGTCATCGGCCGCGAGCTGGCCAAGACGCAGGAGGTGGCCGACAAGTACGGCATCCCCCACGTGACCACCGAGCTGGCCGATTCGCTCAACATCAAGGAACTGGATGCGGTGATTCTGTGCACGCCCACGCAGATGCACGCGTCCCAGTCGATCGCCTGCCTGGAGGCGGGCAAGCATGTGCAGGTGGAGATTCCGCTGTGCGATGTGCTGAAAGACGGTGAGCGCGTGGTGGCGCTGCAAAAGCAGACTGGCAAGGTGGCCATGTGCGGCCACACCCGGCGCTTCAACCCCAGCCACCAGTACGTGCGCCAGCGCATCGATGCAGGCCAGTTCAACATCCAGCAGATGGATGTGCAGACCTACTTCTTCCGCCGCACCAACATGAACGCGCTGGGCCAGCCGCGCAGCTGGACGGATCACCTGCTGTGGCACCACGCCGCCCACACGGTGGACCTGTTTGCCTACCAGGCCAGGAGCCCGATCATCAAGGCCAACGCGGTACAGGGGCCCATCCACCCCGCGCTGGGCATTGCGATGGACATGAGCATCCAGCTCAAGGCCGCCAACGGCGCGATCTGCACGCTGTCGCTGTCGTTCAACAACGATGGCCCGCTGGGTACCTTCTTCAGCTACATCGGCGACAGCGCCACCTACATCGCGCGCTACGACGACCTGTTCAACGGCAAGGACGAGAAGATCGACGTGTCCAAGGTGGATGTGTCGATGAACGGCATCGAACTGCAGGACCGCGAGTTCTTTGCCGCCGTCCGCGAAGGCCGCGAGCCCAATGCCAGCGTGGCCCAGGTGCTGCCCTGCTACCAGGTGCTGCACCAGCTTGAGCAGCAACTGCTGTGAGCAGCGCAGTGATGACACAGCGCCGCATTGGCCCCTTCAGCGTGCAGCCCGTGGGCCTGGGCTGCATGAACCTCGACCACGGCTATGGCCCCTCGGTGAGCGAGGCGCAGGGCGAGCGCGTGCTGCTGGGCGCGCTGGACGCGGGCTATGACTTCTTTGACACCGCCACGCTGTACGGCGGCGGCAAGAACGAGGAGCGCCTGGCCCGGGTGCTGGGCAAGCACCGGCAGCGCTTCGTGCTGGCCAGCAAATGCGTGCTGGCCATCGAGCCGGTGGACGGCAAGCCGCAGCGCATCCTGGACGGCCGGCCCGAGACCATCCGCCGTCATTGCGAAGCGAGCCTGAAGCGCCTGGGCACCGACGTCATCGACCTGTACTACCTGCACCGCTGGGACAAGCAGGTGCCGATCGAAGACAGCGTGGGCGCGCTGTCCGACATGGTGCGCAAGGGCCATGTGCGCAGCATCGGCCTGAGCGAGGCGGGCGCACAGACGCTGCGCCGCGCCCATGCGGTGCATCCGATTGCAGCGATGCAGTCCGAGTATTCGCTGTGGACGCGCAACCCCGAGATCGCCGTGCTGGACGCCTGCCGCGAGCTGGGTGTGGCCTTTGTCGCCTTCAGCCCGGTGGCGCGCGCCTTTCTGTGCTGCGAGATCGACCTGAACGCGCTGGACGCCAAGGACATGCGGCGCGGCATGGCGCGCTTTCAGCCCGGGCATTACGAGGCCAACCTGCAACTGTTTCGCGACTACGCCGCGATTGCGCGCGATGTCGGCTGCACACCGGCCCAGCTGGCCATCGCCTGGCTGCTGCACCGCGCGCCGCACCTCGTGCCCATACCGGGCACCACGAACGAGCAGCACATGCGCGAGAACTTCGCGGCCGCGGCAATCCGGCTCGATGCGCTCACGCTGGCGCAGCTCGATGCGCTGATCAACCAGAACACGGTGCAGGGCGCGCGCTACGACGCGCAGGCCACGCGCGAGGTCGATACCGAGGCGTTCTGAAGTGCTTTAAGGCGTTTTGAAGTGGCGTGCGCTCAGCGCCGCAGCGACGGCCCGTCCAGCGGCAAACCGGTGGCGCGCACCTTGAGGTAGAGCTCGAGCTCGCGCAGCAGCGGCTCGCCGGGCGCCGGCATCTCGGCCTGCACGCCCGAGAAGCAGGCGCGCAGCCGGCGGTCGATGCTGCCGGGGCGGGCCCAGCTCAGGCGGTACACCGGAAAGCCGGTAGGGTGCGCGGGGCTGGTGACGTCGGCCCGAAAGCTGCGGCCCACGTTCTGGTCGTGGCAATGCACGCAGGCGAGGTTGTAGCGGCCGATGCGCTGCGTCCACGCGCGCGTGCCGCGCTCCAGGTGCGCCTGCCACTGCGTCCGCAGCGCTGCATCCGGGGGCGCTGACACCGCGATCGGCTCGCCGCGGGCCAGATGGTGCAGCCAGGCGCTGAGCGCCAGCACCTCATCGGATTCGGCGGGCCGGTCTGGCAGGCCGCTGCGCACACGGCAAGCACGGATCTGGTCTTCAAGGTTGAGCAGGCGGCTGCCGTCGGCCGACAGCCGCGGAAAGTGCGCCGCTGCGCTGCGCACCGCGGGGGCGGTGCTGGATGCGGTGACAGCATCTGCCGCACCGTGGCACGACTGGCAACTGCGTGTCTGGCTGGCCGATGCGTCGACGCTGTGCCACGACTGGCGGCCGCGCTCGATCCACAGCTCCAGCGGATTGCGGGTGGGGTCGGCCTGCAGCGCACGCAACTCCTCGGGCAGGAAGGCGTTGCCGCTGCGGCGGTCGGGCGCTGCGGGGGATGCATCGCCGGCGATGGCCGAAGCACAGGCCACCCACGCAGTGAGCAGCAGCACAGTCACCACCCGCGCGGTGACCGGCAGCACCAGCCCGCGCACTAGGCGACGCAGCGCCCGCATCAGCCCTGCAGCACCAGGCGCTGCGCGATGCGCCCGCCGTGGCCCTGGTCGTCGCGCCACTCCACCGTCACCACGCCGCCCTGGGCCGGCACGGTGATCCACAACGCCAGGTAGGGGTTGGCCGCCATGCCCGGACCGGGCTCCACTTCGAACAGCAATTGCTCGTCGAGCCGCAACAGCACGCGCTGCACCAGATGCCGCGCGATGCGCCGCCCGCCGTTGTCCACGCGGGTGCCGGACTCCATCGGATGCGCCAGGATCCAGCGCACCTCCAGCGGCTCGTTGGCGCGCACGGCACCCACAAAACTCAGGCGGGCAGGGCGTTCGTCGGGGGTGGTCATCAGCTGTCGTCCAGGCAGGCCGAGGCGGTGACGATGGTGGGCGCCGAGGCCAGCCGCTGGCTGCCGTCGTCCAGGGTGACGACTACCCACGCCGACTGGCTGGCCGCCAGCCGCACACGCGTGGCAACACGCTGGCGCTCGGGCGCGTGGGGCAGGCGCAGCGTCAGCACTTCGGGCTGCGGGTTGTCGGGCAGCAGCAGTTCGATCTGGCGGATGCGGCGCCCGGCAGGCGCCTGCACGTCCACCATCCACGGCACCGAATGACCGGAATCGGCCAGCTCGGGCAGTTCGATGCGGATGCCCTCGCCCGATTCGCGTCGCCGCTGCAACCGGCGCGACAGCTCGCTGCCCGCCGCGTGGGCGCTGGCCCAGGGCAGGGCGGTGGCAAGCGCCGTGGCCAAGGCCGTCGACAAGGCGATGCAGGCCGCGCGCCGGTCGGTGGCGGCAGCGTCCGGTGTGGGCAGGGGCAACAGAGGCTGTGTCATGGCCAGCTCAGCGCAGCGACTGCAGGGCCGCCACCACCTGCGCAATCTGTTCGGCATTCAGCGCGGGGCGCGCCGGTTGCGGCCGATTCAGGCCCTGCACCGTGCCAAAGGGCGGCATCAGGGTGTCGGGCCGCAGCACGCGCGCGTCGGTCACCCATTGGCGCAGCTGTTCGGCGCCGTAGCGCCGGCCAACGCCCGCCAGATCCGGCCCAAAGCTGCTGGACGCTCCCTCCAGCGCGGCCTGGCCAGCCGGCGCCGGCCAGCGATGGCAGCCTGCGCAGTTGCCCAGTTGCGCATCGTTCATCAGCGCAAAGCCGGCGCGCACCACGGCGTCTTGCGCAACGGCCGGGGTGGCCAGCCACGCGCAGACCATTGGCAGCGCCATCATCGCGCTGCGCAGGGCAGGCCATCGGCGAAACAGGCAGGGCCACAGCATGCGGCAGATTCTGGCATCGGCCGCGGCGGTTTGCAGGCGCCGTGCTTCTCCCGTGCGTCTCCCGTGCTTCTCAGCCAGCACCGGCGCGCTGCTCGTGCAGCACGTACAGGCCGGCGCCCACCAGCAAGGCGATGCCCGCCCAGGCCAGCGCATTGGGCAGCTCGCGCCACACCAGCCAGCCCAGCACCAGCGCAAACAGCAGGCCGACGTAGCGAAACGGCGCGATCACGCTGATTTCGCCGGCGCGCATGGCCACGATCAGCAGGTAGTAGCCGGTGCTGAGGAACACGCTGGCCACCGCCAGCAGGGCGAGCTGCGTGAAGCCTACCGCCACCCAGCCCTGCGCCATGCTGATGGCCGCGGCCAGCAGGGTGACGGCCAGCGCGGTAGAGAGCGTGATCAGCAGCGACGGCGTGCTGCTGGCGATGCGCCGCGTCACCAGGTCGCGGGCGGCGTGCAGCAGCGTGCCGGCCAGGCACAGCCAGGCGTAGGCGTTGAAGCCCTCGGCACTGGGCTGCACGATCATCAGCACGCCCACGAAGCCGGCACCGATGGCCACCCAGCGCGCCGGGCCCACGCGTTCGCCCAGCCACAGCACCGCCATCAGGGTGATCACCAGCGGCGTGGCCATGTTGATCGCGGTGGCGTTGCCCAGCGGCAGGTGGAACAGCGAGGTGAGGTAGGCGATGGTGGCCAGCGCGTCGAAGCCCGCGCGCACCAGCACCGCCCGCTGGCCCAGCGCCCGCCAGCCATTGCCGCTGCGCCACACGCCCATGGCGGTGCACAGCGCCAGCAGCAGCGCGATCGCAAACAGCCCGCGGATGAAGATGAGCTGCCCCGAGGGCAGCGACGCGCTGACCAGCTTGATCAGCGCATCGTTGGCCACGAAGCTCACCATGCCCAGAGACATGGCGACGATGCCGCGGCGGTTGGCCGCCAGCGCGCCGCTCATGCCCCGGGCCCCGACACCGCGTCGATCAGGTGCCGCCCTCGATGAAGCTGCGCAGCTTGTCGCTGCGGCTCGGGTGCTTGAGCTTGCGCAGCGCCTTGGCCTCGATCTGGCGGATGCGCTCGCGCGTCACGTCGAACTGCTTGCCCACTTCTTCCAGCGTGTGGTCGGTGGACATCTCGATGCCAAAGCGCATGCGCAGCACCTTGGCTTCGCGCGGGGTCAGGCTGTCGAGGATGTCCTTCACCACGTCGCGCAGGCCGGCCTGCATGGCCGCCTCGATCGGCGCGGTATTGGTGGTGTCCTCGATGAAATCGCCCAGGTGCGAATCGTCGTCGTCGCCGATCGGCGTCTCCATGGAGATCGGCTCCTTGGCGATCTTCATGATCTTGCGGATCTTGTCCTCGGGCATGTCCATCTTGGCCGCCAGGATGCCGGCATCGGGCTCGAAGCCGAACTCCTGCAGGTGCTGGCGGCTGATGCGGTTCATCTTGTTGATGGTCTCGATCATGTGCACCGGGATGCGGATGGTGCGCGCCTGATCGGCGATCGAGCGGGTGATCGCCTGGCGGATCCACCAGGTGGCGTAGGTCGAGAACTTGTAGCCGCGGCGGTATTCGAACTTGTCCACCGCCTTCATCAGGCCGATGTTGCCTTCCTGGATCAGGTCGAGAAACTGCAGGCCGCGGTTGGTGTACTTCTTGGCGATCGAGATCACCAGGCGCAGGTTGGCCTCGATCATCTCTTTCTTGGCCTCGCGCGACGCGGCCTCGCCGTTGTTCATGCGCTGGTTGATTTCCTTGAGCTCGGACAGCGGCACCACCACGCGCGACTGCAGGTCGACCAGCTTTTGCTGCAGTTCCTGCACCGCCGGAATATTGCGCGACAGCACGTTGGACCACGGCTTGCCGGCGCTGGCCTGCTTTTCCACCCACTTGGGGTTGAGCAGGTTGGGCGGGAACTCCTTGATGAACACGTCCTGCGGCATGCCGCACTTGTCCACGATGATGCGGCGCAGCTCGCGTTCCTTCTTGCGCACATCGTCCACCTGCGCGCGCAGCATGTCGCACAGCTTCTCGATGGTCTTGGCGGTGAAGCGGATCGTCATCAGCTCTTCGCTGAGCGCCGCCTGCGCCTTGCGGTACGCCGGGGTGCCGTAGCCTTCCTTGTCGTAGACCTTGTGCACCTTCTCGAACAGGCCAGCGATGCGCTCAAAGCGCTCGAGCGCCTGGGTTTTCAGTTCTTCCAGCTTCTTGGTCAGCGCTTTCGAACCGCCGTTGCCGTCGTCGTCATCGGCTTCGTCGTATTCGTCGAAGTCTTCCTCGGCCACGAAGTCGTCGGCTTCGTTGGGGTTGGAGAAGCCGTCGACCACGCTGGAGATCACCACCTTGCCCTCGCGGATCTCGGCGGCCATGCGCAGGATCTCGGCGATGGTGGCGGGTGATGCGCTGATGGCCTCCATCATGTCCATCAGGCCGCCCTCGATGCGCTTGGCGATCTCGATCTCGCCCTCGCGCGTGAGCAGCTCCACCGTGCCCATCTCGCGCATGTACATGCGCACCGGGTCGGTGGTACGGCCGAATTCGCTGTCCACGGTGGACAGGGCGGCTTCGGCTTCCTCTTCGGCTTCTTCTTCGCTGGCGGCGGTGGGGCCGGTGTTGTTGAGCAGCAGCGTCTCGGCGTCGGGCGTCTGTTCGTACACCGCCACGCCCATGTCGTTGAGCATGGAGATCACGACCTCCAGCGTCTCGGCGTCCACCAGCTTGTCGGGCAGGTGGTCGGAGATTTCACCGTGCGTCAGGTAGCCGCGCGTCTTGCCCAGCTTGATCAGGGTCTTCAGGCGCTGGCGGCGCTTGGCCAGGTCTTCTTCGGACAGGACGGTTTCGTCCAGGCCGAATTCCTTCATCAAGGCGCGTTCCTTCGCCTTGCTGATCTTCATGCGCAGCGGCTTGGCCTTTTCGGTCGCTCCGGTCGTCTCGGCGGCCGCCGGCTCCTCGGCGAACTCGGCCTCGATGTCGCTCAGGTCGGTGTCGTCCTCATCGCCTTCCTTGGCGGCGGCCTTGCCGGGCTTGCGGCCGCGATTACCCGCCACCTTGGGTGGCGCGTCGGATTCGGCCGCAGCGGCCTTGGCCGGGCGGCCGGGTTTCTTCTTGGCCTCATCGGTGGTGGCTGCGGCGGCAGCCGGTAGCTTTTTCTTCGGCTCCTCGCTGGCGGCCTTGGCTGGCTTGGTCGCCTTGGCTGGGGGCGCAGCGGCCTTGGTGACGGCTTTGGCGGGCGCTTTGGCCACGGATTTCGCAGTGGTTTTGGCTGCGGTTTTGGCGGGAGCGGCGGTCAGCGACTTGGCCGACGTCTTGGCAACGGGTTTCTTATCGGGCACTTTGGAGGTCTTCAGAACGGTAGAGGCAGCAGACTTGGTGGCAGCGGGTTTGGCCCCGGCCTTGGCGGGCGAGGGTTTGGCAGGCTTGGCGGGCTTCTTGGCGGCCAGCGGTTTGGCTTTCGGCAGGGGCTTTTTCGGTTTCGCAGCAGGCATGGCACCACCTCGGGAGACGAGCTCAAAAGATGGGGACACAACGGATCGCCGCAACCCCGGCGCGGGTGGTGGGCCGCAACAGCCCGATCAGGCGGTTGGAGCACCAGGGCAAGCTGGGTGGGCGAACATTTGGTGTGCAGTCCTTGCGGGAGGTGACCCGGTGTGCGCTTGCGTCACGGTGGGCCGGTTCGGAGGTGCTGCTGTCGCGCTTGCCGAAAAGCAACTTGGATTATACCAACGGGGGGTACCCCGGCGTGTCCCCGCTCGCGGTGCGGTTGCTCAAGGCCTTGCGGCGTTCGTGCACCTCGCGGTAGCGCGCCAGGTCGTTGGCCGCCAGGGCCTCGTTTTCCTGCTGCTTGAGCCAGTCCAGCCGCATCAGGTTGAGCAGGCCCTCGAGCTCGCCATCGGCGTCCCCTGGCGCCGGCTCGCCCGGCACCGGGCCTTCAAAGCCCTGCATCACCCGCAGCGCCAGGGACTCGCATTCGTGCTCGCGCAAGCCCTCGCGCAGGGCCGCCCAGGGCAGTGGTCCATGCTCGTGCAGTTGGCCTTCCAGCCAGCTCAGCAGCGAGCCATGCGGGGCGGGCAGAGCGGCCAGCATCACCTGGTCTTCGCTGCCCAGGCGCTCCAGTGCGGCGTGATCGCACAGCAGCAGCCGCGCGGCGTGGTCGGCACGGCTGGCCGGGCGCGCACGGCCACGCAGCGGTGCCGACGATGGCGAGGCGCCGAACGCGCCCCCGCCGCCGGCACCGTAGCGGCTGCCGTCGTTGCGGGCGCGGGCGCGCTGTGCATCGCCCCAGCCGGATGCGCCGGCAGCAGCCGTTGAACCCGCCATGCCGCCCGCCGCATGGCGCGCGCTGGCACCCGTGCGCGGGCCTGCGGCCGTTTCCCACAGCTGCGCCAATTCGTGCGTACCCAGTTGCACCAGGTCGGCCAGTTCGCCCAGCAGCTGCCGCTTGAGCGCACCGTCGGGCAGCCCGCTCCACAAGGGGCGCGCATTGGAGGCCAGGTGCGCTCGGCCCTCGGCCGTGGACAGGTCGCAGCCCTCGCGTGCCGAGTCGATCAGAAAGCGCGACAGCGGCGTGGCCTGCGTCACCCGGTGCGCAAACGCGTCGGCGCCATGCTCGCGGATGAAGCTATCGGGATCGTGCTCGGGCGGCAGGAACAGGAACTTCACCGAGCGGGTGTCGGTGGCGTAGGGCAGGGCCCCGTCGAGCGCCTTGCGCGCCGCGCGCCGGCCGGCCGCATCACCGTCAATGCTGAACACCACCGCATCGGTGAAGCGGAACAGCTTGTGCACATGGTCGGTGGTGCAGGCGGTGCCAAGCGTGGCCACCGCGTTCGGAAAGCCCAGCTGCGCCAGCGCCACCACATCCATGTAGCCCTCGGTCACCAGCACGTAGCCGGCATCGCGCAGCGCATTGCGCGCCTCGAACAGGCCGTACAGCTCGCGGCCCTTGCTGAACACCGGCGTCTCGGGCGAGTTCAGGTACTTGGGTGTGCCCTCGCCGATCACCCGGCCGCCAAAGCCGATGCACTCGCCCTTGACGTTGCGGATGGGGAACATGATGCGGTCGCGAAAGCGGTCGTAGCGCTTGGCTTCGCCGCCGTCTTCGTCGCTCACGATCACCAGGCCGCTTTCGGCCAGCAGCAGGTCGTCGTAGTTGGCGAACACGCTGGCCAGGCTGCGCCAGCCCTCGGGCGCGTAGCCCAGGCCAAAGTGCCGCGCGATCTCGCCGCTCAGGCCGCGGCCCTTCAGGTAATCCACCGCGCGGGGCGAGGCCTTGAGGTGCTTGCGGTAAGCCTCGCCGGCTCTTTCGAGCACGTCGCTCAGGGTGGCCTGCTTCTCGCGCTGGGCGGCGGCGCGCGCACGGTCCTCGGGGCTGGCTTCGTCCTCGGGCACCTGCATGCCGTACTGTTGCGCCAGATCGTGCACCGCCTCGACGAAGCCCATGCCGGTGTGCTCCATCAGGAAACCGATGGCGTTGCCGTGCTTGCCGCAGCCAAAGCAGTGGAAGAACTGCTTGGTGGGGCTGACGCTGAAGCTGGGCGACTTTTCGCCATGGAAGGGGCACAGCCCCATGAAATTGGCGCCGCCTTTTTTGAGCTGCACATGGCGGCCCACCACCTCGACGATGTCGGCGCGGGCAATGAGCTCTTGCAGGAAGTGCTGGGGGATGGCCATCGATGGAGGGGCGGTTGCGCCTATTTTGCCGCTACCCTTGCGGGTGCCGCGTTTGGGCTGCCGCACCGGGTTGGCAGACGCGCCATGAATTCAACGATTCCGGAGACCCGCATGACCAGCATCTACGACCGCGACCTGCCGCGCACGCCGGCCAACTTTGCGCCCATCTCGCCGCTGTCCTTCATTGAGCGCACGGCCGAGGTGTACCCACAGCAGCTGGCTGTGGTGCACGGCAGCCTGCGCCGGAACTGGGCCGAGGTATACGCGCGCTGCCGGCAACTGGCCAGCGCGCTGCGCCAGCACGGCATCGGCAAGAACGACACTGTGGCGGTGATGCTGCCCAACACGCCGCCGATGGTCGAGGCGCACTTTGGCATTCCGATGGCGGGCGCGGTGCTCAACACGCTCAACACCCGGCTGGACGCCGAGGCGATCGCCTTCATGCTGGACCATGGCGAGGCCAAAGCGGTCATCGTGGACCCGGAATTTGCGGCCGCGATGCACAAGGCCATCGGCCTGCGCCAGAACCCCACGCCGCTGCTGGTGATCGACGTGGAGGACGCGCTGTGCACCGGGCCGGTGCAGCGCATCGGCAGCGTGAGCTACGACGCCTTCGTGGCCGGCGGCGACGCGAACTTTGCCTGGGAACTGCCCGCCGACGAGTGGGACGCGATCGCGCTCAACTACACCAGCGGCACCACCGGCAACCCCAAGGGCGTGGTGTACCACCACCGGGGTGCGGCCACCAACGCGATTTCGAACATCCTCGAATGGGACATGCCCAAGCATGCGGTGTACCTGTGGACGCTGCCGATGTTCCACTGCAACGGCTGGTGCTTTCCGTGGACGGTGGCAGCGCGCGCGGGCGTGAACGTGTGCCTGCGCCGGGTGGAGGCGCAGGCCATTTTTGATGCGATGCGCGAGCATGGTGTGACGCACTACTGCGGCGCGCCCATCGTGCACGGACTGCTGGTGAACGCGCCCGACAGCATGAAGCAGGGCATTGCGCGCGGCATCAAGGGCATGGTGGCCGGTGCCGCACCGCCGGCCGCGATGATCGAAGGCATGGAGAACATGGGCTTCGATCTCACCCATGTGTACGGCCTGACCGAGGTGTACGGCCCTGCCACCGCCTGCGCCAAACACGCCGTGTGGGACGCGCTGGACATCGGCGAGCGCGCGCGCCTGAACGCCCGGCAAGGCGTGCGCTACCACCTGCAGCGCAGCGCCGAGGTGCTGAACCCCGAGACCATGCAGCCGGTGCCGCGCGACGGCGAAACCATGGGCGAGATCATGTTCCGCGGCAACATCGCGATGAAGGGCTACCTGAAGAACCCCAAGGCCACGCAAGAGGCCTTTGCCGGCGGCTGGTTTCACAGCGGCGATCTGGCGGTGCAGTACCCCGACGGCTACATCAAGATCAAGGACCGCAGCAAGGACATCATCATCTCGGGTGGCGAGAACATCTCGTCCATCGAGGTGGAAGACGTGCTGTACCGCCACCCCGCGGTGCTGGCCGCCGCCGTGGTGGCCAAGCCCGACCCCAAATGGGGCGAAACGCCTTGCGCGTTCGTCGAGCTCAAGGCCGGTGCCACGGTCACGCCCGAAGACATCGTGGCGCACTGCAAGAAGCACCTGGCTGGCTTCAAGGTGCCGCGCGCGGTGGTGTTTGGTGAGTTGCCCAAAACCAGCACTGGCAAGATCCAGAAGTTCGAGCTGCGCAAGCAGGCCGGATCGGCCAGCGCGATCGACGTCTGATGACTTACGGCCTTTTCAACGCATTGATTGGTGGAGCAAGCTGTTCATGACCGCACTGGCCTTTGATTCCCCCGAGGTGCTGCAACTGCGCGCCGACCTGGCGCTGGCACTGCGCGCCGCGTCCCGCCACGGCCTGTCCGAGGGCGTGTGCAACCATTTCAGCGTCGAGCTGCCCGATGCGTCGGGGCGCTTTTTGCTGAACCCGCGCGGCCTGCTGTGGAGCGAGGTGCGCGCCGACGACATCGTGATGGTGGACACGCAGGGCAACAAGCTGGCGGGCCGTCACGAGGTGGAGCCCACCGCCATGTTCATCCACGCCGCCATCCACCGCATCTGCGGCCAGGCCTGCGTGCTGCACACCCACATGCCCTACGCCACGGCGCTCACGCTCACCGACGTGCGCGGACTGGACACCACGCTGTCGCAGAACGCGATGCGCTTTCATGGCCGCGTGGCCATCGATGCGCACTACAACGGCCTGGCGCTGGATGCGAGCGAAGGCGAACGCATTGCGCGCTCCATGGGCCGGTGCGACATTGCCTTTCTGGGCAACCACGGCGTGGTGGTGTGTGGCCCGCAGATGAGCCACGCCTACGACGACCTGTACTACCTGGAGCGTGCCGCCATGGTGCAGGTGCTGGCGGCCGGCAGCGGCAGGCCGCTGGTGCCGGTGGACGCTGCGCTGGCATCGCACGTGGCGCAGCAGGTGCAGGGCGAGCGACTGCAGTCGGATTTGTTTTTCGAGGCGCTGCGCCGGACGCTGTGAGCGTTCTGGCGGCCGGGCGTGCGGCGGGTCAGGCCTTGCGGAACACGAGATCCCACACGCCGTGGCCCAGGCGCAGGCCGCGCTTTTCGAACTTGGTGGGCGGTCGGTAGTCGGGACGCGGCGCAAAGCCGTCGGCGGTGTTGGCCAGTACGGGCTCGGCCGACAGCACCTGCAGCATCTGCTGGGCATAGGGTTCCCAGTCGGTGGCGCAGTGCAGGTAGCCGCCCGGCGCGATGCGCGATGTCAAAAGCGCCACGAAGGGCGGCTGGATCAGCCGGCGCTTGTGGTGGCGCTTCTTGTGCCACGGGTCCGGGAAGAACACATGCACGCCCGCCAGTGACGCGGGCGCGATCATGCGTTCCAGCACCTGCACCGCGTCGTGCTGCACGATGCGGATGTTGCCCAGCGCACGCTCGCCCACCTGCTTGAGCAGGGCGCCCACGCCGGGCTCGTGCACCTCGCAGCACAGAAAGTCGATGTCGGGCAGCACCGATGCGATGTGCGCGGTGGCGTCGCCCATGCCAAAGCCGATCTCCATCACCGTGGGCGCGTCGCGGCCGAAGGTGGCGCGCAGGTCGAGCGGCGCGTCGGCAAAGGGCACGATGAAGCGCGGTCCCAGCGTGTCGAGCGCGCGTTGTTGTCCGGTGGTGGTGCGGCCGGCACGCAGCACGAAGCTGCGGATGGCGCGCGGGTGCGTCACGCCGTCGGGCGCGGACGGGGCAGACGGAACATCAGAGGTGGGGTCGGCAGTCACGCGCGGGATTGTAGGAGTGGCCCGGCGCCCTTCATGCCGCTTACTACGCAGCCGCCCAAGCATCCATCCACGCAGCCACCCATGCACCCAAAGCGTCGCCGCGCGGGCCGCCGTGCTGCGGCAGGCCCAGCACCGCAGCGGCGTCGTTCAGCGCGCGCATCACCGCGGCGTCGTCGTGCAGGGCCAGCGGTGCCGCACCGTTTTGCTTGGACAGCTTTTCGCCGTTGGGCCCCAGCACCAGCGGCGTGTGCAGGTACTGCGGCGTGGGCAGGCCCAGGGCGCGTTGCAGCGCGATCTGGCGCGCGGTGTTGTCGGCCAGGTCTTCGCCGCGCACCACGTGGGTGATGCCCTGCGCGGCATCGTCCACCACCACCGCCAGCTGATAGGCCCACAGGCCGTCGGCGCGGCGGAGCACGAAGTCGCCCACCTCGGCCGCCACATCCTGCTGCTGCGCGCCCAGTCGCCGGTCGGTCCAGGCGATGGTGCAGGGTGCTGGCAAGCGAAGCCGCCACGCCACCGGCCGTTGGCTGTGCGCGGGCGCCATGCCGTCGCGGCAGGTGCCGGGGTAAACCAGCTCGCCGTGCCGCGCGCGCGCCTGGCCCTGCGCCGCCCAGGCGTCGGCAATGTCCTTGCGCGAGCAGACACAGGGGTAGGCCAGGCCGCGGCTGATCAGGCCCTGCAGCGCCGCTTGATACAGCGCGCCGCGTCGCGACTGCCACAGCACCTCGCCATCCGGCTGCAGGCCGCAGGCGCTCAGTTGTTGCAGGATCAGCTGATCGGCGCCCGTGATGCAGCGCGGCGTGTCCACATCCTCGATGCGCACCCGCCACTGGCCGCCGTGCGCGCGCGCGTCCAGCCAGCTGGCCAGCGCCGCCACCAGCGATCCGGCGTGCAGCGCGCCGGTGGGCGACGGTGCAAACCGGCCGAGGTAGGTCACTGAGCCCGGCCGCAGACCGACAGCGCGAGCTCCAGCCCCGAGACGAAGGCGTGCTCAACCCGATGGCCCAGGCACCAGTCGCCGCACAGGCCCAGTCCTTCACGCGCGCTCCACAGGTGGCTGCGGCCCAGCGCGGTTTCGGTCTTGGCGTAGCGCCAGCGGTGCACCTGCGCATGTTGCGGCTCGGCATGGATGCCGGTGACTTCGCCAAAGGCCTTCAGCAGCTTGGCCTGCACCCGCTCGGCATCGTCTTCCAGATGCTCGCGCGACCAGCCAGCGGCGGCCTGCACCGTCCAGCGCTCGATCGGATCGCGCTGCGGCTTGGACGACTCGCGTGCCAGCCATGCGATGCGGTGATGCGTGCTGAGCGCAGCATTCCATTGCGGCCCCAGGCCGGCGGGCTGCTGCGCCTGCGGAAAGGCCAGCATCAGCGTCCAGCAGGGCGCCACGCTTACCGGCGCGGTGGCCTCCAGCATGGCAGCGCCCACGCCCGACTGCAACAGCAGTTCGCGCGCCTGCACGCTGGGCACGGCCAGCAGCACCGCATCAAAACCGCGATGCACCTGCTCCTGTTCATTGGCGTCGACGCAGCGCAGTTGCCAGCGCGCCGATGCGCCCTGGGTGCGGCGCGCGGTGTCGTCGCGCTCGATGCGTGCCACGCGTGTCTGCAGATGCACGCAGCCATCGGCCTGCAGCGGCTGGGCCCACGCGCGCACCAGCGCATTCATGCCCGGCACCGCCACCCAATGCGACTCGCGCGAGGGCAGGGCGGCCTCGATCACGCGGCCATGCTCATCCAGCACCCGTACCGCGTTGGCGCTCCAGGGGCGAACCACCTCGGGCGTCGTGGCCAAGGCCTGCTGAAAGCGTGTGTCGCGCACGGTGAAGTACTGCACGCCAGGGTCGAAGCTGCCAAACACGGTGTTGCGTGTAGCCATGCGCCCGGCAAAGCCGCGGCTCTTCTCGAACACGGTCACCCGCAGCCCGGCCTGGCGCAGGGTGCGTGCGCAGGCGATGCCGGCCATGCCCGCGCCGATCACCGCCACATGGCGGGTGCGGCTTGGCGCGGGTGCTGCAGCCGGTGTGGCCGACGTGGATCGCGCGGAGCGTGCAGAGCTTGCAGAGCTGGCAGGGCGGACGGGTGTACGTGGCATGAGGTGTGCGGTGATGAGGGTGTGGGCTCAGCGCTGGCGCTGTTTGCGTGCGGGTGGAATGTCTCGCAGAGTGTCTCGGGAGGTGTTTCGCGCGGTGTTTGGCGATACCTTCGGCCCTGACTCTACACGCCGTGCCAGGCCATGGCGGTCCAGCAGCGCCGCGCGGGTGGCGGGGCTGTCGAGCTGCTGCAGCCACCACGCCAGTGCGCGCCCCGGTGGCGTGCCGGTGCGCCATGCATAGCTGGGCCGTGCGATGCGATCGGCGCGTGCCACACGCTTGGCCACCAGGCGCCCGGCCTGCACATGGGGCCGCGCCAAGGGCTCGGGCAAAAAGCCGGCGCCCAGCCCGCGCAGCTGCACCGCCAGCTTGTCCTGCATGGTGGCCACCGTCAGCACATCCTGCCCACCCAGCAGGCCCAGAGTGAGCGATGCGCCCTGCGCAATACTGTCGGCCACGGCCACCGCGCGGTGCTGCTGCACCACCTCGTCGCGGATCGGCTCGGCTGCACTGGCCAGCGGATGGTGCGGCGCCACCGCAAACACAAAGCCCACCTGGCCCAAGGGTCGCGCAGCGATCCCGGCATGGCTGCCCGTATCAAGGATCACGCCGATCGACAGATCGGCCCGGCCCGACACCAGCGCATCCAGCGTGCCGCTGAGGGCCTCGTCGCGCAGCCGCAGCCGGGTGGGGGGTGATTGTTCGTAGAAGGCCTCGACCAGTTCCATCACCGTGCTGCGGTCGATCAGGCTGTCCAGCGCAAGGGTGAGCTGGGGTTCCCAGCCGGTGGCCACGCGCTTGACGCGATTGGCCATGGCGTCGATTTCCTGCAGCAGCCGCTCGCCCTGGCGCAGCAGCTCGGCGCCGGCCTCGGTCAGCCGCGCCTGGCGCGAGCTGCGGTCGAACAGCAACACGTCCAGCGCCTCTTCGATCTGCCGCACGCGGTAGGTGAGGGCGCTGGGCACCAGGCCCAGCTCGCGCGCGGCAGCGGCAAACGAGCCCAGGCGCGCGGCGGCCTGCAGCATGGCCAGCGCCTCGGGCGTGAGCACGTTGCGCGCCGTCGGCCAGCTGGAGGCGGGGGGGCGGTAGGGCATGGCAGCGAAAACGCGGCAAACGCGGCTTAAGGTTTGATTTTTTTGAATGATGCCATCAAGCCGCATTGCGGCCAACCGCATGCGCGGCACCTACAGTGCAGCCTGCTTGTTGCACACGGAGGCCGGTTTCATGATCTCGATTCGCAAGTCCGAAGACCGCGGTTACGCCGACCACGGCTGGCTGCGCTCCTTTCACAGCTTTTCGTTCGCCGGCTACTACGACCCGAAGTTCATGGGTTTCGGCAACTTGCGCGTGATCAACGAGGACCGCATCGCGCCGGGCACCGGCTTCGGCACGCACGGCCACCGCGACATGGAGATCATCAGCTACGTGCTGCAGGGCAACCTGGCGCATAAGGACAGCATGGGCAACGTCAAGGGCATTCCGCCTGGCGACGTGCAGCGCATGAGCGCCGGCCGTGGCGTGATGCACAGCGAGTTCAATCACGCGGCCAACCAGGTCACGCACTTTTTGCAGATCTGGATCGAACCCAACGTGACGGGCATCGAGCCCAGCTACGAGCAAAAAACCTTTGCCACCCCCGAAAAGCGCGGTGCGCTGCGCCTGGTGGCGTCGCCCGATGCGGCGCAGGGCTCGGTGCGCCTTCATGCCGATGCCTCGCTGTACGCCGGCCTGTTGGATGGCGCCGAGCGCGCCGCGCTGGTGCTTGATCCGGCGCGGCTGGCCTATGTGCACCTGATCCGCGGCGAACTGCAGGTCAACGGCCAGGTGCTGAAGACCGGCGACGCCGCCATGCTGGCCGACGAGTCCACCCTGGAACTGCACGACGGCCGCGACGCCGAGGTGCTGGTGTTCGACCTCGCGCCCTGAGCCTGCGGCCCGACCCGGCCGCTGCAGCCCCCCCAACTCATTCATCCATCCATTCATTCACCAACCTAAGCGAAGGACATCTCCTCATGGCCAACACCGTTGTCGTCTACCACTCTGGCTACGGCCACACCCAGCGCATGGCACAAGCCGTTGCCGAAGGCGCGGGCGCGCAGTTGATCGCCATCGATGCCGATGGCAACCTGCCGGCGGGCGGCTGGGAGGCGCTGGACGCCGCCCACGCCATCATCATGGGCACGCCCACCTACATGGGCAGCGTCAGCTGGCAGTTCAAGAAGTTCGCCGATGCCTCGTCCAAGCCCTGGTTCGGCCAGAAGTGGAAGGACAAGCTGTTTGCCGGCTTCACCAACAGCGCCACCATGAACGGCGACAAGCTGTCCACGCTGCACTACCTGTTCACCCTTGCCATGCAGCACGGCGGCCTGTGGGTGGGCACCGGCATGATGCCCAGCAACAGCAAGGCGGCCACCCGCAACGACATCAACTACGTGGGTTCGTCGGCTGGCGCCATGGCCACCACGCCGTCAGACGCCAGCGCCGCCGAGATGCTGCAGGGCGACCTGGACACCGCGCGCTTGTTCGGCCAGCGCGTGGCCGACACCGCCAAGCGCGTATACGGTTGAGCTGGTACGGCTGAGCCCGTACAACTGAGATCGTGAGGCTGAGCCTGCGCGGCTGAACCTGCGCAGGTCTACCGAACCGGCGCGAGGCCCGCGTCCAGCGCCTCGCGTTCATCAAACACAAAGCAGTGGCCGCGAAAGTGCGCGCCACCGGCTTCCTCGAAGTACTTGAGGATGCCGCCGTCGAGCTGCCACACCTGCTCGATGCCGATTTCGCGCAGGTAGATGGCTGCCTTCTCGCAGCGGATGCCGCCGGTGCAAAAGCTCACGACCGTCTTGCCTTCCAGGTCGGCACGGTGGGCCTGCACCGCCTGCGGAAACTCGCTGAACTTCTGGATTCGCCAGTCGATCGCGCCTTCGAACGTGCCGTGGTCCACTTCGAAGGCGTTGCGCGTGTCCAGGGTCACCACCGGCTGGCCCGCATCGTCGTGCCCCTGGTCGAGCCAGCGCCGCAGTGTGCGTGCATCCACCGCCGGCGCGCGGCCCTGCGCCGGCCGGATGGCGGGATGGTTCATGCGGATGATCTCGCGCTTGACCTTCACCAGCAGCTTGCGAAACGGCTGGCTAGCGGACCAGCTTTCCTTTGGATGCAGCGGCGCAAAGCGCGCGTCATGCTTCAGTTCGGCCACAAAGCCGCGCACTGCGTCGGCCGCCCCCGCCAGGAACAGGTTGATGCCTTCTTCGGCCAGCAGGACGGTGCCCTTGAGGCGGCGCGCGCTGGCCGCCGCCAGCAGCCGCTCGCGCTGTGCGGCCGCATCGGGCAGCGGCACGAACAGGTAGGCCGAGATGTTGAGAACGTCGCCACGAGCGCTGGTCACAGGCAGATTGTAAGAAGCCGAAAGCAAGGGTGACCACGGACGCGCCGGCCGGCGGGCGTTTCTACAATGGCTGCATGTTTGTCCACCTGCGCCTGCACACCGAGTTCTCCATCGTCGACGGCACCAACCGCATCGACGACACCGTGGCGGTGGCGGCGGCCGACCGGCAGCCGGCGCTGGCCATCACCGACTTCAACAACCTGTTCGGTGCGATCAAGTTCTACAGGGAAGCCTGCGGCAAGGGCATCAAGCCGCTGATCGGCTGCGAGGTGCTGGTGCAGGGTCTGGGCAAGGAGCCCGATCAGCTGTCGCGCCTGTTGCTGCTGGTGCAGGGCCGCGCGGGCTACCTGAACCTGTGCGAACTGCTGGCGCGTGCGTGGACGCTCAATGTCGTCAAGGCGCAGGGTGTGCTGCGGCTCGAATGGATGCGCGAACTGGGCCATGGCCTGATCGCCTTGTCGGGCGCGCAGGCAGGCGCGGTGGGGCAGGCGCTGGTGCAGGGCGATGAGGCGCATGCGGCCGACGCGGCGCTCACGCTGGCGGCGGCGTTTCCGCACCGCTTTTATCTGGAACTGCAGCGTGCAGGCCGCAACGACGACGAGGCCCATGTGGCGGCCGCGGTGCAGCTGGCCGCACGCCTGAAGCTGCCGGTGGTGGCCACGCACCCGGTGCAGTTCACCCGCGAGGACGACCACGAGGCGCACGAGGCGCGCGTGTGCATCGCCGAAGGTGAGATCCTGGCCAGCCCGCGCCGTGTGCGCCGCTTCACCCGCGAGCAGTACTTCAAGAGCGCCGGTCAGATGGCCGCGCTGTTTGCCGACCTGCCCTCGGCCGTGGCCAACACGCTGGCCATCGCTCAGCGCTGCAGCCTGACGCTGGAGCTGGGCAAGCCGCGCCTGCCCGACTTTCCCACGCCCGAGGTCGATGGTCAGCGCATGCCGATCGATGCCTACTTTCGGCATGCCTCGCACGAGGGCCTGCAGGAACGCCTGGCGCAGCTCTACCCCGATGCCACCGAGCGCGAGCGACAAACGCCGCGCTATGTGCAGCGGCTGGAGTTCGAGATCGACACCATCCTCAAGATGGGCTTTCCGGGCTACTTCCTCATCGTGGGTGATTTCATCAACTGGGCCAAGGCCAATGGCTGCCCGGTGGGGCCGGGCCGCGGCTCGGGCGCGGGATCGCTGGTGGCGTACGCGCTCAAGATCACCGATCTCGACCCGCTGCAATACAACCTGCTGTTTGAGCGCTTCCTGAACCCCGAGCGGGTGTCCATGCCCGACTTCGACATCGACTTCTGCCAGGCCAACCGCGACCGGGTGATCGAGTACGTCAAGTCAAAGTACGGCAAGGACGCGGTCAGCCAGATCGCCACCTTCGGCACCATGGCCGCGCGCGCTGCCATCCGCGACGTGGGCCGTGTGCTCGACATGAGCTACACCTTTTGCGACGGCCTGTCCAAGCTGGTGCCCAACAAGCCCGGCCAGCACATCACCATCGAAGGCGCGCTCAAGGTCGAGCCGATCCTGGCCGAGCGGCTGGAGAAGGAAGACGAGGTGCGCACCCTGCTGGGCCTGGCGCAAAAGCTCGAGGGCATGACGCGCAACGTGGGCATGCACGCCGGTGGTGTGCTGATCGCGCCGGGCAAGCTGACCGACTTCACGCCGCTGTACCAGCAGCCGGGCAGCAACTCGGCCGTCAGCCAGTACGACAAGGACGATGTGGAGGCGATCGGCTTGGTCAAGTTCGACTTTCTGGGTCTGGCCACGCTCACCATCCTCGAGATGGCGCGCGAGATGATCCGTGCGCGGCACCCGGGGCAGCAGCAGTTCAGCTTCGAGACCATCGCGCTGGATGATGCGCGCACCTACAAGCTGTTCTCTGACGGCAAGACCGAGGCGGTGTTCCAGTTTGAAAGCCGCGGCATGCAGGGCATGCTGCGCGACGCGCGCCCCACGCGGCTGGAAGACCTGATCGCACTGAACGCGCTGTACCGCCCCGGCCCGATGGACCTGATCCCGAGCTTCATTGCGCGCAAGCACGGGCGCGAGCCGGTGGAGTACCCGCACCCGATGGTGGAGAAGGTGCTGTCCGAAACCTACGGGATCATGGTCTACCAGGAACAGGTGATGCAGACCGCGCAGGTGCTGGGCGGCTACAGCCTGGGCGGTGCCGACCTGCTGCGCCGCGCCATGGGCAAGAAGAAGCCCGAAGAGATGGCCAAGCACCGCGAGATCTTCCGCCAGGGAGCGGCCGGCAACGGCATCGGCGAGGCCAAGGCCGACGAGATCTTCGACCTGATGGAAAAGTTTGCGGGCTACGGCTTCAACAAGTCGCATGCGGCCGCGTACTCGCTGCTGGCGTATCACACCGCCTGGCTCAAGGTGCACTACACCGCCGAGTTCTACTGCGCCAACATGACGGTGGAGATGGACGACACCGACAAGCTCAAGGTGTTGTTCGAGGACGCGGTCAAGCATTTCGGCATGCACTTCGAGGCGCCCGACATCAACCGCGGCCATTACCGTTTTGAGCCGGTGTCCGACACGGTGATCCGCTACGGGCTGGGCGCGGTCAAGGGCACGGGCGAACTGGCCATCGACGCCATCGTGCGCGAACGCGAGGCGGGCGGCCCGTTCCGCAGCCTGTTCGACTTTGTGCGCCGCGTCGACCGCACCCGCATCAACAAGCGTACGGTGGAGGCACTGATCAAGGCCGGTGCGTTTGACAGCCTGAATGTGCATTGTGCGTCGCTGGCGGCGTCCATCGACCGCGCTTTTGAGTTTGCGGCCACGGTGGAGGCCAATGTCAACCAGGGCGGTTTGTTCGACATGGACGACTCGCCGGCGTCGAGCACGCAAGAGCCCGACCTGGTGAAGGAGCTGCCCTGGGGCGTGACGGAGCGCCTGACCCACGAGAAGACGGCCATCGGTTTTTACCTGTCGGGCCATCTGTTCGATGAGGTGGCGCTGGAGGAGCGGCGCTTCGTCAAGCGCTGCATCGGCGACCTGATCGACACGCGCGAGCCGCAGTTGCTGGCCGGCATCGTCAGCGACTTCCGCGTGATCAACGGCCAGCGCGGCAAGCTGGCGATCTTCAAGCTTGACGACAAGTCCGGCAGCATTGAAGCCACTGCAGACGAGGGCGTCATCAACGCGCACCGCGCCTTGCTCAAGGACGATGAGCTGATCGTGGTGATGGGCAAGCTGCAGCCCGACCGCTTCAGCGGCGGCTTTCGCCTGAGCGTGAACCAGGTGTGGGACCTGCCCACCGCGCGCTGCCGCTTTGGCAAATACCTGCGTGTGGCGGTCAATGGCAAGGCACCCGACATCCGCGCGGTGCTGCGCGACTTTCCACCGCGGCGCGAGATGTCAGAGCAAGGCGAACTGGTGCGTGGCCTGCCGGTGCGGCTGGCGCTGCTGCGCGACGAAGCGGTGGCCGAGCTGCAGCTGGGCGAGGCGGCGCGCTTTTATCCCAGCGATGCGGCGCTGGCCAGCTGGATCGCGCAGGCCGACCGCGGCCAGGCGCAGGTGGTGTACGAGTAGGCCTCGCTCAGGCTCGGGGTTCAGTCGCGCGGCCGGAACACCAGGATCATGGTGGACGGGATGCGGCCATCCACATCGCGCGGCAGTACCTCGGTGCGGTCCAGCGCGCGCAGCACCGCCTCGTCCCAGGCCTTGACGCCGCTGCTCTTGACGACGCGCTTGCCCACGATGGTGCCGTCGGGTGCGGCGCGCACCTCCACCTCGGCCTCGGGGTTGCCGCTCACCGTGTCGGTGAAGACGATGTTGGGCTTCACACGCGCGACGATGCGCCCGGCGTAGCTGGCCGAGGGACCTGCTGAGCGCTGTGCGCTGCCAGTGGACTGCTCGCCCCCGGTGGCGCCAGCCAGGCCCTGCATGCGGCGCAGTTGCTCGTCCCGCAATGCCTCGCGTTGCTTCTGTGCATCCGCTTCGCGCTTGCGCTCCGCCACCTTGCGTTCATCGTCCTTGCGCTTCTTGTCATCGGCCAGCTTGCGCTCCTGCTCGCGGCGCTCCTGTTCCTTGCGCTCGGCAGCCTTCTTGTCGTCCGCTTTCTTCTGCTCGGCTTTCTTCAGTTCGGCCTTGCGCTGCGCTTCCTCGCGGGCCTTTCGCTCCTGCTCTTGCTTGCGCGCGCTTTCCAGCGCAATGTCGGCCTCGGTGGGCGGGGGCGGCTCGGCGCGGCGCACAAAGTCGAACAGGCTGCGGAACGGGCCGCCCGCCTCGCGTTCGCGCACGATGGCGTCGATGGCCAGTTCGCCCGTGCCCTTGAC
>JBJTCL010000063.1:0-14971 GCA_046091865.1 Burkholderiaceae bacterium | reverse complement strand
ATCCAGCGCCACGTCGCCACCGGACATGCGCGTTTCCATCTCGATGACTTCCTCGCGCTTGACGTTGAGCTCGCGCGCCATCACGTCGATCTGCGCATCGGTCAGCGTGTCGCGGTGCGTGTCGGCATCGGCGTCGTCCTTGAAGCCCTGCTTCATCGAGCGCAGGTTGAAGAACAGCTTGCGCTGCGCCTTGGTGGTGGCCACCTTGACCATGCGCCAGTTCTTCAGGATGTATTCGTGGATCTCGGCCTTGATCCAGTGCAGCGCGTAGCTGACCAGACGCACGCCCTGATCGGGGTCGAAGCGGCGCACCGCCTTCATCAGGCCGATGTTGCCCTCTTGGATCAGGTCGCCGTGGGGCAGGCCGTAGCCCAGGTACTTGCGCGACACCGACACCACCAGGCGCAGGTGCGACATCACCAGTTTGCCAGCGGCGTCGAGGTCGTTGTGGTCCTTGAGCTGGCGGGCGTAGCTTTGCTCTTCCTCGGGCGTCAGCAGGGGCAGCCGGTTGACGGCCGTGATGTACGCGTCGAGATTGCCCAGCGGCGGAACCACCGCCCACGGGCTGGCAACCGCGACCGCATGGACAGGGACTGCAGTGACCATGGACATAGCCTGACCTCCTTGATGTTCAAATGTTAGCACTCTCTTTGAGCGAGTGCCAAAGCACAAGTTCCCGCCGGCGCAAGCGCCGATCGGGCAAGGTCAAGGCCAGAGGAGAACGTGCTTTAGATGACAGCGAGCAGTCACTCACAAAGCCATTTGCAGCGTCAGGGCTGGCGGGTCAGCCCCCACCGCGGCCCGGCCACCGCGGCCCGGCCACCTCGGGCGCTGTACCTCAGGCGCTGGACCTCGGCCGCTGTACCTGAAGCGCTGCGGCTTACAGGTTGGCCAGCCCCAAGGACTCGATGCGCTGCACATGCGCGATCAGTGAGCGCTGCGCCAGCGGCCACATGCGCGGCGGCACGTCGTCGTAGGCCAGCGGCACCCAGTCTTCGGGGCTGCCCTCGGGTTTGGCGCGCATGGCGGCCACCACCTTGGCCTCGCGCTTGAGGCGGTGGGCCTTGAGTTGCGCAATCGCCTGCGTGGCAAAGCCCAGCACGTAGCCGTGCGCGGGCAGGATGAAGCCGATGTCGCCGGCCTCGCAGGCGGCGGTCAGCTTGTCCAGCGAGTCGATGTAGTCGCCCATGTTGCCGTCGGGCGGATCGATCATGGTGGTGCTGCCGTTGAGGATGTGGTCGCCGCTGAACAGCAGGCCATCCTCTTCCAGCACCAGGCACAGGTGGTTGGCCGCATGGCCCGGCGTGTGCACCACGCGCAGCGTATGCGTGCCACTGCGGCCGTTCAGCACCAGCCGCTCGCCGTCGGCCAGTTCGCGGTCGGGTGTGAAGGCACTGGCCGCTCGCGCCGTGGGGAGCGAGGCCAGGCCCAGGATGGGCGGCGGCACCTGGCACATCGCCTGCAGCGGCTTGGCGCCCGGCGAGTGGTCGGGGTGCGAATGGGTGCAGACGATCTGGCGGATGTTGCCGCCGGCGCTGTGCCAGATGCGCCGCAGGTGCTCTTCATCCGCCGGGCCCGGGTCGATGGCGATGTAGCCGCTGTCCGGGTCGCCCACCAGATAGCTGTTGGTGCCCGGGCCGGTCATCACACCGGGGTTGGGCGCAGTGATGCGCATCACGTTCTTCAGCAGCGGCACGGCCTGGTCGGTGCGCCAGTCGAGGTGATGCACGATCTGGCCGTCGGGGCTCACCAGCTCGAGCTCACCGAACGGCTGCTCGTGCTCCATGTAGCGCGCGTCCTTGCCGGCCAACAGGCCCGCGCGCGGACAACTGGTCCACAGGGGCTGCTCGCTCGCGCAGGCGGCCAGCACCGCATCCACCGAGCCAAAGCCCTTGAGGCGCTCCAGCGTGCGGATGGTCGGAAAGATCATGAAGAACTGCCCCTGCGCATGCCGCTCCAGCGCATCGGCGGGCCGCACCCACACCGGCTCGAACTGCTCGGACTCATCGGCATCGGGCGTCTGGCCCTCGGGCATGCGCGCCACCAGAAAGGGCACGTCAAAGCGGCGCGGCAGGTCGCGGTCGGTGATCCAGTGCGCCAGCACGTAGACGCGGTCGGCGCTGAGCGTCAGGCCGCGCGCGGCGCACTGCGCCACGGAAGGCGCCTTGCGGTCGATGGCAGCAATGTCGGCCTGCGTGGCCTCGCTGCCATCGGCATGGCGCGCCAGCAGGATGCCCAGCTCCTCGAAGCTCTCGCGGATGGCGGCAATCGCCTGCGTCAGGTGCAGATCGCTTTGCGTGGCGCGGCGCGCGGCCCGCGCATGCGCCGCGGCGTCGGCGGCATCGATGCCACCCCCGGGGAACACATAGGCACCCGGCGCAAAGCTGGCGGTGGCCGAGCGCCGCGTCATCAGCACCTCGAAGCCGGCGGGGGTGTCGCGCAGCAGCAGCACGGTGGCCGCCGGCCGCGTGGCCACGGGATCGCGCTGCGCATGCAGCCGCTGGGATGCGCGCACCATGCTCAATGCCCCTCGGGCGTCACGCCCAGCGCCACCAGCAGCCGCGCCACCATGTTGTAGGTGGCAATGGCGGTGGTGATCTCGACGATCTCGGTGGTGTCAAAGCGCTGCTGCAGTTGCGCAAAAAGCGCATCGTCCACCCGCACCTGCTGCGTCATCTGCGCGGCGTAGCGGGCGATCAGCGCGCCGTCGGCGTCCAGCCCGGGCGGCGTGGGGCCCGCGGTGTCACGGCAGAAGTGCTGCAGCGCATCCAGCTCGGCCTGTGTGCCGCCGGCGGTGATGAAGTCGGGCGCATGGTGATGGTATTCGTACTCGGCGCCGGTCAGCAGCGCCACGGTGCAGATGCCCAGCTCGCGCAGCTTGCGGCTGGTCGGCAGGCCGGCACGCACATTGCCCAGATAGTGGTTCCAGCCGCGCGCCACCGGCTCGCTCCACAGCAGCACGCGGTCGAGGTTGATCAACTGACCGCCGCGGCGCTTCAGGATGGCGTCCACCAGATCGTGTGGCTGGGGCTTGCGTTCGGGGGTCCACTCGGGAATGCGCATGGGGTCTCCGGGCTGTCGTGCGGTAGGGTGAGGCGTTGCGGTCAGGCGTTGCGGTGCAACGTGCAAGCCGCAAAGGATAGCCGCAGGCCCGGTGCCGGGCCGGACGAAGGCAGCCCCGCTGCCGGGGCTGATAATCACTCGCATGCGGATCCGCTTCACCAAGATGCAGGGCGCGGGCAACGACTTTGTCGTGCTCGACGAGACGCGCGGCCTGCTGAAGCTGAGCACCGCGCAATACCGCTTTCTGGCCGACCGGCACTTTGGCGTGGGGGCCGACCAGATCCTGAGCGTGCGGCCATCGCCCACGCCAGGCATCGACTTTGCCTACGTCATCCACAACGCCGACGGCGGCGAGGTGGAGCACTGCGGCAACGGCGCGCGCTGCTTCGTGCGCTTTGTCCGCGAGCAGGGCCTGACCGATCGCCACACCGTCAAGGTACAGACCGTCAACCGCGTGCTCGAGCTGCACATGGGCGACGACGGCCGCGTGACGGTGGACATGGGCGCGCCGGTGTTCGAACTGCCGCGCGTGCCCTTCGATCCCGGTGCTGCGCAGGCCCGCGCGGTGAACGGCTGGCAGCTCTGGCCGCTGGCCGGGCTGCAGCAGGCCGATGGCTCGGCGGTCGATGTGGCGGTGCTGTCCATGGGCAATCCGCATGCGGTGCTGCGGGTGGACGACGTGGACCAGGCGCCGGTGCTCACGCTGGGCCCGCGCATCGAATCGCACCCGGCGTTTGCGCAGCGCGTGAACGCGGGCTTCATGCAGGTGCTGTCGCGCACCGCCGTGCGGCTGCGCGTGTACGAGCGCGGCGCGGGCGAAACGCTGGCCTGCGGCACCGGCGCCTGCGCCGCCGTGGCGGCCGGCATCCGCTTGGGCTGGCTGGATGCGCGGGTGGACGTGCACACCCGCGGCGGCCTGCTGACCATCGAATGGGCAGGCCCCGGCCAGCCGGTGCGCATGACCGGCCCGGCCGTCACCGTGTTCCACGGCGAGATCGACTTGCCCGAGCTCTGAAACCGACGATCCCATCAAGGCTGACATGAACCCGATCACCGAACAGGACATCGCTAACTTTCTGGCCAATTCGCCCGACTTCTTCGAGCGCCATGCACAACTGCTGGCGGCGGTGCAACTGACCAGCCCGCATGGCAACCGCGCCGTGAGCCTGCAGGAGCGCCAGGCCGAGATGCTGCGCGAAAAAATCAAGGCGCTGGAGCAGCGCATCATGGAGATGGTGCGCCACGGCAACGACAACATGGTCATCGCCGACCGCATGCAGCGCTGGATCCTGACGCTGCTTCGCGTGAGCGAAACGCGCGAGCTGCCGCAGCGCCTGGCCGACGAGCTGGCGCGCCAGTTCATCGTGCCGCAGGTGGCCATCCGGGTGTGGGGCGTGGACGAGGTCTATGCCGACGAAGGCTTTGCCAGCGGCGCGAGCGACGACGCCAAGGCGTTTGCTTCGTCGCTGTCGGCGCCCTACTGCGGCATCAACAACGACTTCGAGGCGGTGCGCTGGCTGCCCGATTCGTCGGTGGCGGCCTCGGTGGCGCTGTTACCGCTGCGTGCCGGCGCGATCAACAGCCCCGGCGCGGCCTTTGGCATGCTGGTGCTGGCCTCGCCCGATTCGCAGCGCTTTCACAGCGGCATGGGCACCGACTTTCTGGAGCGCATCGCCGAGCTGGCCAGCGCCGCGCTGTCGCGCCTGCGCGCCGACTGACCCAGGCCCACGATGGACCCGCTGGCCGAGCGCTACCTCGAGCATGTGCGGGTGGAAAAGCGCCTGGCCGAGCGCACCGTGGCGCTGTACGCCGAAGACCTGCGCAAGCTGCAGGCCTTCGCCAGCGAAGCCGGCGTGGAGCTGCTGCGGGTGCACAACGCGCACATCCGCCGCTGGGTGGCGCAAATGCACGGCAAGGGGCGCAGCGGCCGCGGCATCGCGCTGATCCTGTCGGGCTGGCGCGGCTTTTACGCCTGGCTGGGCCGCGAGGGCCTGGTGCCCAGCAACCCGGTGCAGGACGTGCGTGCCCCCAAATCGCCCAAGCCCTTGCCCAAGGCGCTGTCGGTGGACGACGCAGTGCGGCTGGCCGAACACCACGACGACACCACCGACCCCTGGAGCGAGGCGCGCGATGCCGCCATCGTCGAACTGCTGTACGGCTGCGGCCTGCGCGTGGGCGAGCTCACCGGCCTGGACCTGCGCGCCAGCGACCGCGCACGGGGATGGATCGACCTGGACGCCGGCGAGGCACATGTGCTGGGCAAGGGCAGCAAGCGGCGCAGCGTGCCGGTGGGCCGCAAGGCGCTGCAGGCGCTGCAGGCCTGGCTGACGGTGCGCGCCAGCGGCCTGCCGGCGGCAGCGCAGGACGAAGCCGCGCTGTTCGTGGGCACGCGCGGTGCGCGCATGAGTGCGCAGGCGGTGTGGGCGCGACTGCGCCGGCGCAGCCTGCAAAGCGGCCTGGCCACGCCGGTGCATCCGCACATGCTGCGCCACTCGTTCGCCAGCCATGTGCTGCAGTCCAGCGGCGACCTGCGCGCGGTGCAGGAACTGCTGGGCCACGCCAACATCACCACCACGCAGGTCTACACCCGGCTGGACTTCCAGCATCTGGCGCTGGCCTACGATGCGGCGCACCCCCGGGCGCGCCCACCCAAGAAGAACCCATGAAAACCATCCGCCTGCGCGACGGCAAGGACCGCGCCCTGCTGCGCCAGCACCCCTGGGTGTTCGATGGCGCCATCGCCCGGGGCGGCGGTGACAGCGGCGAGACGGTGCGCGTGGAATCGGCCGATGGCCGCTTTCTGGGCTGGGCGGCATTCAGCCCGCAGTCGCGCATCCGCGCGCGGGTGTGGAGCTTTGACGAAGCCGAGCGCATCGACGCCGCCTTTTTTGCGCGGCGCATCGAGCGCGCCATCGCGGCCCGCGCGCGCTTTGCCATCGACAGCGACGCGCTGCGCCTGGTGCATGCCGAAGCCGACGGCCTGCCCGGCTTGGTGGTCGACCGCTACGGCGACACGCTGGTGGCGCAGTTCGGCAGCGCCGGCGCCGAGCGCTGGAAGGCAGTGATCGCCGACGCGCTGTTGGCGCAGACGGGCCTGAGCCGGCTGTACGAACGATCGGACGCCAGTGCGCGACAACTCGAAGGCCTGCCGCCTGCCACCGGCTGGCTGCGCGGGGAAGGCGATGGAAGCGACACCCAGATCACCCTGCGCGAGCACGGCTGGCGCCTGACGCTGGACGTGGCCAGCGGCCACAAGACCGGCTACTACCTCGACCAGCGCGACAACCGCCACAAGTTCTTTCAGACGGTGCAGCGCCTGAAGCTGCAGCGGGTGCTCAATTGCTATTGCTACACCGGCGGCTTCAGCGTGGCAGCCCGCGCGGCCGGTGCGGCCGAGGTGGTGTCGGTGGATTCGTCCGGCCCGGCGCTGGAGCGGGCGCGCGCGCACTTGGCGCTCAACGGCCTGAGCGACGCGGGTGCGCAGTTTCTGGATGCGGATGTGAACGCCACGCTGCGCCGCCTGCTGGACGAAGGCCAGACCTTTGACGCCATCGTGCTCGACCCGCCCAAGCTGGCGCCCACGGTGGCGCATGCCGAGCGCGCCGCGCGCGCCTACAAGGACATCAACCGGCTGGCGCTCAAGCTGCTGCCGCCGGGCGGGGTGCTGTTCAGCTTCTCGTGTTCGGGCGGAGTGAGCGCCGACCTGTTTCACAAGATCGTGGCCTCGGCCGGCGCCGACGCCGGGGTGGACGGCTACATCGTCGAACGCCTGGGTGCAGCGTCCGATCACCCGATGACACTGGCCTTTCCTGAAGGCGAGTACCTCAAGGGTCTGGTGGTCATGCGCAAGGCTTGATTTCGCCGCTACACTCCCCCTTTCGCGCGCAGCCACCCCCGCCCACACCGCCGCTTGGTGTTCGATGACGGGGCCGCGCTGCCCCTGGGAGTTCCCTCATGTCGTTGATCCCCGCCACCATCCTCACCGGCTTTCTGGGCTCGGGCAAAACCACCCTGCTCAAGCGCGTGCTGACCGAAGCGCACGGCCAGAAGATCGCCGTCATCGAGAACGAGTTCGGTGCCGAGAACATCGACAGCGACATCCTGGTGAACGACACCGAAGAGCAGATCATCCAGATGAGCAACGGCTGCATCTGCTGCACCATCCGCGAAGACCTGCGCTCCACTCTGACCGACCTGGCGCAAAAAAAGCGCAAGGGCGAACTCGACTTTGAGCGCGTGGTGATCGAGACCACCGGCCTGGCCGACCCCGGTCCGGTGGCGCAGACCTTCTTCATGGATGACCTGATCGCCGAGACCTACCTGCTCGATTCGATCCTGACGCTGGTGGACGCCAAGCATGCCGCGCAGCAGCTGAATGACCGGCAGGAAGCGCGCCGCCAGGTGGGCTTTGCCGACCGGCTGTTCATCAGCAAGACCGACCTGGTGGACGACGGCGCGGTGGACGCGCTGGTGCACCGCCTGAAGCACATGAACCCGCACGCGCCGCAGGAAAAGGTGCACTTTGGCAACGTGGCGATCAAGGGCGTGTTCGACCTGCGCGGCTTCA
Source organism: Burkholderiaceae bacterium (assembly GCA_046091865.1). Classification (GTDB taxonomy): domain Bacteria; phylum Pseudomonadota; class Gammaproteobacteria; order Burkholderiales; family Burkholderiaceae_C; genus JBDLRH01. Next base: position 7,341 of record JBJTCL010000063.1, on the reverse strand, counting down.
ACCTGAACGCCAAGCTCGAGATCGACCCGGACTTTTTGAAGGACGAGGACGATCACGCGCACCACCATCATGACCACGAGCACGGCGAGCATTGCGACCATCCGTCGCACCAGCAGGGGCACGGGCATGAGCACGGTCATGACCACGCGCACGGACACCACCATCATCACGACGATGACGTCAAAAGCTTCGTGTTCAAGACCGATCGCCAGCTCGACCCGGCCAAGCTCGAGGACTTTCTGGGCGCCATCGTCAACGTGTACGGCCCGCGCATGCTGCGCTACAAGGGTGTGCTGAACATGCGCGGCACCGAGCGCAAGGTGATCTTCCAGGGCGTGCATCAGCTGATGGGCAGCGACTTGGGGCCCGCCTGGGCCGACGGCGAGACACGCACCAGCAAGATGGTGTTCATCGGCATCGAGCTGCCGCGCGACATCCTGCTGCAGGGCCTGAAGCAGTGCGAGATCTGATCCCGCGCTGAGGCTTCCCCACCCGGCCTTGGCCCTTCGCCGCCCATGTTTGTCTCTTTTTTGCAACTCCTGAGCTGGCCTGCCAGCGCGATTGGTGCGACCGAGCGTGAAGGAAAACCCGCAAGCCCGGCGGCCAGCGCGGACAAACGGGGTATAAAAGTCGCTCACAAACCCAGCCGGATGTCCCTGCCCGAGCCGTCGGCGGCCGCAGGGGAGCCGTCCGGGCCGAACGAGATCGGCAGGAGACCGCCCGTGAAGTCCAACGTGAAGAAGAGCCCTGCAACCCGGAAGTCGGCCGCGAAGCCCGCACCCGCCAAGAAAACCGCTGCCAAGCCAGCCAGCAAGGCAGTCACGAAACCGGCCACCAAGCCGGCTGCCAAGCAGGCTGTCAAACCCGCCGCCAAGGCAGCGTCCAAGCCTGCCGCCAAGCCGGCGTCCAAGTCATCGGCCAAGCCGGTGGCCAAGACCAGCGCCAAGCCTGCGGGCAAGGCACCGGCCAAAGCTTCGGTGAAGGCCGCGGCAGCCAAGAAGCCGGCCGCCAAGCCGTCCACCAAGGCGACCACCAAGCCGGCGACAAAGCCCACCGTGAAAGCGCCAGCGAAGAGCGCGGCCAAGAGCACAGCCAAGGCACCTGCCAAAGCAGCGCCGAAAGCCACCGCCAAAGCAACTTCGAAAACGCCTCCGAAAACGGCCCCGAAAGCCGTTACCAAGGCCGCACCCACAAGCGCCAAGGCGACCGCGAAGGCTGCTCCGGCGCACACCCCGCCTGCCACCAAGCCGGCATCGAAAGCCCCCACCAAAGCACAAACGACACCCGCTGCCTCCAAACCTGCCGCCTCCGTGGCTGCGCCTGCCGGCAAGGCCGCGCCCGCTACGGTGGCCGGCGTTGCGCCTGCGGCCGACACCAGTGGCGTGCTGCGCGCGGCGCGGCCGTCGGCTCGGCTGGCGCAGATCACCGTTCCCTCCCTGGCCCAGGCCGTCGCCTCCACGGCGGCCAAGGCCAGTTACCTGCCCTCCATGACCCCTGTTTCCCCGGCGCCCGTGGCGCCCGCCGCCGTCAAACGCGACCCCAAACTCGCCAACAACTGGAAGACCAAGTCGGCCGAGCAACTCTCGGATGCCGAAGTGCTGGCCATGCCCGATGGCGAGTACATGAACGACAAGCAAATGGCGTTCTTCCGCCTGCGTCTGCTGCAGCTCAAGCGCGACATCCTGGCCAACGCCGGCGAGACCACCGAGCACCTGCGCGAGGACACGGTGATCGTGCCCGACCCGGCCGACCGCGCCACCATCGAAGAAGAGCACGCGCTGGAACTGCGCACCCGCGACCGCGAGCGCAAGCTGCTCAAGAAGATCGAGCAATCGATCGCGCGCATCGACACGGGCGACTACGGCTACTGCGACGAGACCGGCGAGCCCATCGGCGTGCCGCGACTGCTGGCCCGCCCGACGGCCACGCTGTCGCTGGAGGCCCAGCAGCGCCGCGAGCTCAAGCAGAAGATGTTCGGCAACTGATTCGAGCGATGGATTCGTACGACTGATTCGAACGACTGACCGGGTCGGCCCCCAAGCCTGCAGCCACTGCACATCGAGCATCTTCACAGGCCACCCGCCACCGCACCCGCAACGTCCGCGCCCTGCACCCCCTTCGCCATGGCCAACGACGAACCTGTAGGCCTGCTGTCGCGCGTGGCGCGGCTGGTGCGGGTGAGCTCGGGGCCAGCCGCCGGTGCGTCGGCGGGCGGCGACACCGCGCTGTCGCGCGAGGCCATGAAGGAGATGCTCGAGCGCCGCCGGCGCAACGACCTGATCCGCAAGCGCGAGTTCGACGCCCTGCGCAAACTGCGCCGCAACGAAGCGGGCGCCAACGGCCTGGGCTCGGAGCATGGCGCGCTGGTGCACAGCGCGCTGCTGGCGCTGCCCACCCACATGCCCGAGGCGCCCGACGCCCGCGCGATAACGCTGCTGAAAATCGGCGAGATCGAAGAGCAGATGGCCGACCAGCTGCGCCCGGTCAAGCGGCCTGCGGGCGAGCCGTCTGGCGGCGCGCGCGCGGTGTTCGTGCCCACCGACTACCCCACCACCACCGCGGGCCTGCCCGGCGAGTTGCGCAGCGGCAGCACCCGCATGCAGCCGCTGGCAGGCGACGCGCCGGTGGCCCGCCCGCTGGAGGCCGAGCAGCAGTCGCGCATCGAGGCGGCGGCCATCCTGTTTGCCGGCGGCGACGCCGCACAGGCGCAGGCCAGCCTGCAGCGCAGCATGGCCCCCGGCGCCCCGTGCGCGCAGCACGAAGGCGCATGGCGCGCGCTGCTCGACCTGCACCGCGTCACCGGGCAGCAGGCCGCCTTCGAGGCGCTGGCCGCCGAGTTCCAGGCCCGGTTGGGCGGTACCCCGCCGGCGTGGCGCGACCTGCGCTCCGCCGCCTCACCAGCCGCCACGGCCGGCGCGCTGCAGCTCAGCGGCAGCCTGGCCGGCGACATGGGCCATGTGCTGCAGGCGCTGGACCGCGCCTCGCAGGGCGTGCGCCAGGTGCGCATCTCGTGCGCGCAGCTGGAGCGCATCGACTTCGTGGCTGTGGGCAGCCTGCTCAACTGGGTGATCGCGCAAAAGCTCGCGCAGCGCGAGGTGCATCTGGTCGATGTGCACCGCATGGTGGCGGCGTTCTTCCAGATGGTGGGCATCAGCGATCGCACCACCGTCGAGCTGCGCGCCGACTGATCCTTTCCTTCGCATCCCTCGCTCCCATGGCAGACACACAGGGCCCCGCGCGGGCTGACTCGTTTCATGGCACGACCATCCTGGGCGTGCGGCGCCAGCGGCCCGACGGCAGCTGGCAGGTGGCGCTGGGCGGCGACGGCCAGGTGACGCTGGGGCACATCGTCGTCAAGGGCAGTGCGCGCAAGGTGCGCAAGCTGCACCACGACCGCGTGCTGGCCGGCTTTGCCGGTGCCACGGCCGATGTATTCACGCTGTTCGAGCGCTTTGAGGCCAAGCTCGAGAAGCACCAGGGGCATCTGGTGCGCGCGGCCATCGAGCTCACCCGCGACTGGCGCACCGACCGCGTGCTGCGCCGCCTGGAGGCGATGCTGGCGGTGGCTGACCGCGAGGCCAGCCTCATCATCACCGGCAACGGCGATGTGCTCGAGCCCGAACACGGCATCGTGGCGATCGGGTCGGGTGGCGCCTATGCGCAGGCCGCGGCGCGCGCGCTGCTGCACCACACCGAACTGGGCGCGCCCGACATCGTGAAGAAGTCGCTCGAGATCGCCGGCGAGCTGTGCATCTACACCAACCTGCACCACACCATCGAGGTGCTGGACTGAGCCCGACATGTCTTCCATGACTCCGCAGGAGATCGTCTCCGAACTCGACCGCCACATCGTGGGCCAGCAGCCGGCCAAGCGCGCGGTGGCAATTACGCTGCGCAACCGCTGGCGCCGCCAGCAGGTCGATGCCGCGCTGCGTGCCGAGATCACGCCCAAAAACATCCTGATGATCGGCCCCACCGGCGTGGGCAAGACCGAGATCGCGCGGCGCCTGGCCCGCCTGGCCGACGCGCCCTTCATCAAGGTGGAGGCCACCAAGTTCACCGAGGTGGGCTATGTGGGCAAGGACGTGGACTCGATCGTGCGCGACCTGGCCGAGATCGCGGTCAAGCAGACACGCGAGGCCGAGATGCGGCGCCACCGCACCCGCGCCGAGGACGCCGCCGAAGACCGCATCCTCGACATCCTGATCCCGCCGCCTCGTCACGCTGTTGGCGTGGACGCGCAGCCCGACGGCACCGCGCGCCAGGTGTTCCGCAAGAAGCTGCGCGAGGGCCAGCTCGACGACAAGGAAGTCGAGATCGAGGTAGCCGATGCCGTGCCTGCGATGCAGGTCATGACCCCCGCCGGCATGGAAGAGATGGCCGAGCAGTTCAAGAGCCTGCTGGGGCAGATCGGTGCCGGGCGGCGTAAGACGCGCAAGCTGCGCATCCCCGAGGCGCTGAAGCTGCTGGCCGACGAGGAAGCCGCCAAGCTGGTCAACGAAGACGAGATCCGCGCCCAGGCGCTGCACAACGCCGAGCAGAACGGTATCGTCTTCATCGATGAGATCGACAAGGTAACCAGCCGCAGCGAGGGCCAGGGCAGCGGCGAGGTGTCGCGCCAGGGCGTGCAGCGCGACCTGCTGCCGCTGGTGGAGGGCACCACCGTCAGCACCAAGTACGGGCCGATCCGCACCGATCACATCCTGTTCATTGCCAGCGGCGCCTTCCACCTGAGCAAGCCCAGCGATCTGATCCCCGAGCTGCAGGGACGCTTTCCGATCCGGGTGGAACTGCAGGCCCTGAGCGTGCAGGACTTCGAGGCCATCCTGATGCAGACCGACGCGTCACTGGTGCGGCAGTACCAGGCGCTGCTGGCCACCGAGGGCGTGACGCTGGACTTCACGCCCGATGGCATCACGCGGCTGGCCACGGTGGCCCACGAGGTGAACGAGCGCACCGATAACATCGGCGCACGCCGTCTGGCCACGGTGATGGAGCGGCTGCTGGACGAGGTGAGCTTTGAGGCCACGCGCCACGGCGGGCAAAGCCTCACCATCGATGCGCGCTATGTGGATGCGCGGCTGGGCGAGCTCAGCCGCAACGAGGACCTGTCGCGCTACATCCTCTGAGGGCAGCGCGGCCTTCAGCGCGTCAGCCGGTGACGCGCCACGTGGCTCAGCACGTCCACCAGCGCCACCATCAGCAGCATCGCGCCCAGGATGGATGCGGTCTTGTTCATGTGGAACAGGCCCATGTGGAAGGCCAGCAACTGCCCCAGGCCACCGGCGCCCACCACGCCCAGCACTGCGGCGGCGCGGATGTTGTTTTCCCAGCGGTACAGCGTGTAGCTGAGCAGTTGCGGCAGCACCTGCGGCAGCGTGGCGTACAGGAACACGCGGCCATTGCCCACGCCCTGCGCGCGCAGCGCCGCGCCCGGGCCGGGGGGCACGTTTTCGATGGCTTCGGCAAACAGGCGGCCCAGCACGCCGGCGGTGTGCAGGGCCAGCGCCAGCGTGCCGGCAAACGGCCCGAGGCCAGCCGAGATCAGCAGCAGCGCGGCCCACACCAGCTCGGGCACCGATCGCAAGGCATTGAGCAGTAGCCGCGTGGGCGCGCGGCCATGGGCCGGATCGCCGTCGTGGGTGCGGCTGGCGGGCAGCGCCAGGGCCAGGCCCAGCAAAGCGGCCAGTGCGGTGCCCAGCACCGACATCGCCAGCGTCTCCCAGGTGGCCACCACCAGCTTGGCGGTAAAGGCCGGTGACAGGTCGGGCGGGAAGAACTCGCCCACGAAGCGGCCCATGCTTTTCGCCGCCTCGGCCGAGAAGAACTGCCGCCATTGCAGATCGAGCGACCAGAAGCTCAGCACCACCAGCACCAGCAGGCCGGTGGTGAACCAGCAGGCCTTGCAGCGCGCGTCGAACAGCCGCGCGGGCAGGCGGTAGGGGGCGTTGGCCGCGGAGGTAGCGGCCGGGGTGGCAGCCTGGGTGGCTGGCTTGTGAGGCTTGCGGTCGCTCATGACAGGCTCCGGCGCAGCCAGGCGCTCACGCGGTCGGCCAGCGCGACCAGGGCCACGAACACCAGCAGCATGGTGGCCACCTCGCCGCCGTTGAACATCTTCATCGAGTTGTCGAGCTGCTGGCCCAGGCCGCCCGCTCCCACGAAGCCCAGCACCACCGACGAGCGGATCGCGCATTCCCAGCGGTACACGGTGTAGGACGTGAGCTCGGCCGCGTTGGTGGGCAGCAGTCCGTACAAAAAGGCCTGCAGCCGCCCGCCGCCATTGCGCAGCAGGGTCTGGGTGGCGTGGGTTTCGCCGCTTTCCAGAATCTCGCCGTACACCTTGCCCAGCATTCCGCCGTAGGTGAGCGCAATCGCCAGCACGCCGGCGGTCGGCCCCAGGCCCACCACCCGCACGAACACCAGCGCCCACACCAGTTCGGGGATGGAGCGCAGCACTATCAACAGCCAGCGCACCGCCTGCCGGACCACAAACGGCAGCGCCGCCATGCGGCCGCTGAGCGCCGACACCGACAATACCCGCGTGGACAGCAGCGTGAGCGGAATCGCGATCAGCAAGGCCAGCGTGACGCCGGCGGTGGCGGTGGCGATGGTGCGCCAGGTTTCCTTGACCACCATCAGCAGGAACTCGCCCGACAGCGCCAGCGGCAAAAAACTGCCCAGGAACTGCGCCGTCACCTTGAGGTTGTCGCGCTCCAGCAGCACCCAGGGCTTGAACTCGGTGGCCACGCCCAGCGGCCACAGCAGCACCAGCGCCACGCCGATCCAGAACACGCGGCCGATCCAGGCCGGATCGCGATCGGGGGCGCGATCGGACGTGCGCACGGGGCGCGGCGGCAATCCGGGGGGCAGCACGGCCGACATGGGGGCGGCCTTCAGCGGCAGTGCATCACCGCGGGTGGCGCCGGGGTGGGAGCCGTGTCGGCCAGAGCGGCCAGCCCCACCAGTCCAGCCGCCGGGGCCGCCGATTCGCCGCGCAACTCGTGCTCGTACTGGTCGTACAGGGCGGCCAGACGATCGCGCGTGACCTGCGATGAGGGCAGATCAAAGGCCAGCGCGCCGTCGCGCAGGCCGATGATGCGCGGGAAATGCTCCAGCGCCTTGTCCACCTGGTGCAGCGTAGCCACCAGGGTGATGCCGCGCTCGCGCGCGCCGTCCACCAGCGTGCGCATGGCCAGGCTGGAGCGCGCGGGGTCGAGCGCCGACAGCGGCTCGTCCACCAGCCCCAGCGAGGCCGGTGCCAGCAGCGCCCGCGCCTGGCCCACGCGCTGACGCTCGCCGCCCGTCAGTCGCTCGACCCGCGCGTACAGCTTGGCGGCGCGG
>JBJTCL010000062.1:0-23999 GCA_046091865.1 Burkholderiaceae bacterium | reverse complement strand
GACCGATGGTCAGATGAAGACCGGTCGCGATGTAGTGATCGGTGCGCTGCTGGGCGCCGACGAGTTCGGATTTGCCACGGCACCGCTGGTGGTCGAGGGGTGCATCATGATGCGCAAGTGCCATCTGAACACCTGCCCGGTGGGCGTGGCCACGCAAGACCCGGTGCTGCGCGCCAAGTTCTCGGGCAAGCCCGAGCATGTCGTCAACTACTTCTTCTTCGTCGCCGAAGAAGTGCGCCAGATCATGGCGCAGCTGGGCATCCGCAAGTTCGACGAAATGATCGGCCGCGCCGACCTGCTCGACACCCGCAAGGGCGTGGAGCACTGGAAGGCGCGCGGCCTAGACTTCGGCCGCCTGTTCGCCATGCCCAACGTGCCCGCCGACGTGGCGCGCATGCACACCGAAGAGCAGGACCACGGTCTCGAAAAATCTCTGGACCGTGTGCTGATCGAGAAGTCGCGCGCGGCCATCGAGCGCGGCGAGAAGGTGCAGTTCATGGAGGTGGCGCGCAACGTCAACCGCAGCGTGGGCGCCATGCTGTCGGGTGCGCTGACCAAGGTACACCCCGAGGGCCTGCCGGACGACACCGTGCGCATCCAGCTCGAGGGCACCGGCGGTCAGAGCTTTGGCGCCTTCCTGGCGCGCGGCATCACGCTGTACCTGATCGGTGACGCCAACGACTACACCGGCAAAGGCCTGTCGGGCGGCCGCGTGGTGGTGCGCCCGAGCATCGACTTCCGCGGCGAAGCCACTCGCAACATCATCATCGGTAACACCGCGCTGTACGGCGCCACCACCGGCGAGGCCTTCTTCAGCGGCGTGGCGGGCGAGCGCTTTGCGGTGCGCCTGTCGGGCGCCACCGCGGTGGTGGAAGGCACCGGCGACCACGGTTGCGAATACATGACCGGCGGCACCGTGGCGGTGCTGGGTAAAACCGGCCGCAACTTCGCCGCCGGCATGAGCGGCGGCGTGGCCTATGTGTACGACGAGGACGGCCTGTTCGCCAAGCGCTGCAACACCGCGATGGTGACGCTTGAGAAAGTGCTGAGCACCGCCGATCAGGAGGCGCAGGTCGATCGCGCGGTGTGGCACCGCGGCCAGAGCGACGAGGCGCAGCTGAAGAAGCTGCTGGAAGACCACAACCGCTGGACCGGCAGCAAGCGCGCACGCGAACTGCTGGACGGCTGGGCCAATGCGCGCGGCAAGTTCGTGAAGGTGTTCCCCACCGAGTACAAGCGCGCCCTGGGCGAGCTGCATGCCAAGAAGGCGGCGGCCGAGGCCACCGGCAAGGCCAAGGCCAGCGCTGCCGGCAGCAAGAAGTCCACCGCCCCCGCCAAGTAAGCACGAAGAACCGAGATAGGACCGACATCATGGGAAAAGTCACCGGCTTCATGGAATACGAGCGCGTTGAGGAGGGCTACAAGCCCGTGCCCGAACGCGTGAAGCACTACAAGGAATTCGTGATCGGCCTCGATGAGTCGCAGGCCAAGGTGCAAAGCGCGCGCTGCATGGACTGCGGCACGCCGTTTTGCAACAGCGGCTGCCCGGTCAACAACATCATTCCGGACTTCAACGACCTGGTGTACCGGGGCGACTGGAAGAACGCGATCACCGTGCTGCACAGCACCAACAACTTCCCCGAGTTCACCGGCCGCATCTGCCCCGCGCCCTGCGAGGCCGCCTGCACGCTGAACGTGAACGACGATGCGGTGGGCATCAAGTCGATCGAGCACGCGATCATCGACCGCGCCTGGGCCGAGGGCTGGGTGCTGCCGCAGCCGCCCAAGCACAAGACCGGCAAGAAGGTGGCGGTGGTGGGCTCCGGCCCCGCCGGCATGGCAGCCGCACAGCAGCTGGCGCGCGCTGGCCACGACGTGACGGTGTTCGAGAAGAACAGCCGCATCGGCGGGCTGCTGCGCTACGGCATCCCCGACTTCAAGATGGAGAAGACGCACATCGACCGTCGCGTGCAGCAGATGCAGGCCGAGGGCGTGCGCTTTGAGACCGGCGTGCTGGTGGGCGCCATGCCCAAAGAGTCGAAAGTCACCAACGACGCGCAGAAGACCATCACCCCCGAGCAGCTCAAGAAAGACTTTGACGCGGTGCTGCTGTGCGGCGGCGCCGAGCAGTCGCGCGATCTGCCGGTACCGGGCCGCGATCTGGCGGGCATCCATTTCGCGATGGAGTTCCTGCCGCAGCAAAACAAGGTCAATGCCGGCGACAAGCTGCAGGGCCAGCTGCGCGCTGACGGCAAGCATGTGATCGTGATCGGCGGTGGCGACACCGGCAGTGACTGCGTGGGTACCAGCAACCGCCATGGCGCGGCCAGCGTCACCCAGTTCGAGGTGATGCCGCAACCCCCGGAAGAAGAGAACAAGCCGCTGGTGTGGCCGTACTGGCCGCTCAAGCTGCGCACCTCGTCCAGCCACGAAGAGGGCTGCGTGCGCGAGTTCGCCATCTCCACCAAAGAGTTCCTGGGCAAGGACGGCAAGGTCACCGGCCTGAAGACGGTGCATGTGGAGATGAAGGACGGCAAGTTCGTCGAGATCCCCGGCACCGAGAAGGAATACAAGGCCGATCTGGTGCTGCTGGCCATGGGCTTCGTGAGCCCGGTGGGCAGCATCCTCGACACCTTCGGCATCGAGAAGGACGCACGCGGCAACGTAAAGGCCAGCACCGACTTCACCAGCGGCTACGCCACCAACGTGGCCAAGGTGTTTGCAGCGGGCGACATGCGCCGCGGCCAGAGCCTGGTGGTGTGGGCGATCCGCGAGGGCCGTCAGGCGGCGCGGGCGGTGGACGAGTTCCTGATGGGCTACTCGGACCTGCCGCGCTGAGCCCTACGTGCCCGCCACCGACGCCCTTGTCGAGCTGCGCAGCCTGACCTTCGGGTACGGGCAGCGCGTCATCCTCGATGACATCAGCTTCACCCTGCCGCGCGGCAAGGTGACAGCCCTCATGGGCGCATCGGGCGGCGGCAAGACCACGGTGCTGCGTCTGATCGGCGGGCAGCAGCGCGCGCAACAAGGCCAGCTGCTGTTTGACGGTGCCGATGTGGGCGCGATGGACCCGCCAGCGCTTTACGTGGCCAGGCGCCGCATGGGCATGTTGTTCCAGTTCGGCGCGCTGTTCACCGACCTGTCGGTGTTCGACAACGTGGCCTTTCCGCTACGCGAGCACACCCGGCTGCCCGAGCCGCTGATCCGCGACATCGTGCTGATGAAGCTGCAGGCGGTGGGCCTGCGCGGTGCGCGGGACCTGATGCCGTCCGAGATCTCGGGCGGCATGAACCGCCGCGTGGCGCTGGCGCGCGCGATCGCGCTCGACCCCGAGCTCATCATGTACGACGAGCCCTTCTCCGGGCTCGACCCGATCTCGGTAGGTACCGCCGCGCGGCTGATCCGTCAGCTCAATGACACGCTGGGCATCACCAGCCTGATCGTGTCGCACGAGATCACCGAAACCTTTCACATCGCCGACCAGGTGATCATCCTGGCCAACGGCCGCATCGCTGCGCAGGGCACACCCGACGAGGTGCGCCAGTCCACCAACCCGCTGGTGGTGCAGTTCGTCAACGCGCAAAGCGAAGGGCCGGTGCAGTTTCACTACCCGGGCCCGGCGGTGGCCGAGGATTTCAGCGCATGAGCTGGTACCGCCCCGCCGATGTGGGCCTGCGCGCGCGCGTGCTGCTCGATGCCTGGGGCTACGCCACGCGCCTGCTGCTGCGTCTGCTGTGGCTGTTCGGGCCAGCGATGCGGCGCTTTTCGCTGGTGCGCGACCAGGTGTTCTTCCTGGGCAACCACTCGCTGGCCATCATCACCGTGTCGGGCCTGTTCGTCGGCTTCGTGCTGGGGCTGCAGGGCTACTACACGCTGCAGCGCTACAGCTCGTCCGAGGCGGTGGGCCTGCTGGTGGCGCTCAGCCTGGTGCGCGAACTCGGGCCGGTGATCTCGGCGCTGCTGTTCGCCGGGCGGGCCGGCGCGTCGCTGACGGCCGAGATCGGCCTGATGCGCGCGGGCGAGCAGATTTTGGCGATGGAGATGATGGCGGTCGATCCGATCCGCCGCGTGCTGGCGCCGCGCTTTTGGGGCGGCGTGATTGCCATGCCCTTGCTGGCCGCGGTGTTCAGCGCGGTGGGCATCATCGGCGGCTGGCTGGTGTCGGTGCCGCTGATCGGCATCGATCCGGGCTCGTTCTGGAACCAGATGCAAAGCGGCGTGGACGTCTGGTGCGACGTGGGCAATGGCATGATCAAGGCGCTGGTGTTCGGCGTGGCCGTCACCTTCATCGCGCTGCTACAAGGCTACGAGGCCCAGCCCACGCCCGAGGGCGTGTCCAGCGCCACCACCCGCACCGTGGTGATGGCCTCGCTGACGGTGCTGGGGCTGGACTTTGTGCTGACCATCATGATGTTCAGCATCTGAGCCGCCGCCGCGATTCAACGGGAGAACAAGATGCAACGATCCAGGAACGATGTGTGGGTGGGCCTGTTCGTGATGATCGGGATGGCCGCCATCCTGTTCCTCGCGCTCAAGTCGGCCAACCTGCTGCCGCTGAGTTTTCAGCCCGAATACCGCATCAGCGCCAACTTTGACAACGTGGGTGGCCTGAAGCCGCGCGCTGCCGTCAAGAGTGCCGGCGTGGTGGTGGGGCGGGTGGAGGCCATCGAGCTGGACAACCAGAGCTTTCAGGCGCGGGTGACGATCGCGCTGCAAAACAGCTACACCTTTCCCAAAGACAGTTCTCTCAAGATCCTGACCAGCGGCCTGCTGGGCGAGCAGTACGTCGGCATCGAAGCCGGCGCTGACGACAAGAACCTGGCCGGCGGCGACCGCGTGGGCAACACCCAGTCGGCGGTGGTGCTGGAAAACCTGATCGGCCAGTTTCTGTACAACAAGGCCGCAGACGGCCCGGCTGACAAGCCCGCGCAGGGGGCTACAGGAGGCGCCAAATGACGCCTGCTGAGGTGACGTCTGCTGAGGTGACGTCTGCTGAGGTGACGTCTGCTGAGATGATGTCTGCTGGCGGTTCGCCACGATTGGCCCGCTGGACGGCGCGTGCTGTCGGCGCGGTGCTGCTGGCGCTGCTGGTGGGTTGTGCCAGCGGCCCGCAGCGCGTCGATCGGGACCCGCTGGAGCCGTTTAACCGCCAGGTGCATGCCTTCAACGAGGGCGCCGATCGCCTGGTGGTCAAGCCGGTGGCCACGGTCTACCGCGAAGCGGTGCCCGACCTGGTGCGCACCGGCGTCAACAACTTTTTCTCGAACCTGTCGGATGCGTGGTCGGCGGTGAACAACGCGCTGCAACTGGAGGTCGAGGCGGCCGCCGAGAGCTTCATGCGCTTTTCGGTCAACAGCGTGTTCGGCATCGCCGGGGTGCTGGACATTGCCAGCGAGGCCAACATCGAACGCCACCCGGCCGACTTTGGCTCCACCCTGGCGCGCTGGGGCGTGCCACCCGGGCCCTATCTGGTGCTGCCCTTGATGGGGCCATCCACCTTGCGCGACGCCACCGGCGTGGTGATCGACCGGCGGTTTGACCCGCTGCGCGAGATCGAGGGCGCCCAGCAGCGCAATACGCTGAGCGTGGTGCGCATCATCGACACCCGCAGCAACCTGCTGCGCGCCACCGACTTCATCGAGGGAGTGGCCCTGGACAAGTACAGCTTCATCCGCGATGTGTACCTGCAGCGCCGCGGTGTGTCGATCGAAGACCCGGCGCCTGCGGAACCTGCGGGGGCTGGGCAGAATCCCACCCGATGATGCGAATCAAGGAGCACCGGATGCAACGACGTGAATGGCTGAGCCGCGGCGTGGCCGCCACCGGCCTGCTGGCTGGCGGGGCGCTGCTGGGCTGGCCGGCAGCGGTTCAGGCGCAGGCCGAGGAGGCGCCGGACGCCCTGATCAAGCGCCTGTCGGACGAGGTGCTGGGCGCCGTCAAGGCCGACCCGACGGTGCGCACCGGCGACATCTCGCGCCTGATGGCGCTGGTGGACAGCAGGATCATGCCCAGCGTGAACTTTCAGCGCATGACCGCCGGCGCGGTGGGCCCGGCCTGGCGTCAGGCCACGCCCGAGCAGCGCGCCCGCTTGCAGGACGAGTTCAAGACGCTGCTGGTGCGCACCTATGCGGGCGCGGTGGCGCAGGTGAGCGACCAGATGGTGTCGGTCAAGCCGCTGCGCGCCGGCGCCGGCGACACCGAGGTGGTGGTGCGCACCGAGGTGCGCGGCAAGGGCGAGCCCATCCAGCTCGACTACCGCCTGGAGAAGACGCCCGGCCAGGGCAGCGGCTGGAAAATCTACAACCTCAACGTGCTGGGCGTGTGGCTGATGGAAACCTACCGCAGCCAGTTCGCTCAGGAGATCAACGCCAAGGGGCTGGACGGCCTGATCTCCACGCTGGCCGAGCGCAACCGCGTGGGCAACGCCAACGCGCGCAAGGGCTGAGATGCCGGTGCTGGCGCTGCCCGAGCGACTGACCCACGCCGAGTCCGCGGCCTGCGTGCAGGCGCTAGTGGCGCAGGTAGATCAAGCGGCGCGCGGCGTATCGGCTGGCGCAGCTGCCGGTGGTGGGGTCAGTGGTGGGGCCGGTAGTGAAGGTGCTGCCGTGGTCGAAGCCGACGCCTCGGCCTTGAAGCAGTTCGACTCGTCGGCGCTGGCGGTCTTGCTTGAGTGCCGCCGTGCGGCGCAGCGCGCCGGCGCGGGCTTTGCCGTGCGTGGCCTGCCCGAGCGTCTGCGCACGCTTGCCGGGCTGTACGGCGTGGCCGATTTGCTACCCGCGGCCTGAGCGGCCCATCCTCTCTTGGCCTGTGCGGCAAGGCCGCTGCCGGTCACCTGCCTGCGCTTTAGTTGCCGCTGCCGAGGTCGGCGCGAGGGGCAGCGCGAGGGGCCACAGGAGTGACTTGGCGCCCTCCACCTAGAATTGAGGGTTTTCCATGAGTGCCCTGTCCTTCCAGTCGGTCAGCAAGACCTACCGATCCGCGCGCGGCACCGTCCAGGCGCTGGATTCGGTGTCGTTCGACATCGAGCCCGGCGAGTTCTTCGGACTGCTCGGCCCCAACGGCGCCGGCAAGACCACGCTGATCAGCATCCTCGCCGGGCTGGCGCGCGCCAGCGCCGGCAGCGTGAGCGTGCTTGGCCACGATGTGCAGGCCGACTACGCCAACGCACGCCGCCAGCTGGGTGTAGTGCCGCAAGAGCTGGTGTTTGACCCCTTCTTCATTGTGCGCGAGACGCTGCGCATCCAGTCGGGCTACTTTGGGGTGCACCACAACGACGATTGGATCGACGAGCTGCTGTCCAGCCTGGGCCTGGCCGACAAGGCCAATGCCAACATGCGCCAGCTCTCGGGCGGCATGAAGCGCCGCGTGCTGGTGGCGCAGGCCCTGGTGCACAAGCCGCCGGTCATCGTGCTCGACGAGCCCACGGCCGGGGTGGATGTGGAACTGCGCCAGACGCTGTGGCAGTTCATCGCCAAGCTCAACAAGCAGGGCCACACGGTGCTGCTGACCACCCACTACCTGGAAGAAGCCGAGGCGCTGTGTTCGCGCATTGCCATGCTCAAGCAGGGCCGCGTGATCGCGCTGGAGCGCACCAGCGAACTGCTGCGCCGCTCGGCCGCTAGCGTGCTGCGCTTCAAGCTCGACGGCGAGCTGCCCGCTGCGCTGGCCACCATCGCCCGCGTGACGGGCTGGGTGGTGCAGCTGCCCGCGCACGACGCCGCCGAGATCGAGCGCCACCTGCAGGCGGTGCGTGCCGCCGGCCTGCACGCCGAAGACGTGGAAGTGCGCAAGGCCGATCTGGAGGATGTGTTCCTTGACCTGATGGCCGCTGCTCCCGCTGCGCCTGCAGCCACCACCGCAACGCGCGCGGAGGCGCTGGCATGACCGGCTGGCAGACCCTGCTGTACAAGGAAGTGCTGCGCTTCTGGAAGGTGAGCTTTCAGACGATTGCCGCACCGGTGCTGACGGCGGTGCTGTACATGCTGATCTTTGGCCATGTGCTCGATGGCAATGTGCGGGTGTACGACCAGCTGTCCTACACCGGCTTTCTGGTGCCGGGCCTGGTGATGATGAGCGTGCTGCAGAACGCCTTTGCCAACAGCTCGTCGTCGCTGGTGCAAAGCAAGATCACCGGCAACCTGGTGTTCATCCTGCTCACACCGCTGTCGCCGTGGAATTGGTTCACGGCCTATGTGGGCGCGGCCATGCTGCGCGGCCTGGCGGTGGGCCTGGGCGTGTTCGCGGTGACGGCTTGGTTTGCCGAGCTGCGCTTTGTGGCACCGCTGTGGATCGTGGTGTTTGCCTTGCTGGGTGCGGCGCTGCTGGGCACGCTGGGCCTGATCGCCGGGCTGTGGGCCGACAAGTTCGACCAGATGGCGGCGTTTCAGAACTTCATCATCATGCCCATGACGTTTTTGTCGGGCGTGTTCTATTCCATCCACTCGCTGCCCGCCTTCTGGCAGAAGGCGAGCCACCTCAATCCGTTCTTCTACATGATCGACGGTTTCCGCTACGGCTTTTTTGGTGTCAGCGACACCTCGCCGTGGATCAGCCTGGGCGTGGTGGGTATGGCCTGCGCCGCAGTGGGTGCGGTGGCGCTGCACCTGCTGCGCACCGGCTACAAGATCCGGGGCTGAGCGCATCACCGCCTTTGCCCCACGCGTTTTCCTTTGACGTATCCCGCATGACCGCCGACCAACTCAAGGCCCTGATCGCGCAGCAACTCGACTGCGAGCACATCACGCTCGAGGGCGACGGCCGCCACTGGTACGCCATCATCGTCTCGTGCGAGTTCGAGGGCAAGCGCCCGATCGCGCGGCACCAGCGCGTCTATGCCACGCTGGGCAGCCGCATGCACACCGACGAGGTTCATGCGCTGTCGATGAAAACCTTCACCCCCGCTGAATGGGCGGCGCAGGGTGGAGCAGGGCAAGGCTGAACGGCATGGACAAGCTTCGCATCCGCGGCGGCCGCGCCCTGCATGGGCAGATCGATATCGCCGGCGCCAAGAACGCCGCGTTGCCCGAGCTGTGCGCTGCGCTGATGACCGACGAGCCGGTCACGCTGCTGAACGTGCCGCGCCTGCAGGACGTGGCCACCATGCTCAAGCTGATCCGCAACATGGGCGTGTCGGCCGAGCGGGTGGAACCCGCCGCGAGCGCCAGCGGCGAGGCCACAGACGACAGTGCGGTGCGCCTGAACGCCGGCTCGCTGCACACGCCCGAGGCACCCTACGACCTGGTCAAGACCATGCGCGCCTCGGTGCTGGCACTCGGCCCGCTGCTGGCGCGCTTTGGGCGCGCCACGGTGTCGTTGCCCGGCGGCTGCGCCATCGGCTCGCGACCGGTGGACCAGCACATCAAGGGCCTGCAGGCCATGGGCGCGCAGATCACGGTGGAGCACGGCTACATGGTGGCGCGCCTGCCCGAGGGGCGCACCCGGCTGAAGGGTGCGCGCATCACCACCGACATGGTCACCGTCACCGGCACTGAGAACCTGCTGATGGCAGCCACGCTGGCCGAGAGTGAGACGGTGCTGGAGAACGCCGCGCAGGAGCCCGAGATTCCGGATCTGGCCGAAATGCTGATCGCCATGGGCGCGCGCATCGAGGGCCATGGCAGCAGCCGCATCCGCATCGAGGGCGTGGAGCGCCTGCACGGCTGCACCCACCGTGTGGTGGCCGACCGCATCGAGGCCGGCACCTTCTTGTGCGCGGTGGCGGCAGCGGGCGGCGAGGCGCTGCTGCGCCATGGCCGCACCGACCATCTGGACGCGGTGATCGACAAGCTGCGCGACGCGGGCGCCACGGTGGAGGCGGTGCAAGATGGCATCCGCATCCGCGCCAGCGGCCGCCTGAAGGCGCAGAGCTTTCGCACCACCGAGTACCCGGGCTTTCCCACCGACATGCAGGCGCAGTTCATGGCGCTCAACGCCATTGCGCAGGGCGCGTCCAAGGTGACCGAGACCATCTTTGAGAACCGCTTCATGCACGTCAACGAGCTGTTGCGCCTGGGCGCCAACATCCAGATCGACGGCAAGGTGGCGGTGATCGAAGGCGTCGAGCGCCTGTCGGGCGCGACCGTCATGGCCACCGATTTGCGTGCATCCGCCAGCCTGGTGATCGCCGGCCTGGTGGCTGAAGACGAGACGGTGGTCGATCGCATTTACCATCTGGACCGTGGCTACGACCGCATGGAAGCCAAGCTGCGCGCGCTGGGCGCGGACATCGACAGAGTGAAATGATGATCACGCTCGCCTTATCCAAAGGACGCATCTTCGACGAGACGATGCCGCTGCTGCGGGCCGCGGGCATCACCGTGCTCGAGGATCCCGAGAAGTCACGCAAGCTCATCCTGCCCACTAACCGCGACGATGTGCAGGTGGTGCTGGTGCGCGCCACCGACGTACCCACCTATGTGCAGTACGGCGGCGCTGATCTGGGCGTGACCGGTAAGGACACGCTGATCGAGCATGGCGGCCAGGGCCTGTACCAGCCGCTGGACCTGCAGATCGCCCAATGCCGCGTCAGCGTGGCGGTGCGTGCCGACTTCGATTACGCCAACGCGGTCAAGCAGGGCTCGCGCCTGAAGGTGGCCACCAAGTACACCGCCATCGCGCGTGAATTTTTTGCCGCCAAGGGCGTGCATGTGGACCTGATCAAGCTGTACGGCAGCATGGAACTGGCGCCGCTGACCGGCCTGGCCGACGCCATCGTCGACCTGGTGTCCACCGGCAATACGCTCAAGGCCAACCACCTGGTCGAGGTGGAACGCATCATGGACATCAGCTCGCGCCTGGTGGTGAACCAGGCCGCGCTCAAGCTCAAGCAGGCGCCGCTGCGCGCGCTGATCGACGCCTTTGCTGGCGCGGTGCAGAAAGGCCAGGCATGACACTGGTGGCCCAACCCCTGCGGCTGTCCACCGCCGACGACGACTTCGAGGCCCGCTTTCAGGCGCGGCTGCACTGGGCCGAAGACACCGACGCCGCCATCGAGCAGCGTGTGGCCGACATCCTGGCCGATGTGGGTGCGCGTGGCGATGCGGCGGTGCTGCAGTACACCACGCGCTTCGACCGCCTGCCGGCCACAGCCATGGCGCAGCTGGAGCTGACGCAGGCCGAGCTCAAGGCCGCTTTCGATGCGCTGCCTGCCACCCAGCGCGACGCGCTGCAGCAGGCGGCGAACCGCGTGCGCAGCTACCACGAGGCACAAAAAAAGGCCTCGGGCGAGAGCTGGACGTATCGCGACGCCGACGGCACCTTGCTGGGGCAGAAGGTCACGCCGCTGGACCGTGTGGGCATCTACGTGCCCGGTGGCAAGGCGGCCTATCCGTCCAGCGTGTTGATGAACGCGATCCCCGCGCATGTGGCGGGGGTGGGCGAGATCATCATGGTGGTGCCCACGCCCGATGGCGCCAAGAACCCGCTGGTGCTGGCTGCCGCCCATGTGGCGGGCGTCACGCGCGCCTTCACCATTGGCGGGGCACAGGCGGTGGCGGCATTGGCCTACGGCACCGCCACCATCCCTAAGGTGGACAAGATCACCGGCCCGGGCAATGCCTACGTGGCCAGCGCCAAGCGGCGCGTGTTCGGCACGGTGGGCATCGACATGATTGCCGGCCCGAGCGAGATTCTAGTGCTGGCCGATGGAACCACGCCGGCCGACTGGGTGGCGATGGACCTGTTCAGTCAAGCCGAGCACGACGAACTGGCGCAAAGCATCCTGCTGTGCCCCGACGCGCGCTACATCGCCGCGGTGCAGGACGCGATTGCGCGATTGCTGCCGCAGATGCCGCGCGCCGAGATCATTGCCAAAAGCCTCAACGGCCGCGGCGCGCTGATCCAGACCCGCAGCATGGACGAGGCCTGTGCCATCAGCAACCGCATCGCGCCCGAGCACCTCGAGGTGTCGAGCGCCGAGCCGCATCGCTGGGAGCCGCTGCTCAAGCACGCCGGCGCCATCTTCATGGGCGCCTTCACCAGCGAAAGCCTGGGCGACTACTGCGCCGGTCCCAACCATGTGCTGCCCACCAGCGGCACCGCGCGCTTCTCGTCCCCGCTGGGCGTGTACGACTTTCAAAAGCGCAGCAGCCTGATCGAGGTGAGCGAGCAGGGCGCGCAGACGCTGGGCCGCATTGCGTCGGTGCTGGCGCATGGCGAAGGCCTGCAGGCGCATGCGCGCGCGGCCGAGATGCGGCTGAAGGACGGGGCATGAGCACGAGCAGCACCCGCCCCGATTTGCAGGCCCTGATGCAGCAGCGCATCCGCCAGGACGTGCAGTCCATGCACGCCTACGCCATCCAGGATTCGCGCGGCATGATCAAGCTCGACGCGATGGAGAACCCCTTTGCGCTGCCGCCCGAGCTGCAGCATGCCCTGGGCGAGCGCCTGGGCCGTGTGGCCCTCCACCGCTACCCCGGCGCGCGCATTGACGATGTGCGCGCCGCGCTGGCCCGGTATGTGAACCTGCCCGAGGGCTGCGCGCTGATGCTGGGCAATGGCTCGGATGAGCTCATCAGCCTGCTGGCCCTGGCCTGCGACGTGCCGGGTGCGTCCATCCTGGCGCCGGTGCCGGGCTTTGTGATGTACGCGATGAGCGCACAGCTGCAGGGCCTGGCCTTTCACGGTGTGCCGCTCACCGCCAGCTTTGAGCTGGACGAGGCTGCGATGCGCGATGCGATGCGAAAGTACCGCCCGGCCATCACCTACCTGGCCTACCCCAACAACCCCACCGCCAGCCTGTGGGATGCCGACGTGATCCGCCGGCTGATTGCCGAGGCAGCGCAGTTCGGCGGCATCGTGGTGATGGACGAGGCCTACGAACCCTTTGCCAGCCGCAGCTGGATCGACGAGATCCGCCGCGACCCGGCCGCCAATGCCCATGTGCTGCTGATACGCACGCTGTCCAAGCTCGGCCTGGCCGGCGTGCGGCTGGGCTACATGCTGGGTGCGCAGGCGCTGGTGCATGAGATCGACAAGGTGCGTCCGCCCTACAACATCAGCGTGCTGAACGCCGAATGCGCGCTGTTTGCGCTGGAGCATGCCGAGGTGTTTGCGCAGCAGGCCGCGCAGATCCGCGAGCAGCGCACGCAACTGCATGCCGCACTGGCCGCGCTGCCGGGCGTGCAGCCCTTCCCCAGCGAGGCCAACATGATTCTGGTGCGCGTGCCCGACGCCAAGCGTGCGTTTGAGGGCATGAAGGCGCGCGGCGTGCTGGTGAAGAACGTTTCTACAATGCATGCGCTGCTGGCCAGCTGCCTGCGCCTGACCGTGGGCACCGCGCAAGAGAACGAGCGCATGCTGGCCGCGCTGAAGGAATCCCTATGAGCCGCCGCGCCGAAGTCACCCGCAACACCGCCGAGACGCAGATCACGGTGCGCGTCGATCTGGACGGCACCGGCCAGGCGAAGCTCGCCACCGGCATCGGCTTCTTTGACCACATGCTCGACCAGATCGCCCGCCACGGGTTGATCGATCTGGACATCCAGGCCCAGGGCGACCTGCACATCGACGGCCACCACACGGTGGAAGACGTGGGCATCACGCTGGGCCAGGCGGTGGCCAAGGCGGTGGGCGACAAAAAAGGCCTGCGCCGCTATGGCCACGCCTATGTGCCGCTGGACGAGGCGCTGTCGCGGGTGGTGATCGATTTCTCGGGCCGGCCGGGGCTGGTGATGAACGTGCCCTTCAAGGCCGGCATGATCGGCAGC
Organism: Burkholderiaceae bacterium; assembly: GCA_046091865.1. Lineage (GTDB taxonomy): Bacteria > Pseudomonadota > Gammaproteobacteria > Burkholderiales > Burkholderiaceae_C > JBDLRH01. The sequence goes on along the minus strand of JBJTCL010000062.1, from coordinate 10,293 downwards.
TTCGATTCGCAGCTGGCGCACGAGTTCTTTCAGGGCTTCGTCAACCATGCGCTGGTGACGCTGCACATCGACAACCTGCGTGGCGAGAACGCGCATCACCAGTGCGAGACGGTATTCAAGGCGTTTGCGCGCGCGCTGCGTGCCGCGCTCGAGCTCGACCCGCGCTCGGCGGGCGTGGTGCCCTCGACCAAGGGCACGCTGTGACCGCTGGCCGGGCATGAGCTCGCGCGTTGTGGCCGTGGTCGACTACGGCATGGGCAACCTGCGCTCGGTGTCGCAGGCGGTGATGCATGTGACGCAGGGCACCGGCTTCGAGGTGCGCGTGACCGCGCAGCCCGACGAGGTGCGCGCGGCAGAACGCGTCGTGCTGCCGGGGCAGGGCGCCATGCCCGACTGCATGCGCGAGCTGCGCGACAGCGGCCTGATGCAGTCGGTGCTGGAAGCCGCGGCCACCAAACCGATGTTCGGCGTGTGCGTGGGCATGCAGATGCTGCTGGACCGCAGCGAGGAAGGCCCCACCGACGGTTTGGGCCTGATCCCGGGCGAGGTGGTCCGCTTCCGGCTGGACGGACGGTTGCAGCCCGACGGCTCGCGCTTCAAGGTGCCGCAGATGGGCTGGAACGAGGTCTGGCAGACCCAGCCGCACCCGGTGTGGGCAGGGGTGCCCGACGGCAGCTTTTTCTACTTTGTGCACAGCTACCATGCGGTCACGTCGGATGCGCGCCACAGCGTGGGCGAGGCCGACTACGGCGGGCGCTTCACCTGCGCCATCGCCCGCGATAATATTTTTGCCACCCAGTTCCACCCCGAAAAAAGTGCCGACCAAGGCCTTGCGCTGTACCGCAACTTCCTGCACTGGAACCCCTGACCGGCCATGCTGCTGATCCCTGCCATCGACCTCAAGGATGGTCACTGTGTGCGCCTCAAGCAAGGCGACATGGACCAAGCCACCACCTTCAGCGAAGACCCGGCGGCCATGGCCGCCAACTGGCTGGCCCAGGGCGCGCGCCGCCTGCACCTGGTCGACCTGAACGGCGCCGTTGCCGGCAAGCCGCAGAACTTTGCGGCGATCAAGTCCATCCTCAAGGCGGTGGGCGACGACATTCCGGTGCAGCTCGGCGGCGGCATCCGCGACCTGGACACCATCGAGAAGTACATCGACGGCGGCCTGCGCTACGTGATCATCGGCACCGCCGCGGTCAAGAACCCGGGCTTCCTGAAAGACGCCTGCACCGCGTTTGGCGGCCACATCCTCGTGGGGCTGGACGCCAAGGACGGCAAGGTGGCCACCGACGGCTGGAGCAAGCTCACCGGCCACGAGGTGGTGGATCTGGCGCGCAAGTTCGAGGACTACGGCGTCGAATCCATCATCTACACCGACATCGGCCGCGACGGCATGCTGAGCGGCATCAACATCGAAGCCACAGTGCGGCTGGCGCAGGCGCTCACCATCCCCGTGATCGCCTCGGGCGGCCTGTCCAACATGGCCGATATCGAGGCGCTGTGCGGGGTGGAAGACGAAGGCATCGAAGGCGTGATCTGCGGCCGCGCCATCTACAGCGGTGACCTCGACTTTGGCCAGGCACAGGCGCGGGCCGATGAGCTCAACGGCTGAGCGGCCGGCTGGACGAAACGCTTTTCCACAGAGCGCCTCTCAACGGAACGCCTCTTGCTGGCCAAACGCATCAACCCCTGCCTGGACGTGACCGGCGGGCGGGTCGTCAAGGGCGTCAACTTCGTCGAGCTGCGCGACGCCGGCGACCCGGTGGAGATCGCCGCGCGCTACAACGAGCAGGGCGCCGACGAGCTCACCTTCCTCGACATCACCGCGACGTCCGACGGGCGCGACATCATCCTGCACATCATCGAGGCGGTGGCCTCGCAGGTGTTCATTCCGCTCACCGTGGGCGGTGGTGTGCGCACCGTGGACGACGTGCGTCGCCTGCTGAACGCGGGCGCCGACAAGACCAGCTTCAACTCGGCGGCCATCGCCAACCCGGATGTGATCGACGCGGCCTCGCACAAGTACGGCGCGCAGTGCATCGGGGGGGCGATCGATGCCAAGCGCCGCAGCGCCGAGGACGCGCAGCGCATGGCCGATGGCCAGCCCATCGGCCCCGGCTGGGATGTCTACAGTCACGGCGGGCGCAAGAACACCGGGCTGGACGCCGTGCGCTGGGCCCGCGAGATGGCACGCCGCGGCGCTGGGGAGATCCTGCTCACCAGCATGGACCGCGACGGCACCAAGTCGGGCTTTGATCTGGCCCTCACCCGCGCGGTGGCCGATGTGGTCAGCGTGCCAGTAATTGCCTCGGGTGGCGTCGGCACCCTGGACCACCTGGCCGACGGGGTGCAGCAGGGTGGGGCGGATGCGGTGCTGGCCGCCAGCATCTTTCACTACGGTGAATACACCGTGGCGCAGGCCAAGGCCCGAATGGCCGAGCGCGGCATTCCGGTGCGGCGCTGAAGCAGGCCACCCCTGTCGAGGCTGGGGCGCAATCAAGCACAATCCCGCCCATGAGCTGGCTGGATCAGATCCGATGGGACGCGCAGGGCCTGGTGCCGGTGATCGCGCAGGAGCGCGGCAGCGGCGATGTGCTGATGTTCGCCTGGATGAACCGCGAGGCCCTGCAAAAGACATCGGAACTGGGCCGTGCGGTGTACTTCAGCCGTTCGCGCGGCAAGCTGTGGTTCAAGGGTGAGGAATCGGGCCATGTGCAGCAGGTGCATGCCATCCGCATGGACTGCGACGCCGACGTGCTGCTGCTCGAAGTGACGCAGACCGGCCACGAGCCCGGCATTGCCTGCCACACCGGCCGCCACAGCTGCTTTTTCCAGAAGCTCGAGGGCGGTGCGTGGCGCACCACCGAACCGGTCTTGAAAGACCCGCAAAGCATCTACAAGTAAGCCCATGACTGCCCGCGACCCCCGCGAACCGTCCACCCTCGACACGCTGATGCGCCTGGCCGCCATCATCGACAGCCGCCACCCCGCGGCCGGCGGCGACGCGCAGTCGAGCTACGTGGCGCGCCTGTTCAGCAAGGGCCCGGACGCCTTCTTGAAGAAGATCGGCGAGGAAGCCACCGAGGTGGTGATGGCCAGCAAGGACGCCAGCCACGGCGGGGACGCCGCCAAGGTGGTGTCCGAGGTGGCCGACCTGTGGTTTCACACGATGGTCGCGCTGTCGCACCACGGCCTGAGCCCGGCCGACGTGGTGGCCGAACTCGAGCGCCGCGAAGGCACCAGCGGCATCGAGGAGAAGGCGCTGCGCAAGGCGCAGGAGCGCGACGCCCAGGAAGGCGCCGAGCAGCGCAAGGTCCGCTGATCTGCTCCCACCCGCATCTCCCCGACCCCCCGCCATGAACGACGACACCGTGATCGATGTGCCCGCGCACAGCGCCGAGCAGTTGGCCAGCCTGCGCCGCCTCACGCTGGTGACCTACGTGCTGTACTCGCTGGCCTGGTTCAATGGCCTGAGCGCGGTGGTGGCGGTGATCATCAATTACGTCAAGCGCGACGATGCGCGCGGCACCCTGTACGAGAGCCATTTCACCTGGCAGATCCGCACCTTCTGGTGGGGCCTGCTGTGGGGCGTGCTGGGCGCCATCACCGTGTGGATCGGCATCGGCTTTTTGGTGCTGGGCGCTGCGGCCATCTGGTCGATCTACCGCATCGTCAAGGGCTGGCTGTACTGGAACGACCGCAAGCCGCTGCCCGTGCCGGGTGGCAGCGCTGCCTGACCCGACATTGTTTGATTGCACTCATGAGCCACGACCCGAACTGCATCTTCTGCAAGATCGCCGCCGGACAGATCCCCTCGCGCAAGGTGTACGAGGACGACGAGATCCTGGCCTTTCACGACATCAACCCGTGGGCGCCGGTGCACTTTCTGCTGATTCCCAAGACGCACATTGCGTCGATGGCGCAGGTGGGGCACGAGCATGCCGCGCTGCTGGGCAAGCTGATGACGCTGGCGCCGCGCCTGGCGATGGAGCAGGGCTGCAACCCCTATCCGCAAGGGGGTTTTCGCATCGTCACCAACACCGGAACCGAGGGCGGGCAGGAGGTTCACCACCTGCACATCCACGTGATGGGCGGCCCGCGCCCCTGGCTGCGGGGTTGACGCGGCCTTGCGGGCCGCATGCGCCGGCGCGCGCAAAGCCCCTTGGCGCCGACCGACCGCGCACAGGGTGTCATGAGCGCGTTCTACAATCAACCGCAATTTCAGGAGTGATCCACCATGGGTTCGTTTTCGATCTGGCACTGGGCGATCGTGCTGCTGGTCGTCATCCTCATCTTCGGCACCAAGAAGCTGAAGAACCTCGGCTCCGACCTGGGCGGCGCCGTCAAGGGCTTCAAGGACGGCATGAAGGACGGCGGCACCAAGCCCGAAGAGCAGGCCGCCCAGCAGGCCCCAGCCGGGCAAGTGTCGCAGTCGGCGGCCGCGCCGCAGGCCAAGACCACCATCGACGTCGAGGCCAAGCCCAAGTCCTGAGTCTGCAGGACTGCCGCCGCTGCGCCGACGCCGCGGCGGTGCAGCGCTGACCGCACATGATCGACCTCGGCATTTCCAAGATGGCCCTGATCGGCGCCGTGGCGCTGATCGTCATCGGCCCCGAAAAGCTGCCGCGCGTGGCCCGCACGCTCGGGGCCTTGCTGGGCAAGGCGCAGCGCTATGTGGCCGACGTCAAGGCCGAGGTCAATCGCTCGATGGAGCTCGACGAGCTGCGCAAGATGAAGGACACGGTGGAGTCCGCGGCCAAGGACGTGGGCAACACCCTGCAGACCAACGCCAGCGAGTTCGAGAAGGCCTGGAACGACACCCAGGCCGAGGTGAACTCCTCGCTGGCCTTCGAACAACCGGCCTACGAGCCGCCGGCCGAACCCGCGCCTGAATACCGCCACCCCAAAAAGAAGTGGCGCATCAAGCAGGGCGCCGTGCCGCAGTGGTACAAGGCCCGCGCCGGCGTGCGATCCAAGGCGCTGACAGGTGCCGCCCGGGTGGCGCGCTACCGGCCGCAACGACCGAGCTGATGACCTCTCCCGACACCCCGGGCGACAAGCCCAAGGACGACGAACTCGCCGGCACCGAGCAGCCCTTCGTCGCGCACCTGATGGAGCTGCGCGACCGGCTGCTGTACAGCGTGTACGGCATCGTAGCGGCGGTGATCGTGCTGGCGATCTGGCCCGGCCCCAACGGGCTGATCGACTTCATCGCGCAGCCGATCCGCGCGCACATGCCGCCCGATGCCAAGCTGATCGCGGTGGGCGTGTTCTCGCCCTTCTTCGTGCCGCTGAAGGTGCTGCTGCTGGTGGCCGTGCTGGCGGTGCTGCCCTGGCTGATGTACCAGGCCTGGGCCTTCGTGGCGCCGGGGCTGTATTCGCACGAGAAAAAGTTCGCGTTGCCGCTGATCATCTTCGGCAGCCTGCTGGCCTATCTGGGCATCGCGTTCGTGCAGTTCTTCGTGCTTGACAAGATGTTCGCCTTCATCCAAGGCTTCACGCCGGCCAGCGTGGCCGCCACGCCCGACATCGCGTCGTACGTCGAGGCCATCCTGTCGCTGTACATCGCTTTCGGCCTGGCCTTTCAGGTGCCGATCGTGGTGATGCTGCTGGTGCGGTTCAACATCGTCACCATCGACAAGCTCAAGGCCTTCCGCGGTTATTTCATCGTGCTGGCCTTCGTGATCGCGGCGGTGGTCACGCCGCCGGACGTGATCTCGCAGCTGGCGCTGGCCATTCCCATGTGCATCCTGTACGAGGTGGGCATGGTGGCCGCGCGATGGTTCGTCAAGGTGTCGAAGGCGCCCGACAGCATCGACGAAGACGCTGCCAAGGATGGCGCCAAGGGCCCTGCCAAAGACGGCGCCTGATCAGCGCCGTGCCGCGGCCGGCGGCCGGGGCCGCACACCCGGCGTCACCTTCAGCGTGACGGTTTCGCCGGCGCGCAGCACCCGCAGATCGGTGGCGCTGCCCGGCTTGAGCGCCGCCACGCGCGCCAGCAGTTCCGTCACATTGCCCACCGGTTCGCCGGCCACGGCGGTCACCACATCGCCGGGCCGCACGCCCGCCTGCGCAGCCGGGCCGTTGCGCAGCACGCCGGTGATGATCACGCCCTGCCAGTCGCCGTTGGCCGGCTTCTTCAGGCCAAAGCTCTCGGCCAGTTCGGCCGACAGGTCGCTCGGCTCCACGCCGATCCAGCCGCGGGTGACGCTGCCGTCGCGGATGATGCTTTCCATCACCTGCCGCGCGGTCGACACCGGGATGGCAAAGCCGATGCCCATGCTGCCGCCCGAGCGCGAGTAGATGGCGGTGTTGATGCCCATCAGGTGGCCGTTGACGTCCACCAGCGCGCCGCCCGAATTGCCCGGGTTGATGGCCGCATCGGTCTGGATGAAGTTTTCAAACGTGTTGATGCCCAGCTGGTTGCGCCCCAGCGCACTGACGATACCGCTGGTGACCGTCTGCCCCACGCCGAACGGGTTGCCGATGGCCAGCACCTGGTCGCCCACGTGCAGCGAATCCGACTTGCCCCACACGATCAGCGGCAGCTTCTCCAGGCCGATCTTCAGCACCGCCAGATCGGTCTCGGGGTCGGTGCCGATCACCTTGGCGCGCGCGCTGCGGCCGTCGTTGAGCAGCACCTCGATCTCGTCGGCGCCCTCGATCACATGGTTGTTGGTGAGGATGTAGCCCTCGGCGCTGACGATCACGCCGCTGCCCAGGCCGGTCTGCGCCTGGTCTTCGCGGTCACCGAAGAAAAAGCGGAACCACGGCTCGCCGGCATGTGGGTTGCGCTGCGGCGCCTTGCTGGTGTTGATGCTCACCACCGCCGACGCGGCGCGCTGTGCGGCCACGCGCAGGCTGCCGGGCGGCACCGCACCGGCGGGCAGGGCGGGAGCCTCCAGCAGCGCCACTGGCCCGCCGCGCGCAAAGCTGCGGTGCAGCCACTCGGGCTTGAGCGTGGCCACGACGAACCACGCGGCCAGCAGAACGGTGACGGTTTGCGAGAAGACGAGCCAGGTGCGGCGCATGAGGGCGGGAGCGTGGCGCCACGCGGAGGCGCAGCACAGGCACGGAATAATACGTCCATGGCTCACCGACAGGACTTGAGCGCAGCGCTGGATGCGCTGCTGCAGCCCGAGCGCTTTCGCGACTACGGCCCCAATGGCCTGCAGGTTGAGGGCCGCGCCGAGGTGCGCCGCATCGTCTCGGGCGTGACCGCCAGCCGTGCGCTGATCGAGGCGGCGGTGGCCGACGGGGCTGATGCGATCTTTGTGCACCACGGACTGTTCTGGCGCGGCCAGGACGGCCGCGTGACCGGCTGGATGAAGCAGCGCCTGGCGCTGCTGCTGCAGCACGACATCACCCTGTTCGCCTACCACCTGCCGCTGGATGCGCACCCGGAGCTGGGCAACAACGCGCAACTGGCGCGCGTGCTGGGCCTCCGCGCGCTGTCGCGCTTTGGCGATCAGGACCTCGGGTTTCTGGGCGAGGTGGCTGCGGATGTCGATGGGCAGGCCCCCGAGCAGGGCACAACGCCAGTTGTCACGGCAGATGCCACGTCAGACACCACCGCGCGCGCTGGCTTTGCCGACGCGCAGGCGCTGGCCGCGCATGTGGGCCGATGCCTGGGCCGCGCGCCGGTGTGCGTGCCCGGCGACGGCCGTGCGCTGCGGCGCATCGCGTGGTGCACCGGTGGGGCGCAGGGTTCGTTCGAGGCGGCCATCGCGGCGGGCGCCGACGCCTACATCACCGGCGAGATTTCCGAGCCGCAGGCGCACTACGCGCGCGAATGCGGCGTGGCCTTTCTGGCCTGCGGGCATCACGCCACCGAGCGCTACGGCGCGCCGGCGGTGGCCGCCCATGTGGCGGCGGCGCTGGGCATCGCGCACCGTTTCATCGACGTGGACAACCCTGCATGACCGCCCGCGCCCGACCGCTGGCGATCACCCAGGGCGACGCCGCTGGCATCGGCCCGGAGATCATCGCTCGCGCTTTTGTGAGCGCACCGCTGCACGAGCCGCTCACCCCGGGCGCGGTGGTGTTTGGCGATGTGGCAGTGATGCGGCGCGCGGCCGATGTGGTGGCGCGCACCCATGCCTCGGGCGTGCCGCTGCCGGTGCTGCAGGTGGCCTCGGTCGCCGAGGCGCTGCAGGCGCCGCCGCGCTGCATCCCGGTGCTGCAGGTGGGGGAGGCCCTCACGCCGCCACCCTTCGGGCGCATCAGCGCCGAGGCGGGCCGCAGTGCGGCGCTGTGCGTGCAGGCGGCAGCGCAGGCGGCTTTGCGCGGCGAGGTGGCGGCGCTTGTCACCGCGCCGCTGCACAAGGAGGCGCTGTCGGCCGCGGGGGCGCCGTGGTCGGCATTCCCGGGGCACACCGAACTGCTGCAGGCCGAGGCCGCTGCCGCGCGCGGCGTGCCTGTCGATCAGATGCCGGTGCGCATGATGCTGGCCAGCGACGAATTGCGCACCGTGCTGGTGAGCATCCATGTGTCGCTGCGCGAGGCGATCGACGCGGTCACCACTGCCAATGTGCTGCAGACACTGCGCATCGCGCACGCATCGCTGCAGGCGCTGCTGGGGCGCGCGCCGCGGCTGGCGGTGGCCGGGCTGAACCCGCATGCCGGCGAGGGCGGGCTGTTCGGCCGCGAAGAGATTGAAGTGATTGCGCCGGCCATCGCGCAGGCCCGCGCCGAGGGCTTGCAAGTGAGCGATCCCTTGCCTCCGGACACCGTGTTCATGCGGGCGAGGCATGCGCCGAGGCACGACGGCGAGTTTGATGCGGTGATTGCGATGTACCACGACCAGGGCCTGATCCCGGTCAAGTACCTGGGCCTGGAGCAGGGCGTGAACGTGACGCTGGGCCTGCCGCTGGTGCGCACCAGCCCCGACCATGGCACCGCGTTTGACATCGCCGGCACCGGGCGAGCCGACTCGGCCAGCCTGCTGGCGGCGCTGCGCATGGCGCGACGGCTGGCGGGCGCCTGACCCGCGCCTGACCCGCGCCGCACCCGCTTGGGCGAAGCACGATGGCGGCGCATCGGCCCAACAAGCGCCACAGCGCCTGAGTGTTGAATGCGGGAAAACCCCTCCGTTACAATGCCGGGTTGACCCTAGTGCTACAAACCGGGTCGCAGTTCTTCCAAGGAATTTCCCCCATGAGTGACTCCCCAGTCGACAGCAGCAAGCGGACGTGGCTGATCGCGTCCGGTTGCGTTGGAGCCGTCGGCGGCGCAGCCGTGGCCGTGCCGTTCGTCAGCAGCTTCCAGCCCTCCGAGCGCGCCAAAGCCGCCGGTGCCGCCGTGGAACTTGATATCTCCGCGCTCAAGCCGGGCGACAAGGTCACCGTCGAGTGGCGCGGCAAGCCGGTGTGGATCATGAAGCGCACCCCCGAGCAGCTCGAGACGCTCAAGAAAACCGAAGGCCAGGTGGCCGATCCGACCTCGGTGCGCACCGCCTACCCCACCCCCGACTACGCCAAGAACCCGCACCGCTCGATCAAGCCCGAGGTGTTCGTGGCGGTCGGCATCTGCTCGCATCTGGGCTGCTCGCCCTCCGACAAGTTCGCCACCGGTCCGCAGCCCTCGCTGCCCGACGACTGGATGGGCGGCTTCCTGTGCCCGTGCCACGGGTCCACCTTCGACATGGCCGGCCGCGTCTTCAAGAACAAGCCCGCTCCGGACAACCTCGAAGTGCCCCCCCACATGTACCTGTCCGACACCAAGATTCTGGTCGGCGAAGACAAGAAGGCCTGACGGAGAGCAACATGGCTGAATTCAAGGAAATTTCCCCGAACGCGCCTGCCGGTGCCAAGGTCCGCAACTGGTTTGAAAACCGGTTCCCGACGGCCTTTGATGCCTACAAAGTTCATATGGCCGAGTACTACGCGCCGAAGAACTTCAACATGTGGTACATCTTCGGCTCGCTGTCCCTGTTGGTGCTGGTGATCCAGATCGTGACCGGCATCTTCTTGGTCATGCACTACAAGCCGGACGCCAACCTGGCCTTCGCCTCGGTCGAGTACATCATGCGCGATGTGCCCTGGGGCTGGCTGATCCGCTACATGCACTCCACAGGGGCCTCGGCCTTCTTTGTGGTGGTGTACCTGCACATGTTCCGTGGCCTGATGTACGGCAGCTACCGCAAGCCGCGCGAACTGGTCTGGATCTTCGGTTGCGCCATTTTCCTGGTCCTCATGGCCGAAGCCTTCATGGGCTACCTGCTGCCTTGGGGCCAGATGTCCTACTGGGGCGCCCAGGTGATCGTGAACCTGTTCTCCGCCATCCCCTTCA
>JBJTCL010000061.1:0-12820 GCA_046091865.1 Burkholderiaceae bacterium | reverse complement strand
GCACGCCGTTCTTGCGGCTGCCGATCTCGCCCTTGTGCGCTTCGTAGCCGTCAAAGATGTTGCTGATCAGGCCGGTGCCGCGGCGAACTGCACCTGACTATCCTGCTGGAGAACATGCGCCGCGAGGGCTACGAGCTGGCGGTCAGCAAGCCGCGCGTGGTGTTCAAGGAGGTGAACGGCGAGCGCCACGAGCCGATCGAGCTGGTGACGGCCGACATCGTGGAGCAGCTCCAGGGCGCGGTGATGCAGGCCCTGGGCGAACGCCGCGGTGACCTGGTGAACATGGAGCCCGATGGCCGCGGCCGCGTGCGGCTGGAGTACCGCATCCCGGCGCGCGGGCTGATCGGTTTTTCCACGGAATTCCTCAACCTCACCCGCGGCACCGGCCTGATCAGCAACATCTTTGACGGCTACGAAGCGCACAAGGGCGAGATCGGCAGCCGCAAGAACGGCGTGCTGATCAGCATGGACGACGGCGAAATCTTCACCTACGCGCTGGGCAAGCTGGACGACCGTGGCCGCATGTTCGTGCGCGCGGGCGATCCGGTGTACGAGGGCATGATCGTCGGCATCCACAACCGCGACAACGATCTGGTGGTCAATGCCACCCGCACCAAGCAGCTCACCAACTTCCGCGTCAGCGGCAAGGAAGACGCGATCAAGATCACGCCGCCCATCCTGCTGACGCTGGAATACGCGGTGGAGTTCATCGAAGACGACGAGCTGGTGGAGATCACGCCCAAGAGCATCCGCCTGCGCAAGCGCCACCTGAAAGAGCACGAGCGCAAGCGCGCCAGCCGCGAAGGCTGAAGCCGGTCGGAGCCCCCGCATGCTGGACATCCGACTTCGCCACGGGCAGGCCGTGTGGCTGATGCTGGTGGTCACCATGATGTGGTCGATCGCTGGCGTGGTCACGCGCCACCTGGAGCACGCGCGCAGCTTCGAGATCACCTTCTGGCGCAGCTTCTTCACCATGGTGTCACTGGCGGTGCTGCTGCCGCTGTTCCAGGGCTCGGGTGTCTGGCGCAAGTTCACCACCCGCAGCCCGTCGTTCTGGGTATCGGGTGTGTGCTGGTGCGTGATGTTCACCGCCTTCATGGTGGCGCTCACCCTCACCACCGTGGCCAATGTGCTGGTGACGATGGCGCTTGGCCCGCTGATGACGGCGCTTGTGGCGCGCATTTTCATCGGACACCGGATTGCGGCGCGCACCTGGGGCGCGATTGCCGCGGCGGGCGTGGGTATTGCCTGGATGTACGGCGCGCAGGTGGGCGGTGGTCAGTGGGCCGGAACGCTGGTGGCGCTGTGTGTGCCGCTGGCAGGCGCGATCAACTGGACGGTGACGCAGCGCGCCCATGCGCGGGGTATGGATGTGGATCTGGTGCCTGCGGTCATGGTGGGCGCGGTGCTGTCCTCGTTGATCACGCTGCCGCTGGCCTTGCCACTGCGTGCATCGGCGCACGACGTGGGCCTGCTGGCGCTGCTGGGCCTGTTCCAACTGGCCATCCCCTGCGTGCTGTCGGTCATCTGCGCGCGGGTGCTGAAGGCGCCCGAGGTGTCGTTGCTGGCGCTGCTTGAGGTGATCTTCGGGATCTTTCTTGCCTGGCTGGGCGCGGGCGAGGCACCCGACGCACGGGTGCTCACTGGCGGGGCGCTGGTCATCGGTGCGCTGGTGGTCAATGAACTTCTGGGATGGAGAGAACGCTCATGAGTACGGATCTGAGTACTGCGGTCAGCACTGAGAGCACTGAGTGGGTGCTGGCCGAGCGGCGCGGCCCGGTGGGCCTGCTGACGCTGAACCGGCCCAAGGCGCTGAACGCGCTGTCGCTGCAGATGATCCGCGGCCTGACCGAGGCCTTGCTGCGCTGGCGTGACGATCCGTCGGTGGCGATGGTGGCCATCCGCGGCATGGGCAAGGAGGGACCGTTTGGCGCCTTTTGCGCGGGCGGCGATATCCGCTTCTTTCATGAAGCGGCGTTGTCGGGCGACACGCGCCTCGAAGACTTCTTCACGGAGGAATACACCCTCAACCACCTGATCCACACCTACCCCAAACCCTACGTGGCCTTCATGGACGGCATCGTGATGGGCGGCGGCATGGGCGTGAGCCAGGGCGCGCGGCTGCGGATCGTCACCGAGCGCACCAGGATGGCCATGCCCGAGACCAACATCGGCCTGTTCCCCGATGTCGGTGGCGGCTACTTTCTCAGCCGTTGCGCGGGGCACATGGGCGAATACCTGGCGCTGACCGGGCAGGTCATCGGCGGTACAGACGCCGTGGCCCTGGGTCTGGCCGATGCGTGTGTGCCGTCGGCGGCGCTGGCGGGCTGGTGGGATGGCTTGGGCACGGCAGGCAACGATGCCTGGTCGGCGCTGCAGCAATCGGTGCAGGCGGCAGCGCCCTTTGGCCATGATTCCCCGGTAGCCCCGGTTTCCTCAGTGGCCTTGCGTCGCAGCGACATCGATCGCCACTTCGCGCATGACAGCGTGGCCGCCATCGTCGCATCGCTGCAAGCCGATGCCAGCGACTGGGCGCACGAGACGGCCGCTGCCCTGCGCAAGCGCTCGCCGCTGATGCTGCATGTGGTGCTGGAACAGGTTCGCCGCGCGCGCAGCATGACGCTGGCCGACGACCTGCGCATGGAGCGCGACCTGGTACGGCACTGCTTTCACACGCGGCACCTGGGGCGCAGCGGTGCCAGTAGCGAAACGGTGGAGGGCGTGCGCGCCCTGGCGGTCGACAAGGACCACGCGCCACGCTGGAACCCCGCACGCATCCAAGACGTGACGCCGGACATGGTGGCGCCATTCTTCGTGAGCCCCTGGCCGGCACACGCGCACCCGCTGCGCGGCCTGGCCTGAGCCGGATCGGCCGCTGTGCAGCGCCGCCTCAGCGGTGGCGTTGCTTCATCGCGCGCTCCACTTCGCGCTTGCCTTCGCGTTCCTTGATGGTGTCGCGTTTGTCGTGCTCGGCCTTGCCTTTGGCCAGCGCAATCTCGCACTTCACCCGACCGCCTTTCCAGTGCAGGTTCAGCGGCACCAGGGTGTAGCCCTTTTGCTCGACCTTGCCGATCAACCGGCGGATCTCGTCCTTGTGCAGCAGCAGCTTGCGGGTGCGCAGCGACTCGGGGTTGACATGGGTGGACGCGGTCTTAAGCGGGTTGATCTGGCAGCCGATCAGAAACAGCTCGCCATCGCGGATGACCACGTAGCCGTCGGTCAGCTGCGCCTTGCCCTCGCGCAAGGCTTTCACTTCCCAGCCCTCAAGCACCATGCCGGCTTCGAAGCGTTCTTCGAAGAAATAGTTGAACGCCGCCTTTTTGTTGTCGGCGATGCGGGCAGGGGAGTCGGTGCGGGAGGCCATGGTGGGAGGGACGGCGCGACAGCAGCGTCGGGCTTTTTACAATCGCGCGCAGGGTGGCGGATTCTACGCAGCGCGCGATGGCCTCACTCGGCTGCCATCACCGTCACCGCATGAAGCACGTTCACAAGTCCGTCCTGATCTGGTACAGCGCCGAAGAAATGTTCGCGCTGGTCACCGACGTGGACCGCTATCCGCAGTTCCTGCCCTGGTGCGACCATGCCTCGGTGATCGATCGCACGGAGCAGGGCATGACCGCCGAAGTGGGCATCTCGTTCGGTGGCGTGCGCCAGACTTTCACCACCCGCAACACGCACGAGCCCGGGCGCCGTGTGCTGCTGGAACTGGTCAAGGGCCCGTTTTCAAGGCTGCAGGGCGAATGGCGCTTCACGCCGGTGGCCGAGGGACAACGCGCCTGCCGGGCGGAACTCGACCTGCGCTACGGTTTCAGCAACGCCGCGCTTGCGGCGCTGGTGGGCCCGGTGTTTGACCGCATCGCTGGCAGCCTGGTGGATGCCTTCGTCAAGCGCGCGGAGCAGGTGCATGGCTGACGCGGCTTCGGACGCTCGTTCCGGCGCTGGTTCCAGCGCTGGTTCTGGCGTGGCTGCGTCGCTGCAGGTGGAGGTGGCTTATGCACTGGCGCCGCGCGAGGTGTGGCTGCGCAGCGTCGCACTCGGGCCGGGCGCAACCGCGCTGGATGCGTTGGTGAGCGCGGGCCTGTTCGCCGCTTTCCCCGATCTGGCCGGGACGGCGCTGCACGTCTCGCGCTGGGGCCGCCGCTGCCGCCCCGACGATGCGCTGCGTGACGGTGATCGCATCGAGGTGTGTCGCCCGCTACGGGTCGACCCCAAGAAGGCACGGCGCGAGCGCTTTGACGCACAAGGTGCCCGATCTGCCGGGCTGTTTGCGCGCAAGCGCCCGGGCGCGAAAGCAGGCTACTGATCCAACGACAAGGTCGGGTTGACGGCGTTGGCGGCCGGCCTCAGCCCCGGCACTCGGTCGCCAGCAGTTGTTGCAGGCGCTGCATCTCGGCGCCGCGCTGGTCGTCGCTCATGAACCCCATTTCGCCATTGGCCAAGGGCACGCGCATGCGCTGACCGGACTGCAGCACCGCCATCGACTGCCGCACACGCGCGCAATTGTCGGCCCGCGTGGCGGCTGCGCGCGCCTCTTCGGCCTTGCGGCGCTCGTCCTCGGCCTTCTTGCGTTCGGCCTCGATGCGATCCTGCTCGCGCTTGCGCGCTTCCAGCGTCGGATCGCGCCCGGGTGCCGATGCGGCAGTGGCTGGAAGCGGCGCCGTTGCAGTGCCGCCGGTCGCCGCTGCAGCAGGGGTTTGCGCCGTCGTGCCGGCATCGTTGGGGGTGGGTGCAGCATTCGCGGGCTTGGCACGTGCCGAGGGCTGGCGCAGCACATTGCGCAGCGGGATGTCGGGTGGGGGCGCGCGGTCGCTGTAGACGCGCTGACCTTGCGCGTCCAGCCACATCCACTGTGCATGGGCGCCGGCACAGCACACCCAGGCCAGCATCAATGCGGTCTCGGGGGCGCGCAGCAGGGCCAGACGGGGGGTGATCAGGTGCTTCGCAGGCATGTAGCAAAGTGTAGCGCGCCACCCCCGGCGGGTACAATTTTGCTTTTGGAGCTTGTTCATGCGCCTTCTTGGCAAAGCGCTCACCTTCGACGATGTGTTGCTGGTGCCGGCGTTCTCCGAAGTCCTGCCCAAGGACACCTCGCTGGCGACGCGTCTGTCGCGCAACATCACCCTGAACCTGCCGCTGGTGTCCGCCGCCATGGACACCGTCACCGAAGCCCGCCTGGCGATTGCGATCGCGCAGGAAGGCGGAATCGGTATCGTGCACAAGAACCTCACGCCCAAGCAGCAGGCGGCTGAGGTGGCCAAGGTCAAGCGCTACGAATCCGGCGTGCTGCGCGACCCGGTGGTCATCACGCCCACGCACACTGTGCGCCAGGTGATGAGCCTGGCCGATCAGTTGGGCGTGTCGGGTTTTCCGGTGGTGGATGCCGGCAAGGTGGTGGGCATCGTCACCGGCCGTGACCTGCGCTTCGAGACGCGCTACGAGGTGCCGGTCAGCCAGATCATGACGCCGCGCGAGCGCCTGATCACCGTGCCCGAGGGCACCACGCCCGAGCAGGCCAAAGCGCTGCTGAACAAGCACAAGCTCGAGCGGCTGCTGGTGGTGAACGATGCCTTCGAGCTCAAAGGTCTGATCACGGTGAAAGACATCACCAAGCAGCTGAACTTTCCCAACGCCGCGCGCGACGCCGCCGGCCAGCTGCGCGTGGGCGCAGCGGTGGGCGTGGGCGAGGGTACCGAACAACGTGTGGAAGCGCTGGTCAAGGCCGGCGTGGACGCCATCGTGGTGGACACCGCGCATGGCCACAGCAAGGGCGTGATCGAGCGGGTGCGCTGGGTCAAGCAGAACTATCCGCAGGTGGATGTGATCGGCGGCAACATCGCTACCGGCGCAGCCGCGCTGGCCCTGGCCGAAGCCGGCGCTGATGCGGTCAAGGTGGGCATCGGCCCCGGGTCGATCTGCACCACCCGCATCGTGGCCGGTGTGGGAGTGCCGCAGATCACCGCCATCGACAACGTGGCCACCGCGCTGCGCGGCAGCGGCATTCCGCTGATTGCCGACGGCGGCATCCGCTACAGCGGCGACATCGCCAAGGCGATTGCCGCAGGCGCCAGCAGCGTGATGATGGGCGGCATGTTCGCCGGCACCGAAGAGGCGCCGGGCGAGATCGTGCTGTACCAGGGCCGCAGCTACAAGAGCTACCGCGGCATGGGCAGCATCGGCGCCATGCAGCAGGGCAGCGCCGACCGCTACTTTCAGGAAGCGACCACCGGCAATCCGAACGCCGACAAGCTGGTGCCCGAAGGCATTGAAGGCCGCGTGCCCTACAAGGGCTCGGTGGTGGCCATCGTCTACCAGTTGGCGGGCGGCGTGCGCGCCAGCATGGGCTACTGCGGCTGCGCCACCATCGACGACATGAAGAGCCGCGCCGAGTTCGTGGAGATCACCGCCGCCGGCATGCGCGAAAGCCATGTGCACGACGTGCAGATCACCAAGGAAGCGCCCAATTACCGCGCCGATTGACAGTGCACCGATTCAGACCGCGCCGCCTGTGATGCAACACGACAAGATCCTTATCCTCGACTTCGGTTCCCAGGTCACGCAACTGATTGCGCGCCGCGTGCGCGAGGCCCATGTGTACTGCGAGGTGCACCCCTGCGACGTGTCCGACGACTGGGTGCGCCAGTACGCCGCCGATGGGCACCTGAAGGGTGTGATCCTGTCGGGCAGCCACGCCAGCGTGTACGAAGAAAGCACCGACAAGGCGCCTCAATCCGTGTTCGAACTGGGTGTGCCGGTGCTGGGCATCTGCTACGGCATGCAGACCATGGCGCAGCAGTTGGGCGGCAAGGTCGAAAGCGGCCATCAGCGCGAGTTCGGCTACGCCGAAGTGCGCGCGCGCGGCCACACCGCGCTGCTCAAGGGCATCGAAGACTTCCACACGCCTGAAGGCCACGGCATGCTCAAGGTGTGGATGAGCCACGGCGACAAGGTGACCGAGCTGCCGCCGGGCTTCAAGCTGATGGCCAGCACGCCCAGCTGCCCGATCGCCGGCATGGCCGATCAGGCGCGACGCTTTTACGCGGTGCAGTTTCACCCTGAGGTGACGCACACGGTGCAGGGTCGGGCGATGCTGGAGCGCTTCGTGCTCGAGATCTGCGCCGCCAACGCCGACTGGGTGATGCGCGACCACATCGCCGAGGCGGTGGCGGCCATCCGCGCCCAGGTGGGCGACGAAGAGGTGATCCTGGGCCTGTCGGGTGGCGTCGATTCGTCGGTGGCCGCAGCCCTCATCCACCGCGCCATTGGCGACAAGCTCACCTGCGTGTTTGTCGACCATGGCCTGCTGCGCCTGAACGAGGGCGACATGGTGATGGAGATGTTCGCGGGCAAGCTGCACGCGCGGGTGATCCGCGTTGACGCCAGCGACCTGTTCCTCGGTGAGCTCAAGGGCGTGAGCGACCCCGAGCAAAAGCGCAAGATCATTGGCCGCTTGTTCGTCGATGTGTTCAAGGCCGAGGCGGCCAAGCTCAAGGCGGGCACCGATGGCCACAAGGGCGCGACCTTCTTGGCGCAGGGCACCATTTACCCCGATGTGATCGAGTCGGGCGGCGCCAAGAGCAAGAAGGCTGTCACCATCAAGAGCCACCACAACGTGGGCGGCCTGCCCGAGCAACTAGGCCTGAAGCTGCTGGAGCCCCTGCGCGATTTGTTCAAGGACGAGGTGCGCGAACTCGGCGTGGCGCTGGGCCTGCCCCACGACATGGTGTACCGCCACCCCTTCCCCGGGCCCGGGCTGGGCGTGCGCATTCTGGGCGAAGTGAAGAAGGAATACGCCGACCTGCTGCGCCGCGCCGACGCCATCTTCATCGAAGAGCTGCGCTCCACGGTGGAGCCGCACAGCGGCAAGACCTGGTACGACCTGACCAGCCAGGCCTTCACCGTGTTCCTGCCGGTCAAGAGCGTGGGTGTGATGGGCGACGGCCGCACCTACGACTACGTGGTGGCACTGCGCGCGGTGCAGACCAGCGACTTCATGACCGCCGACTGGGCCGAGCTGCCCTACAGCCTGCTCAAGCGCGTCAGTGGCCGCATCATCAACGAGGTGCGCGGCATCAACCGCGTGACCTACGACGTGAGCTCCAAGCCACCTGCCACCATTGAGTGGGAGTGACGGGGCAGGCCGTGCCCCCGACCGCCGACGAGCCCTTGATGCTCCTGGCCCTGGCGCAGGCGCAGCGTGCTGCCGCTGCTGGCGAAGTACCGGTGGGTGCCGTGGTGGTGCGCAACGGCCAGGTGATCGCCGAAGCCCACAACCAGCCGGTGGGCCAGCAAGACCCGACGGCCCATGCCGAGATCGTGGCCTTGCGTGCGGCCGCTGCGGCGGTGGGTAACTACCGGCTGGAGGGCTGCACCCTGTATGTGACGCTCGAGCCGTGCGCGATGTGCGCCGGTGCGATCGCACATGCGCGGCTCGATCGTGTGGTGTGGGGCGCGCCCGACCCCAAGGCCGGCGCGGACGGATCGGTGCTGAGCGTGCTGGGCGAAGCGCGCATCAACCACCACACGCAGCGTCAGGGCGGTGTGCTGGCCAGCGAATGCAGCCAGCTGCTGTCCGACTTTTTCCGTGAGCGCCGACACTTGCACAAGGAGTCCGCCATGCCACTGCGCGACGATGCGTTGCGAACGCCCGACGACCGCTTTGCCAATCTGCCGGGCTACCCGTGGGCCCCGCACTACCTGGACGACCTGCCGGCCCTGGCAGGTCTGCGCATGCACTACCTGGACGAAGGCCCGGCCGATGCGCTGCTCACCTTTCTGTGCCTGCATGGCAATCCGGCTTGGAGTTATCTGTACCGCAAGATGATCCCGGTGTTCGCCGCCGCCGGTCATCGCGTGGTGGCGCCAGACCTGATCGGTTTCGGCAAGAGCGACAAGCCCAAGAAGGACACGGCACACAGTTTCAGCTTTCACCGGCAGGTGCTGCTGGAATTTGTGCAGCGGCTCAAGCTGCAACGCGTGGTGTTGGTGGTGCAGGTCTGGGGCGGCATCCTCGGCCTGACGCTGCCGATGGACGCACCCGAGCGGTATGCGGGCCTGCTGGTGATGAACACCACACTGGGTACCGGCGACGCGCCGCTCAGTGCGGGCTTCATCGCCTGGCGCGAGATGTGCGCCAAGAACCCCGAATTTGGTGTGGGCCGGCTGTTGGCGCGGGGCAACCCGCAAATGACGCCCGAGGAATGCGCGGCCTACGATGCGCCGTTCCCTGACAAGGGCCACCGCGCAGCGCTGCGCGCCTTTCCGCCCATGGTGCCCGACTACGATGACGCCGATGGTGCCGAGCTGTCGCGCCGCGCGCGCGCGTTCTGGCGCACGCAATGGCGGGGCCGCACGCTGATGGCCATCGGCGCGCAGGACCCGGTGCTGGGCCCGCCGGTGATGAACGCCCTGGCCAGGGACATCCGCGATTGCCCGCCGCCGATGGTGATCGAGCAGGCGGGGCACTTTGTGCAGGAGCACGGCGAACCGATCGCGCGCGCGGCGGTGGAATACTTCAAGGCCTGAGACGCGCACCATGGCCCACATCTACGTCTACTCACCCTCCAGCGCAGTGCGCGACCGTGCCGCATTCCGTCGCGGGTTGCGCCGGCTGGCTGCCCTGGGCCATGACGTGGAGGTGGATACCGACGCACTGACCCAGCACATGCGCTTTGCGGGCGACGATGCCACCCGCGTGGCCGCCATCCACCGCGCGGCCGACAGTGGCGCCGACATCGCCATAATCACCCGCGGTGGCTACGGCCTCACGGGCATCCTGGGTGGCCTGGACTACCGCAAGATCGCGCGGTCCATCGACCGCGGCATGCTGTGGGTCGGCCTGAGCGACTTCACCGCACTGCAGTCGGCGGTGGTGGCGCGCAGTGGCCGCATCACCTGGGCGGGCCCCGCGCTGGGCGAAGACCTGGGTACGCCCGACGAACCCGACGACATCATGCTGGCCTGCTTCGACGACCTGGTGCAAGGGCAGGGCGAGGGGGCAGGGTGGTCACTGCCGCGCCACCAGAGCGCGGCCGATCTGCCGGGCGCAAAAGGAGGGCGGCTTCACCTGCGTGACGCCGTGCTGTGGGGCGGCAACCTGACGGTGCTGACCAGCCTGCTCGGCACCCCCTGGTGGCCGGCGGTGGACCGCGGCGTGCTGTTCCTCGAAGACGTGGGCGAGCATCCGTACCGTGTGGAGCGCATGCTGACGCAACTGCTGCACGCCGGTGTTCTGGCGCGGCAAAAAGCCATCGTGCTGGGCCAGTTCACCGGGTGGCGCCCGGTACCGGGCTACGACCGCGGCTTTGGCTTGCGCAGCGTGGCGCAGCGGCTGCAGGCGCAACTGGCCAAGGCCCGCGTGCCGGTGCTGATGGGCCTGCCGTTCGGGCATGTGCCCACCAAGGTGATGCTGCCCATCGGCGCCAAAGTCGACCTGCTGGCCGAGGGCCGCGACGCGCTGCTGGTGTGGGGCCACACCTAAATGGGGATGCGCGCAGCGGCCGCGCGCGCCAGTTCCACCACTGACAGGGGCGCCGACCCCTCGGCCGTGTTGTTGATCGTCACGTAGACGTCGAAACCCGCTGCGGCGGTGGCGGCCATCACCTTGGCCAGCGTCTCGCGCGTGTGCGGGTCGGGGTCGACCAGCCGGTTGAAGGGCGCGTACTGGGCCTTGGCCGATGCGTAGCCATAGGCACCGTGGCGCGAATGCAAGCTCCAGCGGCACACCAGTGGCCCGGGCCACAGGGTCCGCAGCATCGGCAGCTGCGCATCGATGGGCGGCATCTTGGCGTGCAGGCCCAGGCAGTACAGCGCGCCATGGGCCTTGAGCACATCGGCCAGCGGCTTGGCGATCAGCTCGGGGTTGCGCACTTCCAGCGCCACATGCGCTTGCGGCAGTGCCGCGCGCAGGGCAGACAGCCGTTGCAGCAGCGGTGCCAGCGCCTCGATGAAGACGCGGCCTTGCTGTGAAGTCCACCGGGCGGGCAAGGGGCTGACCTGCAGCACCAGCACCCCCAGTCGGTCGCCCAGACCGTCGATCAGCGGCTGTGCGCAGGCGGCCCAGGCGGTGTCCGGGTCCAGAAACGCCGGGTTGGGCTGCATGCCCTGGCCCGACTCGTTGCGCACCAGCGCATCGGTGACCAGCGCCGGTGCCTTGACCACCAGGCGAAACCCATCCGGCACCTGCGCGGCATAGCGCGCGTAGTCGGCTGCGCTCAGCGGCCGGTAAAACGCGCGGTCGAGGCTGACGGTGCGCAGCAGCGGATGCGCGGCATAGGCTGCCAGGCCCTGGCGCGACAGCAGGCTTTCGGCGCAGTCGTCTTGCCAGACCAAGCCGGTCCAGCCGGGAAAGTTCCAGGACGAGGTGCCCAGGCGGATGCGGGGACCGATCCGTGTGGCCAGGGTGTGCAGGTCTTCGGCAACGTGCGCCGGCTGCACCGGGCTGCGACCGAACAGATCAGCCGCATCCATCGGATAAATACACGATGTATATTATGTTAAGTAAAGGCTGCACTGCGGAATGATCAGGGCATCAAACCGCCGGCACCACCGGGGACGCCCGAACTGCCCTGCACCATCCTCACCTCGGCCACCGCCATCTGCGCCACATCGCCCACCTTGGCGTTGGTGCTGTCGGTGGCGAGCGTGCCGATCTGCGCTATGGTGCGCTCCACGAACACCTCGCGGCCATCCGGGTGACGGCGACTCACGCCGTACTGCACGCGGGCCCGCTCGTCGGCCGACAGCTTGCCGATCAGCGACTTGGTGGCCCAGACGGTGCCGTGGCGGGCGAACTCGCCGAGGCGGGCAGCCTGGTTGATGGTGTCGCCCAGCACCGCAAACTCCACCGCGGTGGCGGTTTGGAAGGTGCCCAGCCATTCGGTGCCCTCGTGCACCGCCATGTTGAGCAACAGCTCGTTGAACCAGCCCTTGCGCAGGGCCCAGCGCTGGCTCAGGCGCCGCATTTCCTCGCGCATTTCGTGAGCGCAGCGCAGGGCGTTGAACACGCAGTGGCTGTCGGGCTGCGGAAAGAAGAAGTACAGCATGCCGTCGCCCACATGCTTGCCGTGGGTGGCGCCGTGGGCCCGGAAGATCGGGTCCATGGCGGTGCGCATGTCGTTGATCAGCTCAAAGTACTCCTCGGGCGGCAATTCCGAGCAGATGCGGGTGGAGCCCTGCAGGTCGGCCACCAGCACCGCCAGCGGCGTGAACACCGGCAGGCGCTTGCGCAGCAGCTGGCGGATCATCAGGTCGCGCCGCGCCAAAAACTGCAGCAGCGTTTCGTCCAGCCCGTCGTCGTCGGTGCAGATGATCAGCGTGCCCTCGCGAAAGCTGCTGGTCACCAGTTGGCAGCGCGCCACGGTGCCGTCGGGCCGCACCCGCTCGAAGGGGATGGCTGCCGCCGCGGGCAGATCGCGCAGCGGCTCGGGCGCGCCGGGGCATTCGTCGTACAGCTCGGCCACGCGCTGGCGCAGCTCGGGCGACTGCCCCACCAGCACGGCCAGCAGGTCGGCGCGCGACAGCCGGGTACGGGCCAGCTGCACATGGGCACGCAGCAGTTCGTCGCGCCGCATGCCGCCGGCGTGATCGTCGAGGCTGGCGATCATCGGCAGCACATTGCGCTCGGCATGGCCGGCCGGCAGCCGCTCAAATCCGCCCAGCAGCTCGGTACGGGCCGCGTCGTTGAACCAGGTGAGCTCCAGCGAGTGGTTGACCATGTAGGCCGGCTGGCGCACATCGTCCAGGGTCAGGGTGAGCGTGCCATCGTTGGCGGCCGGCTCGCGCCCGGGCGGGGGCGCGAAGCTCGACGGGGGCAGGCTGCGGG
>JBJTCL010000060.1:0-10499 GCA_046091865.1 Burkholderiaceae bacterium | reverse complement strand
GATGTACGGTGCGCGCATCTCGCTGGTGGTGGGCGCCGTGTCGGTGCTGCTGTCGGTGGTGATCGGTGTGTCGCTGGGGCTGCTGGCGGGATTCCGCGGCGGCTGGGTCGACACGCTGCTGATGCGCCTGTGCGACGTGATGCTGAGCTTTCCGGCCATTCTGGTGGCGCTGCTGATCGCCGGTGTGGGCCGGGCGCTGTTTCCGAACGCGCACGACACCGTGGCCTTCGGCGTGCTGATCCTGTCGATCACGCTGACTGGCTGGGTGCAGTACGCGCGCACGGTGCGCGGCTCCACGCTGGTGGAGCGCAACAAGGAATACGTGCAGGCTGCGCGTGTGACCGGCGTGGCGCCCTCGCGCATCATGCTGCGCCATGTGCTGCCCAATGTGATGGGACCGGTGCTGGTGCTGGCCACCATCCAGGTGGCCACCGCCATCATCACCGAGGCCACGCTGAGCTTTCTGGGCGTGGGCGTACCGCCCACCTCGCCCTCGCTGGGCACGCTCATCCGTGTCGGCAACGACTACCTGTTCTCCGGGGAATGGTGGATCACCGTGTTCCCTGGCCTGATGCTGATCCTGATCGCGCTGAGCGTGAACCTGCTGGGCGACTGGCTGCGCGACGCACTCAACCCGCGCCTGCGCTGAACGACCGCCTTTCATGAGCTTGCTTGAAGTCAAGGACCTGGTGGTCGAGTTCCCCACGCGCCGCGGCACGCTGCGCGCGCTCGACCACATCTCGTTTTCCATCGCGCCTGGCGAGGTGCTGGGCGTGGTGGGTGAATCCGGCGCTGGCAAATCGCTGACCGGTGCCGCCATCATTGGCCTGCTTGAGCCGCCGGGGCGCATCGCCTCGGGCGAGATCGTGCTGGAAGGCCAGCGCATCGACAACCGGCCCTACGAGCAGATGCGCCACATCCGGGGCCGGCGCATCGGCGCGATCTTTCAAGATCCGCTGACCTCGCTGAACCCGCTGTACACCGTGGGCCGGCAGCTCACCGAGACCATCCTCACACACCTGCCGGTCAGCGCCGACGAGGCGCGCAAGCGCGCCATCAGCCTGCTCGAAGACACCGGCATCCCCGCGGCAGCCGAGCGCATCGACCACTATCCGCACCAGTTCTCGGGCGGCATGCGCCAGCGGGTGGTGATTGCGCTGGCGCTGGCGGCCGAGCCCAAGCTGATCGTGGCTGATGAGCCCACCACGGCACTGGATGTGTCCATCCAGGCGCAGATCATCCAGTTGCTCAAGCGCGTGTGCCGCGACCGTGGCGCGGCGGTGATGCTAATCACCCACGACATGGGTGTGATCGCCGAAACCTGCGACCGCGTGGCGGTGATGTATGCCGGCCGCGTGGCCGAGATCGGCCCGGTGCACGACGTGATCAACCAGCCGGCGCATCCCTACACCGCAGGCCTGATGGCCTCCATCCCCGACATGGACAGCGACCGCGAGCGCCTGAACCAGATCGACGGCGCCATGCCGCGCCTGAACGCTATTCCCCGGGGCTGCGCCTACAACCCGCGTTGCCCCAAGGCCTTTGACCGCTGCCTGAGCGAACGGCCCGAGCTGATGACGGCCGCCGCCACGCGCGCGGCCTGCTGGCTGCACGACGCCCCTGCGGGAGGTGCGCAATGAGCGGCACCACAGGCTCCACCGCGCTGGTGCAGGCGCACGATCTGGCGCGCACCTTTGATGTGTCGGCCCCGTGGCTCAACCGCGTGATCGAGCGCAAGCCGCGCCAGATGCTGCATGCGGTGGACGGCGTGAGCTTTGAGATCGAGAAGGGCCAGACGCTGGCGCTGGTGGGCGAATCGGGCTGCGGCAAAAGCACCGTGGCGCGCTTGCTGGTGGGCCTACACGCGCCCACGCGCGGCGGCTTCACCTTCGACGGGCAGGACGCGCACGCCGCCTTCAAGACGCCTGAGGGTCGCAAGCTGCGTCGTCGCATCCAGATGATCTTTCAGGACCCGTACGCCAGCCTGAACCCGCGCTGGGTGGTGGAAGACATCATTGCCGAGCCGCTGCGCGAGCACGGCATCCTGACCGACACCGCGCAACTGAAGGAGCGCGTTGGCCAGCTGCTGCAGTCGGTGGGCCTGAGCCCGCTGGACATGGTGAAGTACCCGCACCAGTTCAGTGGCGGGCAGCGCCAGCGCATCAGCATTGCGCGTGCGCTGGCCACCGAGCCCGAGTTTCTGGTGTGCGACGAGCCCACCAGTGCGCTGGACGTGTCGGTGCAGGCGCAGGTGCTCAACATCATGAAGGATCTGCAGCGCAAGCAGGGCCTCACGTATCTGTTCATCTCGCACAACCTGGCGGTGGTGCGTCATGTGAGCGATCAAGTGGGCGTGATGTACCTGGGCCGGCTGGTTGAGGTGTCGCCCAAGCAGACGCTGTTTGCGCAGCCGCGGCATCCGTATACGCGCATGCTGCTGGATGCCATCCCCAAGATGCACGACACCGGCCGCGCGCGCACACCGGTGCAAGGCGAGGTGCCCAACCCGCTGAGCCCGCCCAGCGGCTGCGCCTTCCATCCGCGTTGCCCGCACGCCAATGCCCGCTGCAAGGCCGAGCGCCCGCAACTGCAGGTGTTCCAGGGCATCCGCGTGGCTTGCCATGCGGTGGAGGAGGGGCGGATTTAACGCCCGTTTGCAGGCGGGTAGGTGCGGGCTGTACGGCGGATGGCGCCGTGCGCCCTACTGCCGTGCAATCCCCGCCGAGTCGATTACTGCGCTCCAGCGGCGAATCTCGCTGTCCAGCAATTGCGCCAGTTGTGCGGGCGTGCTGGCTTGTGCCTTCACGTTAAAGCCGGCGAGCTTGCTGCGCATATCGGGCGTGGCAAGGATGCGCGCTACCTCGCTGTGCAGACGCGCCACCACTGCCGCGGGCGTCTTGACCGGTGCGGCCAGCGCGTTCCACGATGAGGCGCTGAAGCTGCTGAGGCCCGGCAGCTCGCGCGCGGCGGGCACCTGGGCAAAGTCGGCATTGCGCGCATCGCCCATCACCGCCAGCAGACGCACCGCACGTGCGCCGATCTGCGGCTTGAGCGGGCCCAGCACCTCGACCGCCGCATCCAGTTGTCCGCCGCGCAGCGCGTTCAGCACCGCGGGCGTGCCGTTGTAGGGCACCACCTGCGCCTGCAGGTTGGCCTGCATGCAAAACAGCGTGGCCGCCAGGTGCTGCGTGCTGCCCACGTTGATGCTGCCGATGTTGAGCTTGTAGGGGTTGGCCCGGCCAAACTCCAGCAGGTCGCGCAGGCTGCGGTGCGGCGACGATTCGGGCACCACCAGGGCCAGGTCAAAGGTGCCCAGCAGCGATACCGGCGCAAAGTCGGTGCGCGGATTGAAGGGCAGCGACTTGAACAACCCCGCGCTCACCGCAGTGGCGTTGGACATCAGCAGCAGCGTGTGGCCATCGGGCTCGGCACGCGCCACCACCTCGCCCGCCACCACGCCGCCCGCGCCGGGGCGGTTGTCTACCACTACCGGCTGGCCCAAGGCATCACCCAGCGGCTGCGCGACGGCGCGCGCCGTCAGGTCAGCCACGCCGCCGGCGCCAAAGGGCACGATGAGGCGCAAGGGGCGGGAGGGGAAAGCGGATTGAGCCAGCGCGGGGACCAGCAATGCAGGTGCGATGCATCTGGAGAGGAAGTGACGACGCGTCCACATGATGGGCCGCACTGTATCGCGTGAGCCAGCGATAGGCGGTATGGCATGACGGGCGCCCGGCGCGGCGCCAGCGGGATAATCCCGCCATGAACCAACTCGACGCGCTCAAGCAGTTCACCACGGTGGTGGCCGACACCGGCGACTTCCGGCAGCTGGCCCAGTTTCAGCCGCAGGACGCAACCACCAATCCGTCGCTGATTCTGAAAGCGGTGCAAAAGCCCGAGTACCAGCCGCTGATGGCCGACACGGTGGCGCGGTATCGCACCGCCCCCACCGACGAGGTGATGGACCGGCTGCTGGTGCGCTTTGGCTGCGAGATCCTGCGCGTGATTCCGGGGCGCGTGTCCACCGAGGTGGATGCCCGGCTGAGCTTCGACGCCGACGCCACCCGCGCCCGCGCCGAACGCATCATCGAGCTGTACCAGGCCGAAGGCGTGCCGGTGGACCGCGTGCTGATCAAGGTGGCGTCTACCTGGGAAGGCATCCAGGCGGCGGCGCGGCTCGAGCAGCGGGGCATCCGCACCAACCTCACGCTGCTGTTCTCGTTCTGCCAGGCGGTAGCCTGCGCGCAGGCGCGGGTGCAGCTGATCTCGCCCTTTGTGGGCCGCATCTACGACTGGTACAAGAAGGCCGCCGGTGCGGGCTGGGACGAGGCGGCCAACGCCGGCGTGAACGATCCGGGTGTCAAGTCGGTGCGGCAGATCTTTGACTACTACAAGAACTTCGGTATCGCCACCGAGGTGATGGGCGCGAGCTTTCGCAACACCGGGCAGGTGCTGGCGTTGTCGGGCTGCGATCTGCTGACCATCAGCCCCGAGCTGCTGGCGCAACTGGCCGCCAGCGATGCGCCGGTGGAGCGGCATCTGGATGCCGACGCGGCACGCGCCAGCGCCATCGAGCCGGTGCAGTACGACGAGGCGGGCTTTCGCGTGGCGCTCAACCAGGACGCGATGGCCACCGAAAAGCTGGCCGAGGGCATCCGCGCCTTTGTGGCCGATGCCATCAAGCTCGAGCAGCTGATGCAGGCGGCCTGAGCGCTGTCATGGCATCGCAGGTGTCGGCATGAACTGGCGCGATCGCCCCCGCTGTGACCGCACCGCTGCGTGGGCTGCGCTGCAGGGCCACGCGCGGCGTTTTGTGGGCGCCGCGCCAGCCTTCGACTTGCGCGCAGCCCTTGCAGACGACCCCTCGCGTGTGCAGCGCTTCAGTTGGGAAGCCGCCGGTGTGTTTGTCGATGCGTCCAAGGCGCTGATCGATGATGCGGCCAGCGACGCGCTGCTGGCGCTGGCCGACGAATGCGGGCTGCCCGCCTGGCGCGACGCCTTTTTGGCCGGCGAGCCGGTGAACCCCACCGAATGCCGCGCCGCCAAGCACTGGCTGCTGCGCGTGCCGGCAGGCGCATCCACCGATCCTGACGCCGCCGAGGTGCACGCCACGCTGGACGCGATGCTGGCCTTTGCCGAGCAGGTGCGTGCGGATGCATCCATCACCGACATCGTGCACCTGGGCATCGGCGGGTCAGACCTGGGGCCGCGCATGGCTTGTGCTGCGCTGGATGCGCATGCGCCCTCGCGCCAGCGCCTGCACTTTGTCTCCAAGGTCGACGGCCACGCACTGGACGCGGTGCTGCGCGATCTGCCGGTGCACGGCACGCTGTTCATCGTGGCGTCCAAGTCGTTCAGCACGACCGAGACCATGGCCAATGCGCGTTCGGCGCTGGCCTGGTACGCCGCGCGTGGCGGCATGCAGGTGGCGCAGCAGTTCGTGGGCCTGACCACGAATATTGCCGCTGCACGCGACCTGGGCATCACCCGCACCTTTGGTTTTCGTGATTGGGTGGGCGGGCGCTTTTCGTTGTGGTCGGCCATTGGCTTGCCGATCGCGATTGCTGCAGGCGCGCGGGCCTTTCGCGCGCTGCTGGCTGGTGCGCACGCCATGGACCAGCACTTTGCGCAAGCGCCGCTGGCGCGCAACCTGCCGGTACGCCTGGCGCTGCTGGACCTGTGGTATCGCAACTTTCTGGGGTGCGCCAGCCGCAACATCGCGCCGTACCACGCAGGGCTGCAGCACCTGCCGGCGTGGTGGCAACAACTCGAGATGGAGAGCAACGGCAAGCGCGTGGACGTCCATTGCCACCCGCTGACCTTTGACACCGCACCGGTGGTGTGGGGCGCGCCGGGCACCGACGGGCAGCATGCCTTTTTTCAGATGCTGCGGCAGGGCACGGATCTGGTGCCGGTCGAATTCATTGCGGTGCGCGATACTGCGCACGACCTGCCGGGGCACCACGAGCAACTGCTGGCCAATGCGCTGGCCCAGGCGCGGGCCATGCTGCAAGGGCAGGCGGGTGATGATCCGCACCGCGCCATGCCGCCAGGGCGCCCGAGCCTGTTCACCGTGCTGCAGGCCCTCACACCCGAATCCCTGGGCGCCTTGCTGGCGCTGTGCGAACACCGCACCGTGTGCTGCGGCGCGTTGTGGGGCATCAACAGCTTCGATCAGTTTGGGGTGGAGCAGGGCAAAGTGATTGCGCAGGACATCGCGCAGCGGCTGGCCAGCGGCGACGTGGCTGGGCTGGATGCGTCGACGGCGCAGTTGATTGCCCGGCTACGGGCGTGATAATTTACCGGCAATTTGCCGTACAATTTGGCCTCTGTCAGGATAAGCTGAAATGACCGCCAAACCCCTTGCCGCACCTGCCCGATCCCGGCCGCAGCCCGCGCGGCTGGAAGCGCGCATCAGCCATGAATTGCACAGCGCCCTGAAGCGGGCGGCCGAGATCCAGGGACGCACGGTCACCGACTTCGTGGTGGATGCGGTGCAACTGGCCGCTGCGCGAGCGATCGAGCAGGCCGACCAGTTGCGGCTGTCGCTGGCCGACCAAGAGGCCTTCGCGCAAGCGCTGATCGCCCCACCCAAGCCCAACGCCGCACTCAAACGCGCGTTTTCCAAAGCCGGCAAGCTGCTGTCGGTCTGATGGCGGGCAGCTTTCGCCTGACGGCGCTGCCCCCTGGCGCAGACCGCTCGGGCTTCCAAAGCGGCGTGCCCGAGCTGGACCGCTACTTTGCCGAACGAGTCGGCCAGGACATGCGTCGTCGCGTCGCGGCCTGTTTTGTGGCGCGGGACGCGGCCGAACGCATTGCGGGCTTCTATACGCTGGCAGCAGCAAGTGTCGAGTTGTCCGACCTACCCGATGTGTTGAAGAAGAAGCTTCCGCGCTATCCCACGGTGCCAGCCGTGAGGCTGGGTCGTCTGGCAGTGGACGCCAGCTACCACGGGCGAGGGCTGGGGGCAGCACTGCTGGCCGACGCCTTGCAGCGCGCTGCCACGGCAGACATTGCCGCCTATGCGCTCATCGTCGATGCCAAGGATGACAAGGCCGCGCGCTTTTATCGTCACCACGGCTTTCAGGCCTTTGCATCGCGGACGTTGGTGTTGTTCCTGCCGCTGGCAACCGTCACGAGTTTGTTGGGCTGAAAAAGAAAAAGGGCCGCTTCGCAGCGGCCCTTTTCACGAGCGAGAGGCTCTGGACAATTACATGTCCATACCGCCCATGCCACCCATGCCGCCAGGCATGGCGGGTGGGGTCTCGTCCTTCGGCGCCTCGGCCACCATGCACTCGGTCGTCAGCATCAGCGACGCCACGGAGGCGGCGATTTGCAGCGCGGTGCGGGTCACCTTGGTCGGATCCAGAATGCCCATCTCGATCATGTCGCCGTAGGTGTCGTTGGCGGCGTTGAAGCCGTAGTTGCCCTTGCCGGCCAGCACCGCGTTGACCACCACGCTCGGCTCACCGCCGGCGTTGTAGACGATCTCGCGCAGCGGCGACTCGATGGCCTTGAGCACCAGCTTGATGCCGGCGTCTTGGTCGGGGTTGTCGCCCTTGATCTCGCCAGCGGCCTGACGGGCACGCAGCAGGGCCACGCCACCGCCGGCCACGATGCCTTCTTCCACGGCAGCGCGGGTGGCGTGCAGCGCGTCTTCCACGCGGGCCTTCTTCTCTTTCATCTCGACTTCGGTGGCAGCGCCCACCTTGATCACGGCCACGCCGCCAGCCAGCTTGGCCACGCGCTCTTGCAGCTTCTCGCGGTCGTAGTCAGAGGTGGCTTCCTCAATCTGCACGCGGATCTGCTTGACGCGCGCCTCGATGTCGCCTGCCGCGCCAGCACCGTCGATGATGGTGGTGTTCTCTTTGGCCACCTCAACGCGCTTGGCCTGGCCCAGATCGGCCAGCGACACTTTCTCGAGCGTCAGGCCCACTTCTTCAGCGATGACCTTGCCGCCGGTCAGGATGGCGATGTCTTCCAGCATGGCCTTGCGACGGTCGCCAAAGCCCGGCGCCTTGACGGCCACGACCTTCAGGATACCGCGGATGGTGTTGACCACCAGGGTGGCCAGCGCTTCGCCTTCGACTTCTTCGGCAATGATCAGCAGCGGACGGCCAGCCTTCGCCACGGCTTCCAGCGTGGGCAGCAGGTCGCGGATATTGCTGATCTTTTTGTCGTAGAGCAGCACGAACGGGTTGTCCAGGATCGCGGACTGCTTCTCGGGGTTGTTGATGAAGTAGGGCGACAGGTAGCCGCGGTCGAACTGCATGCCTTCGACGACGTCCAGCTCGTTGTTGAGCGACTTGCCGTCTTCAACGGTGATCACCCCTTCCTTGCCGACCTTGTCCATCGCGTTGGCGATGATTTCGCCGATGGAGGTGTCGCTGTTGGCCGAGATCGAGCCGACCTGCGCGATTTCCTTGCTGGTGGTGGTGGGCTTGGAAGCCTTCTTCAGCTGCTCGATCAGCGAGTTGACGGCACGGTCGATGCCGCGCTTGAGGTCCATCGGGTTCATGCCGGCGGCCACGTACTTCAAGCCTTCGCGCACGATGGCCTGGGCCAGCACGGTGGCGGTGGTGGTGCCGTCACCGGCGTTGTCAGAGGTCTTGGAAGCGACTTCCTTGACCATCTGCGCGCCCATGTTCTGCAGCTTGTCCTTGAGCTCGATCTCCTTCGCCACGGACACACCGTCCTTGGTCACGGTGGGGGCGCCGAACGAGCGCTCGAGCACCACGTTACGGCCCTTGGGGCCCAGGGTCACTTTGACTGCGTTGGCCAGGATGTTCACACCCTCGACCATGCGCGCACGGGCGTCGCCGCCAAACACTACGTCTTTTGCTGCCATTTCAAATCTCCAGAATTCAGGTTAAACGGTCTGTCCCGCAAATCATTTGGCTTCGACAACCGCGAAGAGGTCTTCTTCCTTCATGACGAGCAGCTCGTCGCCGTCGACCTTGACGGTCTGGCCGCTGTACTTGCCGAACAGGACGCGGTCGCCGACCTTCACGCCCACGGGGGACACCTCACCCTTGTCGTTCTTGCGGCCCGGGCCGACGGCCAGCACTTCGCCCTGGTCGGGCTTCTCGGCGGCGTTGTCGGGGATCACGATGCCTGAGGCGGTCTTGGTCTCATTTTCGAGGCGCTTGACGATCACGCGATCGTGCAGGGGACGAAGTTTCATTGCATCTCCATGGTTCAACGGTTGGGATTCCCGGGCGCACCATCCGGCGGACAGGCGCCCACAAGTCGGCTTGCGGCGGTGCAGCGGGCGGGCCGCGTACTAGCACTCATCACAAGCGAGTGCTAATGATAAGGCATGTGTTGCCGGTTTCAAGAGCCCGCATCCGCCCAGGGGTCACGCCGGGTCGCCCGGCGCCGGGCCCACCCCGCCGTCGATTGGCCTTCCTGCAACGTTGGAGCGACACACCTGTTACGGATCGCGAAAACCCGCAAGTCGCTAGTAACATGCAAATGCTGGGCAAATTGAGTGTGAAGGCCCGGCTTTTCTGGGGGGCTGTGCGCCTTCGGATTGCTGGCGGTGTTGGCCGTGGCTGCCTTGACGCGCGGCTTGGCGCGGGAGCAGGCTGCGCGGGATCAAGGGTCCATCCTCGCGCTGAATGCGCAGCGGGTGGCCGCCCGGCTGGACCGTCAGCTCAATGAGCACCTGACGCAATTGCGCTCGGCCGCCGAAATCGGCTCTCTGCGCGACCCGGCCGCCAGCCCCGCGGCGCGCAATGCGGCCCTGGAGGCCATGCGCCGTGCCGATCTGCACATCAAGTGGGTGGGCCTGGTGTCCGAGGGCGGCGCGGTGCTGGCCTCGACCGGCCAGCCGAGCAACAACCCCGCGGTGCTGCTGGCCCTGATCGACCAGTCCACCGCGCGCGCGGGCACACCGGGCGGCGTGCGGGTGGCCACCACGGTGGACGGCACGCTGCTGCTGCGCCTGCCGCTGCAGGCCGATGCCCCCCGGGCCGGCGCGGTGGTGGCCGAGCTCAATGACGGTTGGCTCAAGGAGGTGCAGCGCGAGCTCGAAAGCCGCGCCTCGGCCGAGCAGCTCGGCCTGTTCCTGCTCGACGCCAACGGGCGCATCCGGCATGCCAACCAGCGCATGGCCGACGGGGGCGGCAAGGCCATGGTCGACTGGCTGCTGGCCGCGCGCCGGCAAGCCGACGCAGCGGTGCGCGACTGGCCCGATGGCGGCGCCTACCTGACGGCGGTGGTGGTGGCCACCGGCTCGGACGCGGCCCGCCAGCTCGACTGGGCGGTGGCGGCGCGACGGCCGGCATCGCAGGTGTTTGACGGCGCCGACCAGCTGGTGATGCTGATCCTGCTGCTGGGCGCGGTGTGCGTGGCGGTGGCCGGTGCTCTGATCTGGTTCATGCTGCAGCGGCAACTGCGCCCGCTGGTGGAACTCAATGCCGCCACCGAACGCATCCGCCGCAACGACCTCGCCGGCACCATCCCCGTGCCGGCCAGCCAGGGCGAGATCACCGACTTTG
>JBJTCL010000059.1:0-14899 GCA_046091865.1 Burkholderiaceae bacterium | reverse complement strand
CGGGCCCTTTTTTTGCCGTGCTGTGGCCGCCGACGCGACGCCCGGGCTCTGGCCTTCGGCGCCGGCGATGCGGGACACTGTCCGCATGAACTCGACCCCTCATGCGTGGCGCTTCTTTCGGGCCGGTGGCTTTGATCAGGTGCGCCTGGACCGCGGCTCTGACCTGCAGCGGCTGTCAGAGCTCGACCAGAAACTGTGGGTGGCGCTGTCGTGCCCGACCCAGGGCCTGGAGTTCGACGCCCGCACCCTGAGCCTGATCGACACCGACAGCGACGGGCATGTGCGCGTGCCCGAGCTCATTGCCGCGATCGACTGGGCCGCGGCACGGCTTCGCTCGGCCGACACCCTGATCGATGGCGGGCCGCTGGCCTTGTCGGCGATCGACGACACCCATGACGAGGGCCTCCGCATCCTCGACAGTGCGCGGCAGATCCTGAAGGCCATGGGCCAAGCGGACGCCACCACGATCTCGGTGGACATCTGCAGCGACAGCGCGCGCATCTTTGCCGGCATGCCTGCCAATGGCGACGGCGTGATCACTGCCCAGGGGCAGAGCGACGATCTGCAGCAGGCCCTCAAGGCCATCATCGACACCGTGGGCGGCGTGCCCGACCGCAGCGGCGCCATCGGCGTGAACCAGGCCGCCATCGACCGCTTTTTTGACGAGGCCGCGGCGCTGGTGGCGTGGCGCGAGCAGCCGCAAACGCAAGCTGATGTGCAGCCGCTGGGCAGTGCCACCGAGCCCGCATGTGCCGCGCTGCAGGCGGTGCGCGCCAAGATCGATGATTTCTTCACCCGCTGCCAGCTGGCCGCCTTTGACGACCGCGCGCAGGCGTGCGTCAATGGCAGCGAAGACCAGTTGCGCGCGGTGTCGGCTCGGCTGCTGTCGGCCGACAGCGAAGACCTGGCGGCCTTGCCGCTGGCGCATGCGCGCGCCGGTGCCGCGCTGCCGCTGGCCGACGGACTGAACCCCGCGTGGCGCGACCGCGTGCTGGCCTTGCGCCGCGCCGTGGTCGAGCCCTTGCTGGGGCCGCGCGATGTGCTCACCGCAGCCGACTGGGCCGACCTGAAGGCGCGCCTGGCGGGATACGAGCAGTGGGTATCGCAGCAGCCCCACACCGCCCTGGGTGCGCTGGATGCCGCACAGCTCAAGGCCTGGGTGGAAGCCGATTTGCGCGAGCGGCTGGCGTCGCTAATGGCCGCCGACCTGGCGGTGGCCCGCGAGGCCGAGGCCATCGACGAGGTGAACCGCCTGGTGCGCTACGTGCGCGATCTGGCGCGGCTGGCCAACAACTTCGTGTCGTTCACCGACTTCTACACCCACCGCGACCCGGCGAGCTTTCAGGCCGGCACGCTCTACCTCGACGGACGCAGTTGCGACTTGGTGGTGAAGGTGCTCGATGCCGGCAAGCATGCCGCGCTGGCCAGCCTGTCGGGCGTGTATCTGGCGTACTGCGAATGCCGCCGCGGCGCCGACCGCATGCAGATCGCCGCGGCCTTTACTGCGGGCGATTCGGACCAGCTGATGGTGGGCCGCAACGGTGTGTTCTACGACCGGCAGGGCCGCGACTGGGACGCGACCATCATCAAGATCATCGACCACCCGATCAGCATCTGGCAGGCCTTCTGGGCACCCTACAAAAAGGTGGCGCGCTTTGCGGCCGAGCAGGCGCAGAAGTTCGCCAGCACGCGTGCCAAGGCAGCGGACGACTAGGCCGTGCGTGCGGTGACGCAGGCGGGCCAGAAGGCGAGCGCCCCGGCGGCCGGCGCAGCGGCTGGCACGCCGGCGGCTGCAACTGCAGCGCCAGCCCCCGCAACTGCAACTGCGGCACCCGCGGCACCGGCAGCGTTTGACGCGGGCAAGTTCGCTGGCATCTTTGCAGCGATCGGCCTGGCCATCGGTGCCATCGGCACCGCCTTCGCGTCGGTGGTGACCGGCTTTCTGGGGCTCAAGGCCTGGCAGATTCCGCTGGCGCTGGCCGGCCTGATGCTGCTCATCTCGGGCCCGGCGATGGCGCTGGCCTACTTCAAGCTGCGCAAGCGCAATCTGGGTCCCATCCTCGACGCCAACGGCTGGGCGGTGAACACCTCGGCGCGCATCAACATTCCGTTTGGCAGCTCGCTCACGCAGGTGGCCAAGCTGCCGGCGGGCGCCGAGCGCACCCTGACCGATCCGTACGCCGAAAAGAAGCAGCGCTGGAAGCTGTGGCTGTTTGTGCTGGCGGTGCTGGCCGGTGGCGCGGCCTACCTGTACTTCGTGGCGCGGCGCTGATCCGGTGCCGGGCCAGCGCCGCGTGGGACCGCGTCGGTCTGCGTGGGTCCGCGTGGTGTGGGTGCGTTCAGCCGCCGCAGCGCCCGCCTTGCGCCGCAGTGAACGAGGTGCCTCGCGCCAGCGCGATCATGCCGCGGCCGCCCACCAAGCGCAGCCGGTCGCCCTCGTGCTGCAGCTCGAGCTGGCCCACCTCGGTGTCTTGCGTGCTCATGCGCGCGCCCTGCAGACGCGCCTCGATCGGCCAGCTGCGCTGGCGGCGTTGCAGCGTGCCCGTCACCTCCTGGTAGCGCTGCGCCAGCGTCAGCGTGTAGGCACCCAGCGGCCCCGCGCCGCACCACAGGCCCTCCACCCGGGCCGGTACCACCCACAGGTGCACCTTGCTGAACTTGTCGCGTCCCACCGGCTTGTCGGGCACCGGCAGCACCGTGGTCTGGTCGGCCTTCCAGTCGCCCATGTCCCAGTCGTGCGAGACGATGCGGGTGCCGGGCTTGAGCGCCAGCACCGCCGGGCGCAGCCGCAGGTTGAACTCGGGGAGCAGGTACATGGTGATCACTGTGGCGCGCGACAGGTCGGTCTGGAACAGGTCCTGAATGCGGAACTCCACCCGCTGGGCCACACCCGCGTCGGCCGCGACCTTGCGGCTTCGCTGCACCAGGTCGGGGTCGATCTCCACGCCCAAGCCGCTGGCACCAAAGCGCCGCGCGGCATTGATCACGATGCGGCCATCGCCCGAACCGAGGTCGATCACATGATCGGCAGGGCCCACGTTGGCGATGCGCAGCATCTCCAGCGTGACGTTGTCCGGCGACACGATGAACGGCACCTCGTCATTGAAGACCGCCGCAGGCGCAGGCGGGGTGGCCCACGCAGCGCCGGCCAGCATCAGAGCGGTCAAGCCGGCGAGGCTTGAAAGATTTGCAAGTGTGGCCGTTTTGGCCAGTCTTGCCAGACCCGCAGCCGCGCGGCGCGGTGCGGTGCGTGGCACGGTATGTAGCGCGGTGGCACGGCGCACGATGAACCAATCGAGCGCCAACAGGCGTGCAGGGCGGACAGCAAACATGGCGCGACGATAGCACCGCGCCGTGGCGCTTGACGATCGGTCTGCAGGCGCCAAAACTCCTCAACATTCCTGCATCCCGGATGTCTGTACCCATGTGTCCTTCGCCCCCCTCCAGCGGCTCAGCAAAGCGGCATGCCGCATCGACAGAGCCAGCGCGCCCAGCCGGCCCGCCCTGGATCGAGGCCAGCGGGCTGGTGCTGCAGCGAGGCGGGCAGCCGGTGCTGCAGGGGCTGAGCCTGTCGATCGGGCCGGGGCTCACACTGGTGCGCGGCGGTGAGCAGCGGGGTAAGACCAGCTTGCTGCAGTTGCTGGCCGGCGAGATCGCGCCCGATGCAGGGGTGCTGCGCCTGCGCACCCCGCGCGTGTTTCGTGCCGACCACCGTAGCCCCGCCGATGACGCGCTGACCGTCACCCAATGGTGGCAGCAGGCGCTGGCGCGACACGGTATGCAGGGCCTGGCGATGGATCGCACGCTGGCGGCAGAACTGTGCGACGCCTGGGGCCTGAGCGAGCACTTGCACAAGCAGATGCACATGCTGTCCACCGGGTCGCGGCGCAAGGCGGCCTATGTGCTGGCCTTTGCCGCGCCCTTCGACGTGGCCTTGCTCGATGTGCCGATGGCATCTCTGGACGCATCGTCGTGCGGCGTGCTGTGCGAGTTGCTGGCCGAGGCGGCGCAGCACCCCGCGCGCGCCTGGGTGGTGGCCGACTACGCGGGGCTGCCGGGGCTCGGCGCGCCAGACTATGCCCAGGTGATCGAGTTGGGTGATGCACCCGCGTAACTGATTGACCCTGCTGATCGGTGGGTGTGCCACCGGCTCACGCCATGAGCCTCGAGCGCCGTACAACTGGCACAGGCCTGCTTTCGTCGGGCCATCGTGTTGTGTCGAGGTCTCTCATGCGCTTGCCTTATCGCCATCAATTCGCCGCCGAACTGGCCCGTGCCGACGCGCGGCTGCGCCCCACGTTCTGGAACGGCGTGCGCCGTTTCTTTCACGACCCGCGCCCCACGCGCATCGAGCCCGGCAGCAGCGAACTGTCTGCATTGCAGGGCATACCGGTGCCGCGCTCGGCAGGTTGGCGCGCCTGATCGCGCTCAAGTGCGCCGGGCGGGCATCGCGACAGACTTTGCGCCGTCGTGCATGGCGGCGTCATCGCGCTGACACCGCAGGCCGGTTCATTTGACCCGTCCCCGATCCGAGGAGAAGCAACCCATGGAAGCCATCGTGGCACCGATCCGCGCGCCGCAGCCTGCGCGCCTGCCCCGCGCCGTTCGCTCGCGGCCTGGCGCGCGCGTCACCGACTTCGAGCAGGCGTCGCTCGAACTGTTCCGGCGCTGGCAGGCACCCTGGCGCCCGCGCGTGGCGCTGTTGCTCAAGGCGGCCTGAGGGCAAGCCGCAGGGCAGCATAGGCCCTTAGACTGCGCACTGCAGCGCAGCGGGTGGATGTGATCGCTGCGTGTGCTTCTTTAGCGGCTGCATGCTTGGCCGCGCTTGCCCAGTCCGGGACTGCCTCATGTGGATGTCGATGCTTGCGATTTGTGTTGGTGCGTCCGTCGGTGCGTTGCTGCGCTGGTGGCTGGGCCTGGCGCTGAATGCGTGGTGGCCCGCGGTGCCGCCCGGCACGCTGGTGGCCAATTTGATCGGCGGCTACCTGATCGGCTTGGCGCTGGCCTGGCTGGCCGACCACCCGGGCCTGTCGGCGCACTGGCGGCTGCTGGTGATCACCGGCTTTCTGGGCGGGCTCACCACCTTCTCCACCTTCTCGGCCGAGGTCACCGAGCTGCTGCAAAGCCAGCGCATCGGCCTGGCCATGGTGGCGATTGCATCGCACGTGGGCGGATCGCTGGCAATGACGCTGCTGGGGCTGCTGACTTGGCGCTGGCTCGTGCGCGGTTGAGCTTGCATCCGCGCGCCACAATCCCGCTGTTTGGTGCCTTGCACCCCTGGAGCCTCCTATGTCTGCCGCATCCGCTGTTCCTTCTGCCGCTTCTGCATCGGTCACGTCCTCGTCCGTTGCCCGGGTGGCCATCGTCACCGGAGCGGCGCGGGGCATCGGCTTGGCGGTGGCGCAATGGTTTTTGCAGCAGGGCTGGCGCGCGGTGCTGCTCGACGTGGACCGCGACACGCTGGCGCGCACCGCATCGGCCTGGGCCGGGCGCGACGATGTGCTGGCGCTGCCCTGCGACGTGTCGCAGCCTGCCGATGTGGAGGCCGCCGCGCAGGCGGTGATGCAGCGCTTTGGGCGGGCCGATGCACTGGTCAACAACGCCGGCGTGGCGGTGTTCAAGCCGATCGCGCAGACCTCGTTCGACGAATGGCGGCAGGTGATGTCGGTGAACCTCGACGGCGTGTTCCTGTGCACGCAGGTGTTCGCGCGTCACATGCAGCGCGGCTCGGCGGTGGTGAACATCGCGTCGATCTCGGGCCTGCGCGCCAGCACCCTGCGCGTGGCTTACGGCACCAGCAAGGCCGCGGTGATCCACCTCACGCGCCAGCAGGCGGTGGAATACGGCAACGCCGGCATCCGCGTGAATGCGATCGCGCCCGGGCCGGTGGAGACCGAGATGGCGCGGCAGGTGCACACGCCGGCCATCCGCGCCGACTACCACGACGCGATTCCGCTGGCGCGCTACGGCAGCCTGGAAGAAATTGCGGCCTGTACCGGCTTTTTGTGCAGCGAGGCTGCCTCGTATGTGAACGGGCAGGTGCTGGCGGTGGACGGCGGGTTTGACGCTGCCGGCGTGGGCCTGCCGACGCTGCGTCGTACCGACTGAGCGGCAGGGCCAACGGCGCAGCGCCGAATGGTGCAGCTTCAGCGGCCGGTCAGCTCGGCTCGGCCAGGGTCTGGCGTGCCTCGCGCACCAGTTGTTCGGCCTGTTGCACCGCGGTGCAGCCGTCGCTGGCCACCATGTCGGCGTACAGCCACTTGCCCAGTGCTGGATCGGCCTGGATGGCGGGGCCGCCCACGAGGATGCGCACGCGCCGGTTGCTGGACTGCTTGCGCACCAGCAGGATGGCCGAGCGCGCGGCATTGGCCTGCGCCAGGGTGCCGATCGAAAAGCCCACCACGTCGAACCAGCGGTGACGCGTCAGGTCGACCACCTCGCGCACCGTGGCCACCGGATCGGCCCACACCTGCCAGCCTTCCAGGCGGAACAGTTCGGCCACCATCAGCAGGCCAAAGGTGTGCTGCGAGCCGGGCACCGGCAGCAGCAGGATGCGGTTCGCCTCGGGCGTTTCGTGGTGACCGGCACGCCATTCGGCGCTCAGGTCCTGCAACAGGCTTTGCAGCACCAGCAGGCCGTGGCTGACCTGCGAGAAGTCCCAACGGTCGCGGTCCCACCCGGCGCCAAGTTCGCGCGCCGCAGGCGTCATCAACTCGGCGTAGATGCGCCGGATTGACACGCCGTGCTCCAGCAGCCGGTGCACATGCGCCAGCGCCAGATGCATGCCACTGTCCGTCAGGATGAGCTCGCAGAAGGCGAGCACTTCCGTGCGGGTGATCTCCGTTTCCCGGGAGCTAACGGGTACTGCCATGGTCAACTCCAGACTGCAGAGTGCAACCGATGACCGACATGGTGAGGCTTTGGCGCAGGCGCCGCAATAGGACATGCCCGCGAATATTGCAGCGGCTTACGCACGCGGGACAGCGGTGGGCGGCCCGCGATGCGGCGTATGGCCCCACGCGACCGAAAGCGCCATTTGTTGTGACATGAGTCGGCGACCATTTTGCGTGACACTTGCGCATTGCCCACCCATACCCCACGCATCCCATGCCCGACACGTCCCTGATCGCGCTGGCCGACATCCTGTACCGGCAGGGCTTTGGCACGCGCCGCCTGTGCGCGGGCCTGATCGCGCAGGGGCAGGTGCAGGTGGACGGCGCGGTGTGCGACGACCCGCAGGCCGGCTTCGCGATGCAGGGCCTGCCGCTGGTGGTGCAGGGCCAGCCGTGGCTGTGTCAGGTGAGCGCCTATCTGATGCTACACAAGCCTGCGGGCATTGAATGCTCACAGCGGCCGTCGGCCTGGCCCTGCGTGTACACCTTGCTGCCTGCGCCGCTGCGGCACCGACCGCGGCGCGGTGGCGTGGCGGGTGTGCAGGCGGTGGGGCGGCTCGACCAGGACACCACCGGGCTGCTGCTGCTCACCGACGACGGCGGCTTCATCCACCGCATGGCGTCGCCGCGTCACCATGTGCCCAAGGTGTACCGGGTGACGCTGCGCCACGATGCGTCGCCCGAACTGTGCACGCGCTTGATGGAAGGCGTGGTGCTGGACGACGATCCGCAGCCGGTGCGCGCGGCCGCTTGCGATCTGGCCGGCGAGCGCAGCCTGGTGCTGACACTCACCGAAGGCAAGTACCACCAGGTCAAGCGCATGGTGGCGGCCGCAGGCAACCGGGTGGAGGCGCTGCACCGTGAACGCATCGGCGATCTGCACCTGCCGGCCGACCTGGTGCCGGGCCAGTGGCGCTGGTTGAGCGACGACGACCTGCGCGCGGTGGGCTACACCCGGCAGGCCTGAACTAGGCTAGGCAGCCCTCGGCGAAGCGCGCGATGCGCTCGGCCACGCGCTGCGGATGGTCCTTGTGTGGCGAGTGGCCGCAATGATCGATCACCTCAAGGTCGAGCGTGCCCTGCGTGGGCGCGATTTCGTGCACCTGGCGCAGCGTGCCGTAGGGATCGTCGCGGCCCTGGATGGCCAGCACCGGCGCGCTGATGCGGCGGCAGTCGCTGCGGATGTCGAAGCTGCGAAAGGCGTCGCTCAGCCACACGTCGTTCCATTGCCAGAAGGCGCCGTCCACATCGGCATGGTGACGCGACAGGCGCGCGCGCAGATCGCCCGACAGGTAGGCCTCGCGTGCCTGCGCGATCGATGCGATCGACACGTCCTCGACGATCACATGCGGGGCCATCACCACGCAGCCCGCCACGGCGTGACGGCTGGCATGCAGCAGCGCGATGGTGCCGCCGTCCGAATGGCCCACCAGCAACGGGCGCGCGATGCCCAGCGCCTGCAGCAGCGCGGGCAGAACGCCCCAGGCCTCGCGGTGCATGTAGTCGGGCGGCAGGCGGCCGGCACCGCGCACATCGGGCACGGCGTCCGATTGCCCATAGCCGCGGCGTGAGAACACCACGCCCGCGCAGCCCGCCGCCTGGCACACCGCCTGCGGCCACGCGCCTTCGCGGCTGGCCCACATCGACACCGAGCCCAGGCCTTCGTGCAGGAACACCATCACCGGCCGGGCGCTGCTGCCTTGAGCGTCGCCATGGATGCGCTGCACCTCCAGCGCCACCGGTTGGCGGTCATCGGCATGGCCGCTCCAGCAGTGCAGCGGCAGGGTGATGCGTTCGGTGGTGATGGCGGGGACGAGGGTGGCGGAGATGGAGGGGGTGGCTGCCATGTGAGGGATGGTACGGCAGGGCTACACTCCGACGCGACCTCGGCGGATCGGGGCAGGAGTGTGCAAGTGCAAGTGAACGAGCTCAGGCGTCGCCTGATGCGCAGGGTGGTGTTGGGGGCGGGTGTGCGTTGGGCTGCGACGGCGGCGCTGGTGGCCATGCCCGTGATGCGGGCGCAGGCCCAGACTTCCAAAACGGCGCCAGGGAACCCGCAAGCAAATGCCGGCCAGGCCGGCACCGCAGCGAGCACCAGCACGCTGCCGATCTTCGTGCTGAACTCGCAGGACGCCGATGTGTCGGTGATCGATCCGGTCACCTGGACCGAGAAGGCGCGCATTCCCACCGGCAAGGAGCCGCACCACCTGTACCTGACCCCGGACGAGAAATCGGTGATCGTGGCCAATGCGGCCAGCGACACGCTGACCTTCGTCGATCCGCGCACGGCGCAGGTGCAGCGCACGGTGCGCAACATCCTCGACCCCTATCACCTGCGTTTCTCGCCCGACATGAAGTGGTTCGTGACGGCGGCCAACCGCCTGAACCATGTCGACATCTACCGCTGGGACGGCAGCAACCTGGCGCTGGCCAAGCGGATTGCCACCGGCAAGACGCCCAGCCACCTCTGGATCGACACCAAAAGCACCGTGGCCTACGTGACGATGCAGGACAGCGACGAGCTGGTGGCCATCGACCTCAACACGCAAGCCATCCGCTGGCGCGTGAAGACCGGCGCCATGCCGGCCGACATCTACGGCACCGCCGACGACCGCACGCTGCTGGTGGGCCTGACCGGCAGCGACGCGGTGGAGGTGTTTGATGTGTCGGGCGCGGCGCCCCGCTCGGTGCGCCGCATCACCACCGGCAAGGGCGCGCACGCGTTTCGCGCGGCGGGCGATGGCCGCCATGTGTACCTGAGCAATCGCGTCGCCAACACCATCAGCAAGATCGACCTGCAGTCGCTGCAGGTGGTCGACACCCTGGCCGCGCCTGGCGGGCCCGACTGCATGGACGTGCTCAAGGGCGGTCGCCTGCTGCTGGTCACCTCGCGCTGGTCGCGCAAGCTCACCGTGATCGACACGGTGGACAAGAAGGTGGTGCGGCAGGTCAATGTCGGAAAATCGCCCCATGGGGTCTGGACGCTGGATCACGAGCGCCGCTAAGGCGCTGGGTGTGCTGCTGCTGGCAGTGCATGCGGCTGTGGCTGGCGCTGCCTGCCCGCGCCCGGTGTATCTCACCTTTGACACCGGCCACATGGGCGTGGCGCC
The DNA here is from genome assembly GCA_046091865.1 of Burkholderiaceae bacterium. Taxonomy (GTDB): domain Bacteria; phylum Pseudomonadota; class Gammaproteobacteria; order Burkholderiales; family Burkholderiaceae_C; genus JBDLRH01. The sequence goes on along the minus strand of JBJTCL010000059.1, from coordinate 4,896 downwards.
GCTGATTGCCGACGTGCTGCGGCGCCACGAGGTGCGCGTCACCTTCTTTGCGGCCAATGAGCGCACGCAGGAGGGCGACGGCAGCCTGGGCGCGCACTGGGCGCCATGGTGGAAGGCCCGCGCCGACGAAGGCCACGAGTTCGCATCGCACACCTTCGACCATGTGTACTGGCGCGCCGATCTGCCCGAGCAGCGCTTTCGGGTGCGTGCCAGCGCCGGGCCGCGCGCCGGCCGCGACGAGGTGTGGAGCGCGGCCGACTACTGCGCCGAGCTGTCGCGCGCAGCGACGCGCCTGAACGAGCTGACCGGCCGCAAGCCGCTGCCGCTGTTCCGCGCACCCGGCGGCAAGACTTCGTCCGCGCTGGTGGCTGCGGCACGCAGCTGCGGCTATGCCCATGTGGGCTGGTCGCCGGCGGGTTTTCTGGGCGATGAACTGCCCAGCGACCGCTATCCCAACGAGCGCTTGCTGGCGCAGGCGCTGCGCGACATCCGCGCCGGCGACATCCTGGTGGCGCACCTGGGCATCTGGTCGCGCCAACAGGCCTGGGCACCGGCGGTGCTTGAGCCACTGGTCACCGGCCTCAAGTCGCGCGGCCTGTGCTTTGCCACGCTGCGCGAGCATCCGCAGTACCGCGAGTGGATCGCCTCCACGCGCTAAACGGACCGGCGATGAACATCGATTCCGTTATTCAGCGTTTGCAGGACAGCTTCGGGCAGGCCCAGCAATGGCTGTTTGAATCGCTGGTGCAGCCGCTGGTGTTTGCGCTGGACATGGGCGGCTGGCTCGAGCAGGCGTTTGATGGCACCGGCTGGCTGCTGGTGGGCCTGCTGCAGTTGCTGGTGATGCTGGCGGTGATCGCGCCGCTGCAGCGCCTGTGGCCGGCCGAGCCGCTGCACGACCGCGCGGCGGTGCGCACCGACATCGTCTACACGCTGATCCACCGCCTGGGCCTGTTCCGCGTGGCGATGTTCTTTGCGCTGCAGCCGCTGCTGGATGCCGCCTTCGGTGCGCTGCGCGGCGCGGGCATGCCCACGCTGCATGTGGACGCGCTGTGGCCGGGCGTGACCGACAGCGCGTGGGTCAGCTTTTTGCTGTACTTGCTGGTGTTCGATTGTGTCGACTACTGGATGCACCGCGCGCAGCACCGCTGGGGCTGGTGGTGGCAACTGCATGCGCTGCACCACTCGCAAACTCAGATGACGATGTGGACCGACAACCGCAACCATCTGCTGGACGACGTGATCCGCAGCGTGGTGCTGGCGGTGGTGGCGCAGGCGATCGGTGTGCCGCCGGCGCAGTTCGTGGCGCTGGTGGCCGTCACCCAGCTGTCCGAAAACTTCCAGCATGCCAACCTGCGCTGGTCGTTCGGCTGGCTGGGCGAGCGGCTGTGGGTCAGCCCGCGCTTTCACCGGGTGCACCACAGCATCCACACCGGTGAGCGCAACTACGGCGTGCTACTGCCCTGCTGGGACATGCTGTTTGGCACCGCCGACTTTCATTCGCGCTACGAACCCACGGGTGTGCTGGATGCGGCCGAGCAGGGGCGCGACTACGGCCGCGGCTTCTGGTCGCAGCAGTGGCGCGGTGTGTTGCGCTTGGCCGGGCGTGCCTGAGCCGCCGGCACGGACACGTTGGGCATGACTTCGGACATGACTTCGGGCCTGAACCGCGCGGGCACCGCATGCTGCGACTGATCGATTCCTTCTGGCGCTCGGCCGCGTACTGCCTGCACCCGCGGGTGATTGCGCTGTCGCTGCTGCCGCTGGCGGTGATGGTGGCGCTGGCGCTGCTGCTGGGGTGGCTGTTCTGGCAGGACGCGATCGACGCGGTGCAGGCCTGGCTTGAGTCGGCCGACTGGCTGGTGGCCGCCTGGGCCTGGCTGCAGCGCTTTGGCGCGGGGCAGCTCAAGGCGGTAGTGGCGCCGCTGGTCGTGATCTTTCTGGTGACGCCGCTGTTGGTGATGCTGTGCCTGCTGGTGGTGGCGCTGTTCATCACGCCCGCGCTCACCACGCTGGTGGCGCAGCGCCGCTTTGCCGGCCTGGAGCGCCGGGCCGGCGCCAGCTGGTGGCAGGGGCTGTTGCTGGCCTTGGGCAGCACCGCAGCGGCCCTGGGGGCCATGCTGGTGTCGATGCCGCTGTGGCTGGTGCCGCCGCTGGTGCTGGTGCTGCCGCCGCTGATCTGGGGCTGGCTCACCTACCGGGTGATGAGCTTCGATGTGCTGGCGGCGCACGCCACGCGCGACGAACGCCTGACGCTGGTGCGACGCCACCGCGCCACGCTGCTGGCCATGGGTGTGATCAGCGGTTTTTTGGGCACCGCGCCGGGCGTGGTGTGGGCCTCGGGCGCCTTGTTCGCGGCGGCCTTCGTGATCCTGGTGCCGCTGGCCATCTGGATCTACGCCCTGGTGTTTGCGTTTTCGTCGCTGTGGTTTGCGCACTACTGCCTGGACGCGCTGCAGGCGATGCGCGCCAGCGAGGGCGCGAGCCAGCGGGCCAACGAAAGGGCCAGCGAAAGGGCCAGCCAGGAGCCCGCGCCCGCGTCGGGCATGCCGCGCACCGAGGTGATCGACGTGTCGGCGCGGGTAGTATCGACGGATGACCCGCAACCACCCGGCGCCCGCTGAGGCGCCATCCCCAGCCACCGCATCCCCTGGCGCCGAGCGCCGCACCATCGGCCTGATCGTCGTCGGTGACGAAATCCTGTCGGGCAAGCGGCAGGACAAGCACATGAGCAAGACCATCGAGCTGCTGGCCGCGCGCGGCCTGTCGCTGGACTGGGCCGAGTACGTGGGCGATTCGCCCGAGCGCATCACCGCCACGCTGGGGCGCGCCTTCGCGTCTGGCGATCTGGTGTTTTCCACCGGCGGCATCGGTGCCACGCCCGATGACCACACCCGCCAATGCGCCGCGCGAGCGCTGGGCGTGCCGCTGGCGCTGCATCCGCAGGCCGAGGCGCTGATCCGCGAGCGCATGCAGGACGTGGCGCGCGAGCAGGGCGTGCCCTACGAACCCGAGCGCCCCGACAACTTGCACCGCCTGAACATGGGCGTGTTCCCGCAGGGCTGCCGCATCATCCCCAACCCGTACAACAAGATTCCCGGTTTCAGTTGCCGGGGCCAGGGCGGCGCCGATGTGCACTTCGTGCCCGGCTTTCCGGTGATGGCCTGGCCGATGATCGAGTGGGTGCTGGACACGCAGTGCCGGCACCTGTTCCGTGAATCGGCCTGGCGCGAAAAGTCGGTGATCGTGTTCGGCGCGATGGAGGCCACCCTGACGCCGCTGATGGAGCGCATCGAGCGAGAGCATGCGGGCATCAACGTGTTCAGCCTGCCCAGCGTGGACCATCCGCAGTACGGCCGTCACATCGAGCTGGGCGTGAAGGGCGCGCCCGAGGCCACCGAGGCCGCGTACACTGCGCTGTTGTCCGGATTGCAGCCTTTTGGCGTGCAGCTCGGCCCTGAGTTGGTGCGCTGAGACGCTGCACAGTGATAAGCACCAATACAGTGCATTCTTTGGGCCTGATTGCACTATAATAGTGCATTTGACGGCCTCAAGGATGCGCGGGGCGCGGCGCCACAGTCCGGCAGCATGCACCAAGGTCTGGCACAAAAACTGCTGCAACCTGCCCGCCCAATCTTTTTTTGCAACCGTCCTTTCTGGAGAACCTGATGGCCAAGACCGTCGCAGACGTGATGAAGATGGTGAAAGAGAACGAGGTCAAGTTCGTTGACTTCCGCTTCACCGATACCCGTGGCAAAGAGCAGCACGTGACCGTGCCGATTTCTGCCTTTGGCGAGGACAAGTTCAGCTCCGGCCACGCCTTCGACGGTTCGTCCATCGCCGGCTGGAAAGGCATCGAGGCCTCGGACATGCAGCTCATGCCCGACCCGAGCACCGCCAACATCGACCCGTTCTTTGAAGAGACCACGCTGTTCCTGCAGTGCGACGTGGTCGAGCCCAGCGACGGCAAGGCCTACGACCGCGACCCGCGCTCAATCGCCAAGCGCGCCGAGGCCTACCTCAAGTCCACCGGCCTGGGCGACACCGCCTACTTCGGCCCGGAGCCCGAGTTCTTCATCTTCGACGGCGTGCGCTGGAGCAACGAGCCCGGCAACGTGATGTTCGCCATCGACGAGTACGAGGCCCCCTGGAGCAGCGGCAAGCAGCTCGAAGGCGGCAACCGCGGCCACCGTCCCACCGTCAAGGGTGGCTACTTCCCGGTGCCTCCGGTCGACAGCACGCAGGACATGCGCGCCGAGATGGTGCTCATCCTCGAGTCGCTGGGCATCCCGGTCGAGGTGTTCCACCACGAAGTGGCAGGCGCCGGCCAAAACGAGCTCGGCACCAAGTTCAGCACGCTGGTCGAGCGCGCCGACTGGACCCAGGTGCTCAAGTACGTGGTGTGGAACGTGGCCAATGCCTACGGCAAGACGGCCACCTTCATGCCCAAGCCCTACGCCGGCGACAACGGCTCGGGCATGCACGTGCACCAGTCGATCTGGAAGGACGGCAAAAACCTGTTCGCCGGTGACGGCTACGCCGGCCTGAGCGACTTCGCGCTGTACTACATCGGCGGCATCATCAAGCACGCCCGTGCGCTCAACGCCATCACCAACCCCGGCACCAACAGCTACAAGCGCCTGGTGCCCGGCTTTGAGGCACCGGTCAAGCTGGCCTACAGCTCGCGCAACCGCTCGGCCTCCATCCGCATCCCCTTTGTGGCCAATCCCAAGGGCCGCCGCATCGAGGCGCGCTTCCCCGATCCCTCGGCCAACCCTTACCTGGCCTTCTCGGCCCTGATGATGGCCGGTCTCGATGGCGTGGAAAACAAGATCCATCCGGGCGAGGCTGCCACCAAAGACCTTTACCATCTGCCGCCCGAGGAAGATGCCAAGA
>JBJTCL010000058.1:0-19180 GCA_046091865.1 Burkholderiaceae bacterium | reverse complement strand
GACCTGACGCTTTGCGGGCGCGCTCAACGCCCGCGAGACGGCGGCGACGGCGGTGACGGCGGTGACGGCCAGGTGGCCAGCACCACACCGGCCAGTGCCAGCCCCAGCGCCAGCGCCCGCACGCCCAGGGGCAGCGAGCGCAGCTCGGCCAGGTCACGCACCGCGCCGTCGACCACCACGCCGGCCCAGCCGTTGCGCGCGGCATCGGCCGCCAGATTGCCGCCCATCAGCGCACGCCGCAGCGAGGCGCCACCGTCGACCACCAGCACGCGGCCCTGGCCCGGCTCGGCCACCGCATCACGCACGCGCGAGTTGTCCTCGGGGCAGCGCACGGTCACCACCGGCCCGGCAGAGCGCGGCGCGCCGCCGTAGTCGTGGAACACCGGAGGCAGCACGCGAAAGCCGCCTGTGGTGTCCAGCTCGTGCGCATCGCACAGGTCACAGGTGGAAAAGTGGGCGGTCATGGGGGTCTCCTTGTGGGGATGGTGGATGGCGTTGCGGCATGCGCGCGAAGCCCTTCAGGCACGCCCTGCCACAGCGGCATACGGTGCACTCAGATGCCTGCCGTGCGACGCAGGAAAGGTCGCTCAGAGGGCTCAAGGGGCCGTTTCCCTTTGGAGCGCCCTCGAAAACAGGTCGAAAAAAAACGACATCCCAGAGGAGAAAACGCGTTTTTCCCCTTGGAAACGCGTTTTTTCTCCTTTAGCATCCGCTTTGCCTGAGGCAGGGCTCTCCTCTGGTGGGCATTGTCGCAGGCGAACGTTCAACTTCTAGAAGGATATTCAACATGGCAACTGCAAAGAAAAAGGCTCCGGCCAAGAAGGCAGCACCGGCAAAGAAAGCCGCTGCGAAGAAGCCCGCTGCGAAGAAGGCTGCACCGGCCAAGAAGGCTGCTCCGGCGAAGAAGGCCGCTGCTAAGAAGCCGGCTGCAAAGAAGGCTGCACAGGCCAAGAAGGCTGCTGCAAAGAAGCCTGCCGCCAAGACGGCACCTGCGAAGAAGCGCACGCCCAACGCTGCGTTCATGAAGGCCCTGACCCCCAGCGCCGCCCTGGGCGCCGTGGTCGGTTCCAGCCCGCTGCCGCGCACCGAGATCGTCAGCAAGCTGTGGACGTACATCAAGAAGAACGGCCTGCAGGACAAGGTCAACAAGCGCATGATCAACGCCGACGCCAAGCTGAAGGACATCTTCGGCAAGGCACAAGTCTCGATGTTCGAGATGGCCGGCCTGATCGGCAAGCACGTCAAGTAATCCCCGACGCTGCTTCGTGCAAAGGCCGCCCTCGGGCGGCCTTTTTCATGGGTGCGATGCCGTCCGTCGTTGCCGTGCTCAGGCACCCGCGCGCTTGAGCGCCGCCTCGCGGATCTGCGACAGCGTGCCGCGCGTGGTGATCAACTCGGGGTCGATCACCGCCTCGATCAAGGTGCCCTGCGGCCGCGCCAGCGCCGCCCGCAGGGCGGGCTCGAACTCTTCAGTGCGGGTGATGCGCACCCCTTCGTAGCCGTAAGCGCGGGCGAGCGCCACAAAGTCGGGGTTGGCCAGATGCGAGCCGCTCTCATGCTGCGGATACTCGCGCTCCTGGTGCATGCGGATGGTGCCGTACATGCCGTTGTTGAGCAGCAGGATGATGCTCTTGGCGCCGTGCTGAACCGCAGTGGCGAGCTCTTGCCCGTTCATCAGGAAGTCGCCATCGCCTGCAATGGTGAACACGGTGCGCCCGCTCACGATGCTGGCTGCAATGCCGGCCGGCACGCCGTAGCCCATGCTGCCCACGGTGGGCGCCAGCTGCGTCTTGTGGCCGCGAGCCAGCCCCGGGTAGCGGTAGAAGCGGTGCAGCCAGCTCGCAAAGTTGCCCGCACCGTTGGTCAGCACCGCATCGGGCGGCAGATGCTGTTGCAGCGCTTGCACCACCGCCGGCATGTCGATCGCGCCCGGCAGCGCCTGCGGCGCAACGTTGGCCAGGTAGTCAGCATGGCAGGCAGCGGTCCATTCGTCCCACGGCACCGCTGGCGGCGCGGTCAGCACCTCGAGGCTGCGCGCCGCGGCGTTCATCGTCGACAGGATCGCCAGATCAGCGCGATACACGCGGTTGAGTTCCTCGGCGCTGGCGTGGATGTGCACCAGCTTTTGCGCCGGCCGCGGCGGCGTCAGCAGCGTGTAGCCGCTGGTGGTCATCTCGCCCAGGCGCGGGCCGATGGCAAGGATGAGGTCGCTGTCGCGTACGCGCTGCGCCAGCTTGGGGTTGATGCCGATGCCCACGTCGCCCGCGTACTGCGCGTGGAAGTTGTCAAAGCAGTCCTGAAAGCGAAAGGCGTTGCCCACCGGCAGCTTCCAGTTCTCGACGAAGCGTTGCAGCGCCTGCGCGGCCTGCGGTGTCCAGCCACCACCGCCTGCGATCACGAAGGGCTTGCGTGCGGCCAGCAACATCTCGCGCAGCGTGCGCAGGGAACCCGGGTCGCTCCAGGCCTCCACCGGCTCGACGCGCGGCAGGGCCTGCACGGCAGCGTCCACCGGCTGCGTCAGCATGTCCTCGGGCAGCACCAGCACCACCGGGCCGGGGCGGCCGTTCATCGCCGTGGCGAATGCGCGCGACACGTACTCCGGGATGCGGCGCGGGTCGTCGATGCGCTCGACCCGCTTGGCCATGCCCTTGGTGCCGGGCCCGAAGAAGTGGGTGTAGTCCACCTCCTGAAAGGCCTCGCGGTCGCGCGGGTCGCTGGCCACATCGCCGACGAATAGCACCATGGGGGGTGCCGCCTGCAACGCCGTGTTCCAGGCGTTGGACACCATGGTGGCCCCCGGGGCGGGGGGGACCAACCACACGGCCCGGGCGCCCGTCAGCTTGCCGACCGCCTCGGCCATGAAGGCGGCGCCGCCCTCTTGCCGGTTGATGATGAAACGGATGCGGTCGGCGTGGGCATGAAAGCCGTCCAGAGCCGCCAGATAGCTTTCGCCCGGCACGCCAAACACATGGGTGACGCCCTGGGCAACGAGACATTCCACCAGCAGGTGGCCAGCGATTCGGGTCATAGTGACATCGGTGGGTAGCAGCACAACGGGACAGGCCCGGCGCGCCGATGGTAGCGCCCAAGCCGCCCGGGCCGTTCGGGCCGCCCGTACTACGCCCCACCCAGGCTGTCGCTCAGGCGCCGACCGCTGCCTCGCGCCGCACCGCGCCGCCGGTGGCGCCTGTGGCACCTGCCTTGCCGCCCCACTGTGACTGCACGATCAGCGACTGCGCAAACCGCACCAGCGCCTGATCGAGCTGGCCTGTCAGCTGCGCGATCAGCGCTTCGTCGCGCGTCTTGGCCGCGTGGAACAGGCGACGCGACAGGGTTTCCACCCGCGCCAGATCGTGCTGGGTGGTGGCCTCGCGCATGCGCTGCAGCAGCGCAGCGGCATCGCCCACGAACAGGCGTGCCAGTTCGAGTGCGTTCTCGAGGCTGCTGCCCAGGCGCTCCATCACCACCGCCAGATCGAAGTGCTGCAGGTCCTCGGCACGCGGCGTGCTGCCTTGCGGTGCCTCGGGCTCGGGCACGGCGGGTGCGCCGTGCAGCGCCATCAGCCGCTCCACCTCCAAGCTGAGCGCCGCCGGATCGATCGGCTTGCTGACGTAGCCGTCCATGCCCGCGTCGATGCAGCGCTCGCGGTCGCCCTGCATCGCGTTGGCCGTCATCGCCATGATGGGCACATGCGCCGCTGGCCTGCCCTGCCCGTCCGGGGCACCCAGCGCCAGCTCGCGTTCGCGGATGCAGCGGGTGGCCTCCAGGCCATCCATCTCGGGCATCTGCATGTCCATCAGCACCAGGTCGTAGGCGTGGGCTGCGGTCATCTCCACCGCCACACGGCCGTTGCCCGCCACCGTCACCTTGTGGCCCATGCGCTCCAGCAAAAAGGTGGCCAGCGTCTGGTTGATCTCGTTGTCCTCGACCAGCAGCAGGTCCAGCGAGCGCTGGCTGACCTGCAGGCGCGACGCGCTGGAACGTGGCGGCTCGGCCACCGCAGGCTCCACCTGCGAGCCCAGCACCGCCAGCAGACCGTCGAGCAGTTCAGAGCCCGACACCGGCTTGGACATATAGCCCGCCACGCCCAGCGTCTTGCAGCGCGCCACATCACTCAGCAGCCCATCGGCCGAGAGCATCATCACCGTGCTGGACGACAGCCCCTCGCGGTGCTGGAGCCGGCGCAACAGCTCGAAGCCGTCGGTCTCGGGCATTTGTGCGTCCATCAGCACCGCATCGAAACGCTGGTTGCCATCGGCCAGCAGATCGGCCGCCACCTCGGGGCCGCCGGCGGTGCGTACCTGCAGGCCCCACTCGCCCAGCTGACCCGACAGCCACGCGCAGTGCGTGGCGTTGTCGTCGACCACCAGCACCGAGCGGCCGCGGATCTGGCTGTTGCGCGGCGTCACCGGCACCGAATCGCACTGCAGCGTCACCTCGAAACGGAAGCGGCTGCCCTGCCCCGGTTCGCTGTCCACCCAGATGCGTCCGTCCATCAGCGCCACCAGACGCGAACAGATCGCCAGGCCAAGACCCGTGCCGCCAAAGCGGCGGGTGATGGAGTTGTCGGCCTGCGAGAAGGCCGCAAAGATGTCGTGCTGCTTGTCCGGCGGCACACCGATGCCGGTGTCGCTGACGGTGAAGCAAAGCCGCGCGCGCCGGTCGTCCACCTCGACCGCGCTCACCTCGACCGCAATCTCGCCGCGCTCGGTGAACTTGATGGCGTTGCCCACCAGGTTGTTGATGATCTGGCGCAGCCGCCCCGGGTCGCCCACCAGGCGGTAGGGTACACCGGGCAGGCGCCGGTATAGCAGCTCCAGCCCCTTGCCAAAGGCCCGCACCCCCAGCGCCTTGAGCGTGTCGCCCAGCAGCGTATCCAGCGAAAAGCCGACCGCATCCACGCGCAGCATGCCCGCTTCCATCTTGGAGAAGTCGAGGATGTCATTGATGATGACCAGCAGCGAATCGGCCGAGGTCTTGACCATGCCCAGGTATTCGCGCTGCTCGGGCGTGAGCTCGGTGTCCAGCGCCAGCCCGGTCATGCCGATGATGCCGTTCATCGGCGTGCGGATTTCGTGGCTCATGTTGGCCAGGAACTGGCTCTTGGCGTGGTTGGCCGCCTCGGCCGCATCGCGCGCCTGCGCCAGGCTGTCGGCCAGTTCGCGCATGTCGGTGATGTCGGTGCGCAGTGTCACCATCAGGCCGTCTTCGGTGCGGCTTTCCACCACCCGGATCCAGCGGCCATTGATGTGCGATTCGCGCATGCCGCCCTGGCGCTTCCACGCCAGACGGTCACGGATCCAATCGTCGCGCGGTGCATCGTGCGAGGCGTCGTCCACGCCGCTGTCGTACACCGCCTCCAGCACATCCTCGAGCTGCATGCCGGGCTTGAGCTGCTGCCCCGCCTCGCCGTACATGCTGGCAAAGCGCTGGTTCCTCACCAGCAGCCGCTCTTGCGCGTCGTACATCGCAAAGCCCGAGTCCAGCGATGCGATCGCGCGCTCGAGCTGGCTGCGCGCCTCGTTGCGCAACTGCTCGTTGGCCGCCAGCAGTTCGGCCGACGACAGCTCGATGCTGCGGCTGCGCAGGTCCAGGTCGCGCTCGAACTGCCGGTAGCTGTCGGCCACGCCGTCCAGCAGGGCAGGCAAGCCATCGGCCAGCCGCGCCAGGCTGGGCTCGTGCTGCGCTGCGCGCTGCAGCGCCTGCTGCACTGCTTGCAGCGCATCGGTACCGTCGACACCGGCATGGCGGCGCAACTGGCGCGCCAGCAGCTTGCTGCCCAGCGCCGTAGATGCGCCGTTGGATGCACCGATCGGTGCGGCAGCGCTCACGCGCTCACCTCGCTCAGGTGGGTGATGGTCATGGTCTGGTTGTGCAGATGGCATTCGAGCCCCTGCAGGTTGGGACTGATCTCGCCGTTGGAGTAGGAGCCGGTGATCATGGCCTTGCATCCGAACACCTCGGCCACCGCCTCGACCTCTTCATCCACCCGCGCACCCATCACCAGCTTGCGGCCCACGCAGCTCACCAGGATGGCTAGGCTGTCGGTGGCACCGGGGTCGCCGCCGCCCTGCCCTGGCCCCTGCCCGATCACGCTTTCGGCAGCGCTTTGCGCGCCCTCGACCAGTGAGTCGGTGGAGGCATGCATCAAGCGCAGGAAGCCGTCACGCACGATGTCGCCAGCCAGCACCAGGCTGCCGTCGGCTTCGTTGATGCCCAGGATGGTGCGGATCAGACCGTCCGAGGCGGTGGACGTGTCCTGCATCTGGAAGGGAAACAGCAGCCCCGAGCCCGGCAGGCCGCTCGCGTATTCGCCAAGGTAGCGCTTGTAGACCTCCAGCGCCGGCTGGCCATCGAGTTCGTACAGCACGTTGCCGGCGCTGCGCGTGACGCGTCGCACCGGGCCGAACGGCCGCCAGCCATGAAAGCAGCCGTGCCGAAAGCGCAGCTGCGGCGATGCGAAACCCAGCGCGACGATCTGCCGCTCGGACGCGCCGTCGTTGGACAAGGTGAAGGTGCGCTGAAAGTCGCCACCATCGCCCGCCGAGCCGCCGGAGACGGCCACCTGCGGCGGCAGCGCCTCGCGCAGCCCGTTGATCAGCGCGCTGCCGTTGATCTGCACGCCCTGCCCGAACACGATGACGGTGTGCACCGCGGTGGATGCGAAGTGCGCGCCCAGCCGCGCGCCTGCGGCGTGCGAGTCGTCCATGCCCTGCAGCTCGGTGGTGGCCAGCATCGGCGCGCCCGATTCGAAGCGCACACCGGTGAGCACCACATGGTCGTCATCCACCCCCTCGCGGCTGATTTCACCAGCGGTGGAGCAGCCCGACACCAACGCCTGCGGACACGCGGCCTGCAGGGCCTGCGACAGCGTTGGATCACAGATGCGGGCCACCGAGCCGAAGGCCAGCACCCAGTGCGGGCGCAAGGCCTGCAGGGGCGCCAGATCGGCCACCCTGGGCGCCTGCGCGAGTCGGATCTGGGCAGTCTTCACCTTGCACTGTCTCCCTGATGCTGCAGGGGCGTGGGCGGCACCTTGCCGCCGACACCGTCACCTGAATCGCACAATTGTAACTGTTGTATATGATTTTTTACATGCTGACACGGCCATCCGTCAAGGCGCGGGCGGACGCACCGTTGTGCTGTCTGTATCGGCAAGCGCCCCGCAAAACAAAGCCCGCCTGCGGCGAACCGCGGCGGGCTGGTGTCACCTTGTCCTTCTCGACCACCCCGGCCACCCCAGCGATCGGCGCCGGGTGATGGCCTGCAGGTGGCAGGTGGTGGTGGGCCGGTGGTGGGCTTGCGGCTGCAGGGCCGCCCGTCAGGCCGGCACGGCCTGCTCGAAGCGGAACACGCCGGGCTCGCGCACCGGGTCCACCGTCACCGGAATCGCGCTCTTGGGCGGGTAGGCGCCTTCCAGGATGCGCCTGGACAGCGGGTTCTCGATGCGCTGCTGGATCGCGCGCTTGAGCGGCCGCGCGCCGAACACCGGGTCGAAACCGACCTTGGCCAGCTCGGCCAGTGCCGCATCCGACACCTGCAGCGACAGGTCCATGCGCGCCAGGCGCTGCTCGAGGATGCGCAACTGGATGCGCGCGATGCGCTCGATGTGCTGCGCGTCCAGGCCGTGGAACACCACCGTTTCGTCGATGCGGTTGAGGAACTCCGGGCGGAAGTGCTGCTTCAGCTCTTCCCACACCGCGTCCTTGATGTCCTCGGCCGGCTGCCCCACCATCGCCTGGATCAGCGGCGATCCGATGTTGCTGGTCATCACGATGACCGTGTTCTTGAAGTCGACGGTGCGGCCCTGACCGTCGGTCAGGCGGCCGTCGTCCAGCACCTGCAGCAGCACGTTGAACACGTCGGGGTGGGCCTTCTCCACCTCGTCCAGCAGCACCACGCTGTAGGGCTTGCGGCGCACCGCTTCGGTCAGGTAGCCGCCCTCCTCGTAGCCCACGTAGCCGGGGGGTGCGCCGATCAGTCGCGCCACCGAATGCTTCTCCATGAACTCGCTCATGTCGATGCGGATCAGGTGCTCTTCGCTGTCAAACAGGAAGTTCGCCAGCGCCTTGCACAGCTCGGTCTTGCCCACGCCAGTGGGCCCCAGAAACAGGAAGGAGCCCGTGGGCCGGTTCGGGTCGGACAGGCCCGAGCGCGAGCGGCGGATGGCGTTGGCCACCGCGGCAATCGCTTCGTCCTGGCCCACCACGCGCTCGTGCAGCTTGTCTTCCATCTGCAGCAGCTTGTCGCGCTCGCCCTGCATCAGCTTGGCCACCGGGATGCCGGTGGCACGCGCCACCACCTCGGCAATTTCTTCGGCGCCCACCTGGGTGCGCAGCAACTGCGGGCGCGTGGCATCACCGGCCTTGCCCTTTTCCTTGGCCTGCGCGTCCTTGAGCTTTTTCTCCAGCTCGGGCAGACGGCCGTATTGCAGCTCGGCCACCTTGCCCAGATCACCCTTGCGCTGCAGCTCGACGATCTGCACGCGGATGCGCTCGATCTCTTCCTTGATCTGCGCGCTGCCCTGCGCCACCGCTTTCTCGGCCTTCCAGATCTCTTCCAGGTCGGCCAGCTCGCGCTGCAGCTTGTCGATCTCTTCCTCGATCAGTGTCAGGCGCTTGCGCGAGGCTCCGTCTTTTTCCTTGCGCACCGCTTCGCGCTCGATCTTGAGCTGGATCAGCCGGCGGTCGAGCTTGTCCATCGCCTCGGGCTTGGAGTCGATCTCGATCTTGATCTTTGACGCTGCTTCGTCGATCAGGTCGATTGCCTTGTCGGGCAGGAAACGGTCGGTGATGTAGCGGTGGGACAGTTCGGCCGCGGCGACGATGGCCGGGTCGGTGATCTCCACGCCGTGGTGCACCTCGTACTTTTCCTGCAGGCCGCGCAGGATCGCAATCGTCGCCTCGACGCTGGGCTCGTCCACCAGGATCTTCTGGAAGCGCCGCTCCAGTGCCGCGTCTTTCTCGATGTACTTGCGGTATTCGTCCAGCGTGGTGGCGCCCACACAGTGCAGCTCGCCACGCGCCAGCGCCGGCTTGAGCATGTTGCCTGCGTCCATCGCGCCCTCGGCCTTGCCGGCGCCCACCATGGTGTGGATCTCGTCGATGAAGACGATGGTCTGGCCTTCATCCTTGGCCAGCTCGGTCAGCACCGTCTTCAGGCGTTCTTCGAATTCGCCGCGGAACTTGGCACCGGCCAGCAGTGCGGCCATGTCCAGGCTCAGCACCCGCTTGCCCTTGAGCGACTCGGGCACTTCGCCCGCCACGATGCGCTGCGCGAGGCCCTCGACGATGGCGGTCTTACCCACACCGGGTTCGCCGATCAACACCGGGTTGTTTTTGGTGCGACGCTGCAGCACCTGGATGGCGCGGCGGATCTCGTCGTCGCGGCCGATCACCGGGTCGAGCTTGCCGATGCGGGCGCGCTCGGTCAGGTCCAGACAGTACTTCTTGAGCGCCTCGCGCTGGCCCTCGGCTTCGGCGCTGTCCACCTTCTGCCCACCGCGCACCGCCTCGATGGCGGCGTCCAGGCTCTTGCGGGTCAGGCCATGGCTGCGCGCCATGTCGCCCAGGTCACCCTTGTGATCGGCCACGGCCAGCAGGAACAGCTCGCTGGCGATGTAGGCATCCCCGCGCTTGATGGCCTCTTTTTCGGTGGCCTGCATCAGCTTGCCGAAGTCGGGGCTGCCCTGCACCTGGTCTTGCCCCTGCGCCTGCGGCAGCTTCTGGATGGCCGCATCGGCTGCCTTGAGCAGCCCGGGCACGTTCACGCCCGCGCGCTGAAGCAGCGGCACCGGGCCGTCGTCCTGGCGGAGCATGGCGGTCAGCACATGCACCGGCTCGATGTAGGCGTGATCATTACCCAGCGCCAGCGACTGGGCATCGGCCAGCGCCTGCTGGAACTTGGTCGTCAATTTGTCGATTCGCATCCTCAACTCCTTCGGCGGCCACTGCCGTGGCGCCCTGCAGCGATGTTGGGGGCTGCGACGGCGCTTTTCAAGCGGGGCCGGGTTGCATCGCCTGCAGCGAGAAGCCGGCGATGCGCTTGTAGTCGTCCGAAATGCGCCGCAGCTCGTCCTGGCTGATCAGGTCATCGATGTGGCGAAAGGGCTTGCCCCCCGACAGCTCGTCGGCCTTCATGATGATGAAGTCCGGCGGCGTGCTGCGGTTGGTCTCCACCACCCGCGCCGTGGCCGGGCGGCGCTGTGCCTCGTAGGCCTGCAGCGCGGTGCGCGGGTCGTCGCCCGGCGACAGGCGGGCCAGCTCATCGGCCAGCGTGCGTGCATCGATCAGCGCCTGCGCCGAGCCGTTGCTGCCACGCGGGTACATCGGGTGGGCCGCATCGCCCAGCAGCGTCACGCGGCCAAAGGTCCATTGCGCCACCGGGTCCTTGTCGACCATCGGGTACTCAAGAATGTGCGCCGCACTGCGGATCAGCGCGGGCACATCGAGCCAGTCAAAGCGCCAGTCGGCAAAGGTGTCAATGAAGTCATCCGCCTGGCCACCGCGGTTCCAGTCGTTCATGGACGCACCGGGGCGGCCGATCTCGGCCACCCAGTTGATCAGCTGGTTGCCCTGACCGTCCACGTTGTCGACGATCGGATAAATCACCATCTTGCCGGTCTCGATCGAGCCGATGCGCAGGTAGCTCTTGCCCGTCAGTATGGGCTTGTGTACGCTGACGCCGCGCCAGGTGTTGATGCCGGCAAAAGCCAGTTGCTCTGCCGGATAAAACTGCCGGCGCACGGCCGAATTGACGCCGTCGCAGGCAATCACCACATCGGCCTGCACCGTCGGCAGCGCCGAGCCGTCCGAGCTGCGCTGCATCTGCAGCCGCACGCCGGCGTCGTCCTGCGTCACGCCCACGCAGCGGTGGTCGGTGTGCACCTGCCCGGCCCCCAGGCGCTGCAGCACCGCGTCGTACATCACGCGATGCAGCTTGCCGCGGTGAATGCCGATCTCGGGCAGCGCGTAGCCGGCGTGACGCCCGCGCGGCTCGCGGAAGATGTACTGCCCGTAGCGATTGAAGAACACGCTCTCCAGGTTTTCGATGCCCAGCGGCTCCAGCGCGCCTTGCAGGCCCAGGGCCGCGAGCTCGCGCATGGCGTGCGGCAGCAGCGTGATGCCCACGCCGATCTCGCGCACCTGCGGCACCGTTTCGTACACCTCGCAGGCCAGCCCGCGTGCCTGCAGCGACAGCGACAGCCCCAGGCCGCCGATGCCGCCACCCACGATCGCAATGCGCAGCGGCATGGTCATTCGGCCTTGATGTTCTGGGTCTTGATCAACTGCGCCCAGCGCTGCGCGTCCTGCTCGACCAGTCGGCGGAACTCGTCGGGCGTGCTGGCCGCCGGGTCCATGCCCTGCGTCTGGAAGGCGGTGCGCACATCGGGCAGCGCCAGGATCTCGCGCAGTTCGCGGTTGAGCCGCGCCACGAAATCTGGCGCAGTGCCAGGCGGCGCGAAGATGCCGTACCACATGTCGACGTTGACATTGCCCGCGCGCGCCTCGGCCAGCGTGGGCACCTGCGGCAGCAGCGCATGCCGCTTGTCCGACCCGATGCCCAGCGCCACCAGACGGCCACTACGCACATGCGGAAGCGCCACATGGATGGGCAGGAACATCGCGTCCACCTGCCCGCCCAGCAGGTCGGTCACTGCAGGGGCCGTGCCGCGGTAAGGAATGTGGGTGACGAACACGCCGGCCGTTGTCTTGAACAGTTCCATCGACAGATGGTGCGGCGTGCCCACGCCGGGCGACGCGTAGTTGAGCTGGCCTGGGCGTGCCTTGGCAGCGGCCACCAGTTCACCGGCGGTCTTCCAGCCGGTGCCGGGGTGCGACACCAGCAGCAGCTGCCCCCAGCTTGTGAGCGACACCGGCACCAGATCCTTGACAGGATCGAAGGGCAGTTGCGGATACAGGCTGCGGTTCATCACCAGCGTGTTGACGCTCACCAGCAGAGTCTGTCCGTTCGGGGCGGCACGCACCACCGCCTCGGTGCCGATGTTGCCCGAGGCGCCGGCGCGGTTGTCCACCACCACCGGACGCCCCAGCCGCTCGGACAACTTGGGGCCCACGGTGCGGGCGATCAGGTCGATGCCGGTGCCCGGCGTGAAGGGTACGATCAGGCGCAGTGCGGGTGCGGTGCCGGATGCAGGGGCGGCTGCCGCACCGGAGCCCGGCGCTGTCTGCGCCAGGGCCTGGCCAGCCAACAGGCCCGCGGCGGCGGCCAGCCAACGGCGGCGGGCAGGGATCGGCAAATCCTTGCGCGAAGATGTGGGGTTCATGTTCTGTTCAGTCCTCGAAGAATTTCAAGCTTGCCACGGCGTCTTGCACGACCTGTGCACACGCATGATCTTGCGTGAATCGCAGATACCCGGTCGTTGGCATGCTAACGAGGCGGGTGTAGGCTTGCAATCACCCAAGATTCAGGCTGGGCTCAAGCTGGTGTCGGACCGGTTTCCGCCCAGTTTCCGCCCGGTGCCAACATGGGTGCCTGACCGACGCTGAAGTCCCGCCGTCACTGCCGCTCGCTCCGTTCTCGCCCCGTTCTCGCCCGCTCCTCTTCCCCTGTTCTTCCTTAGCGCCCGCCCATGACCCGACGCCTGCGCCCAGCGCCTGCCGATCCCACCCATCCTGCGTTGCGCGACGGTGCCGACGCCCTGGCGCGGCTGTATGCCCGCCCGGGCTTTCTGCTGCGCCGCGCGTGGCAGATCGCCACCGCCGTCTTCGAGAGCGAATGCGTCGGGATCACGCCTGCGCAATACGGCACGCTGATCGTGTTGCGTGCGCAGCCCGGCATCGATCAGGCGAGCCTGGCGCGTGCGCTGGGCTACGACAAGGTGACGATGCTGCGCGTGTTGCGCGGCCTGCAGGCGCGTGAGCTGGTGCACCGGATCGAGGCCGACGGCCCGCGCAGGCGCTACGCGCTGAGCCTGACCGAGGCCGGCACCGCCTTGCTGGGCCGGATGGCCCGGCCTGCTGCGCGTGCCGGGCAGCGCCTGCTGTCGCCGCTGGCCCCCGCCGAGCAGGCCCAGTTGGTGGCGCTGCTGCAAAAGCTGACATCGGGCATGGAGGACGCCGCACGGGCCCGGTGGGTGGCCCCGGACGCCAACCGGCGCGCACGCCAGCGGGCCTCAAGCCCGCGGTGACTGCGCCGTCGCGCCGGCCGCGTTGTCGCTGCAGATGCCCCAGCGCGCCAGAGCCGCGTCGTCGCTCACACGCGCATCCACCCAGCGCGCGCCCTGCGGCGTCTGCTCCTTCTTCCAGAAGGGCGCCTGCGTCTTCAGGTAGTCCATCAGGAACTCACAGGCCCGAAAGCTCTCGCCGCGGTGCGCCGAGCTCACCACCACCAGCACGATCTGATCCAGCGGCTGCATCAGGCCCACGCGGTGGATGACCCGCGCCGCGCGGATGTCAAAGCGCTGGTGGGCCTCGTCGATCATGCGCTCGATCGCTGCCTCGGTCATGCCGGGGTAGTGCTCGAGCTCCAGCGTGTGCACCACGTCGCCGTCGTTGCGGTCACGCACCGTGCCGATGAAGCTGCACACCGCGCCCACGCCGCGATCGCCAGCACGCAGCGCGGCCACTTCGGTGGACAGGTCGAAGTCGGCGGTCTGGATGCGCCCCCGGGGTAGGCGCAAGGCTGGGGCTGCCGGCTGCGTCATCGCGTTCAGCCGCCCGTCACCGGTGGGAAAAAAGCCACCTCGGCGCCGTCGTGCAGCGCCTGCGCATCGTCACACAGAGTCTGGTTGCAGGCCGCACGCACCGCACGGCCGCGCGCCAGGGCCTCGGCATGCGCACCGCCGCGCGCGATCAGTTCGTCGCGCAGGGCACCCACGGTGCCGGCCTGCGTCTGCACCGTTTCGCTGGCGTGGCCGATGGCCTCGCGCAGCGATGCAAAGTAGCGCAGTTCGATCCGCATGCAGGGCTCTCCGTCAGTCCATCAATTCCGCCAACGGCACGTAGCGCACCGTGTCGCCCGGTGCGATCACCGTACCCGGCGGGTTGTCCACCAGGCCGTCGCCCCACACCATCGAGGTCAGCACGCCCGAACTCTGGTTGGCAAACAGGTCGAGCCCGCCCTGCGCATTGCGCCGCACCCGCAGAAACTCGCGGCGCTTGTCGGCCTTGGGCCACGCAAAGTCGGCGCGCGCCGGCATCGACGGCCAGTCGAGTTGCCTGCACCCTTGCAGCTTGAGCACGAAGGGCCGCACCAGCAGCAAGAAGGTGACGAAGCTCGACACCGGATTGCCGGGCAGGCCGATGAAGTGCGCTTCGCTGGCGCTGGCATCGGCCCCGCCGCGCCGCACCCGCCCATACGCGAACGGCTTGCCGGGCTTGATCGCCAGTTGCCACAGGTCGAGCGTGCCCAGCGCCTGCACCGCGGGCTTCACATGGTCTTCCTCGCCGACCGACACGCCGCCGCTGGTGAGGATGAGGTCGTGCTCCAGGGCGGCATCGCGCAAGGCCGCCACGGTGGCGTCGCGACGGTCGGGCACTACGCCCAAGTCAGTCACCTCGCAGCCCAGGCGCTGCAGCAGCGAGCGCAAAAAGAATCGGTTGGAGTTGTAGATGGCCCCAAGCGGCATCTGCTCGGGCGCGATGCTGCCTGGCATGACCAGTTCGTCGCCGGTGGAGAACAAGGCCACGCGCGGGCGGCGCGTCACGCTCACCGTGGCGCGGCCGATGCTGGCGACCATGCCCTGTGCCGCGCTGTTCAGCCGGTGCCCGCAGGCCAGCACCACCGCGCCCCGTTGCACATCCTCGCCGGCACGGCGGATGTGCTGGCCGGCGCGCGGCGTGGTGGTGAACTTCACGTACCCGTCGCCGCCGGCCTGTGCGTCTTCCTGCATCAGCACCGCGTCGGCGCCGGCCGGAAAGCTGGCGCCGGTGAAGATGCGCGCCACAGTGCCGGCCTGCAGCGGCTGGGCCACCGCACCGGCGGGGATGCGCTGGCTGATCGGCAGTTCGGCCCCCGACGCAGCAGCCAAATCCGCCAAGCGCACCGCATAGCCATCCATCGCGCTGTTGTCCTGCGGCGGTACCTGCAGGGGCGACGTCAGGTCTTCGGCCAGCACGCGGCCGTGGGCATCGAACAGGCTCACCGACTCCAGTTCCGCCAGCGCACTCACGCGCGACAGCAGGTCGGCACGCACCTCGTCCAGCGGCCTCAGCGGCGAACGTGCGGGCGCAGAGCCGGCCGATGAAGATTCAGCCGGTGCGGCAGGTGTGGGTGCAGCGCTGGAATGCATGGCGTGCAGGTCAGTCAACGCGGTCCGGACTGGGTCCATCAAGCAGGTCGGGCGCGTGGGTGGCCGGGTCGTAGTCAAAGCGGTGGGCATTGTCGGTCAACCACTGCAGCAGCGCCGGCGCATCGTCCAGCGACATCACCGGCAAGCCGGTGGGTTCGGGCAGTGCGCTGCCGTCGCTGGCCACCGCCAGCACATACGGGTCATCCGGGTAGCGCGGTCGCTCGTCACCGCCGCGCCACACCTCCACCTTGGCCACGCCCGCATCGCAAAAGCCCTCGGCCAGCACCCAGTCCACGCCCTCGTACAGGTGCGCTGCCAGGTGGTGGATGGACATCTGGAAGGCTTGCTCGAACTCGCGCATCAGTGCCAGGCGCCGGTCGGACGCCACCAGCACCTCGAACGCGCCGGCCTGGCGGTGCCGCCACGAGTCCTTGCCCTGGTGGTCGATGTCAAAGCGGTGGTGGGCATGCTTGATGACCGACACGCGTTCGCCGCGCGCCTTCATCAGCGGGATCAGCCGCTCGATCAGCGAGGTCTTGCCCGCGCCGGAGTACCCACAAAAGACGACCAGCCGCATCGCGCGTACCGCCCCGGGTTGTCAGCCGCAATGCGCGGCGATGTAGTCCTTGAGCTGCTGCACATCGGCAGGCATCACCTTCACCCGCTTGGGCAGCTGCTCGATGCCCTCAAAGGCAGCAGGGCGCTGCGGCTCGCGGCCGAGCGCCTCGACGATGGTGGCGGCGAACTTGATCGGCAATGCCGTCTCGAGCACGATCATCGGCACGCCGGCGCGTTGCTGCTCGCGCGCCACCTTCACGCCGTCGGCGGTGTGCGGATCGATCATCGCGCCATGCTGCTGCCACACCTCGCGGATGGTCTGCAGCCGGTTGGCATGGCTGCTGCGGCCGCTGGCAAAACCGTAGCGGGTGGCGGCCTGGGCAAACGCCGGGTCGGCCGACTGGTCAAACCGACCCTCGCGCGACAACGCATCGCCAAACAGGGCCTTGGTGCGCGCCGCATCGCGGCCCAGCAGGTCGAACACGAAGCGCTCGAAGTTGCTGGCCTTGGAGATGTCCATGCTGGGGCTGGAGGTCTCGTGCGTGTCGGCGCTGCCGCGCACGCGGTACACGCCGGTGCGGAAGAATTCATCCAGCACATCGTTCTCGTTGGTGGCCACCACCAGACGATCGATCGGCAGGCCCATCATACGCGCCACATGGCCGGCACACACGTTGCCAAAGTTGCCGCTGGGCACGGTAAAGCTCACGCGCTCGTCGTTGGAACGGGTCGCCTCCAGGAAGCCGGCAAAGTAGTACACCACCTGCGCCAGCAGCCGCGCCCAGTTGATCGAGTTGACGGTGCCGATGCGCCAGCGCTGCTTGAAAGGCAGGTCGTTGGACACCGCCTTAACCATGTCCTGGCAATCGTCGAACACGCCCTCGACCGCCAGGTTGTGGATGTTGGCGTCCTGCAGGCTGAACATCTGCGCCTGCTGGAAGGGGCTCATGCGGCCGTGCGGGCTGGTCATGAACACACGCACGCCCTTCTTGCCGCGCATCGCGTATTCGGCGGCGCTGCCGGTGTCGCCGCTGGTCGCGCCCAGGATGTTCAGTTGCTCGCCGCGGCGCGCCAGTTCGTACTCGAACAGGTTGCCCAGCAGCTGCATCGCCATGTCCTTGAAGGCCAGCGTCGGCCCGTTGGACAGGGCCTCGAGCCACAGGCCCTCGCCCAGCGGGCGCAGCGGCACGATGGCCTCGGTGCCGAACACCGAGCTCGTGTAGGTCTTGCGGCACAGTGCCCGCAAATCATCGGCCGCAATGTCGTCGATGTACAGCGACAGTCACTCGCAGGCCAGATCGGCATACGGCAGCGCACGCCAGCGCGCCAGCGTGGCGTTGTCCACCTGCGGATACGCCTCGGGCAGGTACAGGCCGCCGTCGGGCGCGAGGCCCTCCAGCAGGATCTCGCAGAAGCGCCGGCGGTCCGGGTGGCCGCGGGTGGACAGGTAGCGCATCAGGCGAGCTCCTCCTTGCGGATGCGCACGATGGGCGCCAGCACCGTGGGCAGCGCCTGCATCTGCGCCAGCGCCTCGTTCATCGTGCCCTCGCGGGTGTCGTGGGTGAGGATGATCAGGTCGGTCTGGTTCTCGCCAGCCTGGCTCACCTGGTCGGCCTCGCGCTGCAGCACCGCGTCGATGCTGATGCCCGCGCCGGCCAGGATGCCGGTCACGCGCGCCAGCACACCGGCCTCGTCGGCCACGCGCAGGCGCAGGTAGTAGCTGGTCACCACGTCGCTCATCGGCAGGATGCCGGCAGCGCTCATCGCATCGGGCTGGAAGGCGAGGTGCGGCACGCGGTTGAGCGGATCGGCGGTGTGCAGCCGGGTGATGTCCACCAGGTCGGCGATCACGGCGCTGGCGGTGGGCTCGCTGCCCGCGCCCTTGCCGTAGTACAGCGTGGTGCCCACGGCGTCGCCCTGCACCATCACCGCATTCATCGCGCCTTCCACATTGGCGATCAGGCGCTTGGTGGGCACCAGGCTCGGGTGCACCCGCAATTCGATGCCGGCCACCGTGCGCTTGGTGATGCCCAGCAGCTTGATGCGGTAGCCCAGTTGCTCGGCATAGCGGATGTCGGCTGCCGACAGTTGGGTGATGCCCTCCACATGCGCCTTGGCGAACTGCACCGGAATGCCGAAGGCGATCGCGCTCATGATGGTGGCCTTGTGGGCCGCGTCCACGCCTTCGATGTCAAACGTCGGGTCGGCTTCGGCATAGCCCAGGCGCTGCGCCTCTTTGAGCACCACGTCGAAGTCCAGCCCCTTGTCGCGCATCTCCGACAGGATGAAGTTCGTGGTGCCGTTGATGATGCCGGCGATCCACTGGATGCGGTTGGCCGTCAGGCCCTCGCGCAAGGCCTTGATGATCGGAATGCCGCCAGCCACCGCGGCCTCGAAGGCCACCATCACGCCGCGACGCTGTGCGGCCTCGAAGATCTCGGTACCGTGCACCGCCAGCAGCGCCTTGTTGGCGGTGATCACATGCTTGCCCGCAGCGATGGCCTCGAGCACCAGCGTCTTGGCCACGCCGTAGCCGCCGATCAGTTCCACCACGATGTCGATGTCGGGGTTGGCAATCACCTCGCGCGCGTCGCCCACCACCTTGGCGGCGTCACCCACCACCTTGCGCGCACGCTCGGTGTCGAGGTCGGCCACCATGCCGATCTCGATGCCGCGGCCCGCGCGGCGGCGGATCTCTTCCTGGTTGCGGCGCAGCACCTCGAAGGTGCCGCTGCCCACGGTGCCAATGCCCAACAAACCGACCTGGATGGCTTTCATGCTGATGTCCGGATGGATGCGCGCGCCGCAGGCGGCCGCGGCGTGAGGAAAAAGGTTCTCAGGCGTGCGCCAGCGCGCCCGAAGGCGCATGCTGGCGACGGTACTGCTCGAGGAAGCGCGCGATGCGGCCGATGGCCTCGCGCAGGTCGTCCTCGTGCGGCAGGAACACGATGCGGAAGTGCTGGTTGTCCGGGAAGTTGAAGCCCGAGCCCTGCACCAGCATCACCCGCGTCTGCTGCAGCAGTTCCATGAAGAACTGCTGGTCGTTGTCGATCGGATAGACCTTGGGGTCCAGGCGCGGGAACATGTACAGCGCCGCCTGCGGCTTTACGCAACTCACACCCGGGATCGCGGTGATCAGCTGGTAGGCCAGGTCGCGCTGGCGGCGCAGCCGTCCGCCTTCGCAGATCAGGTCGTTGATGCTCTGGTAGCCCCCCAGCGCGGTCTGGCTCGCCCACTGGCCCGGCACGTTGGCGCAAAGCCGCATGTTCGAGAGCATGTTCAGGCCCTCGATGTAGTCGCGCGCCGCTTTCTTCTCGCCCGACACCACCAGCCAGCCCGCGCGGTAGCCGCAGGAGCGGTAGCTTTTGG
>JBJTCL010000057.1:0-74436 GCA_046091865.1 Burkholderiaceae bacterium | reverse complement strand
CAGTAGCCGGCCATGACCTGCGGTCCGCGGATGCAGATCTCGCCTGACTCGCCGGTCGGCAGGCTCTTGCCCTCGTCGTCCTTGATCGCAATCTCGATCCCCGGCAGCGGCAGGCCGATGGTGCCGGAGAACTCCTTCGCGTTGACCGGGTTGTTGGTGCCGATGGCGCAGGTCTCGCTCATGCCCCAGCCTTCGACCATGGTGCAGCCGGTGACCTGCTGCCACTGGCGCGCGGTGCCTTCCGACGCGGCCATGCCACCGGCCTGCGACACGCACAGCTGCGAAAAATCCAGCGTCTTGAACTGCGGATGCTGCAGCAGCGCATTGAACAGCGTGTTCACCGCAGGCAGCATGTGGAAGGCGCGCTTTTTCAGCACCTCGACAAACTTGCCGATGTCGCGCGGATTGGGGATCAGCGTCATGTGCGAGCCCCAGCGGATCGCCAGCAGGCACAGCGTGAGCGCAAAGATGTGATATAGCGGCAGCGCTGCGATGCTGTTGGTCTGGCTAACGTTGCCCACGCGCTTGAGTGCCGGCGTGAACCAGGCCTCGGCCTGCAGGATGGCGGCAATCACATTGCGATGCGTGAGCACCGCGCCCTTGGACAGGCCGGTGGTACCGCCGGTGTATTGCAAAAACGCGATGCTGTCGGGCTCAGCGTTGCCGGGCTTGAGCGTCATGCGGGCGCCCTGCTCGAGCACGCGCGCAAACGGCGTGACCTGCACCCCACCGGCCAGCGGCAGCTTGTAGGCCGGCACCATCTTGGCCAGGTGCCGCACCGCAAACGTGATCCAGCGGCCGTACCAGAAGCCCAGCAGGTCGCCCATGGAGGCCACCACCACCTGCTTGACCTGCGTGCGCTCGATCACCTCGCTCAGGGTCTTGGCAAAGTTCTCGAGGATGACGATGGCGGTGGCGCCCGAGTCCTTGAGCTGGTGCTCAAGCTCGCGCGCGGTGTACAGCGGGTTGACGTTGACGCAGGTGTAGCCGGCGCGCAGCACCGCGGCCATGGTGACCGGAAACTGCGGCACGTTGGGCAGCATGATGGCCACGCGCGCGCCAGGCTCCAGCCCGCGCGACTGCAGCCATGCGCCAACCGCGGCCGACATGTCGTCCAGGTCGCGGTAGCTCATGCAGCGGTCCATGCAGACCGCAAAGCGGTGGTTGGCGTGCTTGCGGAACGATTCCTCGAACAGGTGCGCCAGCGAGCGGTACTGCGAGGCGTCGACGTCCTGCGGGACGCCGCTCGGGTAACTGTGAAGCCAGACTTTGTCCATGGTGATACCTGATGGTCTGGCCGCGATTGTGGCGGCAGTCGCCGCGCCGTCCCTCAGGGCAAGCCCGGAGGCGGTGTGCCTTGTGCCAGCAGGGCGCGCAGTTGCGTCTCGGCCGCGACAGTGTCGGCGGCATACCAGCGCTGCATCCACCCGGCTTCGCGTTCGGTGATGGTGTCCAGAAAGCGCTCCACCCCGCCGCGCTGGCGCGCCAGGGCGCCAAAGGTGTCGAAGCCGGCCTCCAGAAACGCCTGCAGGGCCGACAGCCCGGCGGCCCGCGCGGGCGCACGCATCATGCGCAACAGGGTGCGCAGGCTGGCGTGACGCGTCAGGCGCGCCAGCGATTCGCCCATGTGCCGCACCCACTGCAGTTGCCGCGCGCGCTCGTCTGCGGCGCCCACGGTGCGCCAGCAGTGCAGGTAGCGCTGCGCCGCGTCGCCGGGCTCGATGTGGGTATCGGCATGGGCTGCGCCCGGCAACACGGTGACGCTGCCCCGCCAAACGCGTGCCATGGCCATGTCCAGCGTTTCGGTCAGGGCATGCAGTTCGGCCAGTTGCACCGCGGTGGCCACCACCGTCTGCGGAAACAGCCGCTCCAGGGTGTGCGCAATGCGGGTGAACTGCTGGTCGCGCTGCGAAAAGTCGCGCACGCCGTACAGCTCATCCAGAAAAAAGCGTGCGGCCGGTGCGGTGACGGCGTCGTTCAGCAGGTCGGCATAGGTGAGCTCAAAGCGCCGCGACTGCAGCGCCTTGATCTGGCGCAGCGCGCTGCCCAGAGCGGGATCGGCTTCGCACTCTTCGCGCAGGCGCTGCACCTGCGCCATGGCGCGTTCGATGGGATGGTCGCTGTCGTGAGGGCTGGCCGCTGGCATGCTGTGCTTGAGTCTATGGCCGCACAGCGCTGGCACAAGGGCGCAAGCCGATGACGCCGCGTCTCTAGGCAAGGCCCTCTAACCCGGATGCACCGCCGTGCATGCGGCTCGGCTTGCGTGCGATAGTTGGCGCATGCGAAGACGCCAATGGATGCTGTGGTCTGTGGCTTCGGTGGCGGTGCTGGCCACCGCCGGCGGCGCCATCGCTCTGCGTTCACCGGGGCTGGTGGCTGGCCGCCTGAGCGATGACGCCCGCGGCGTGATGGCCGCGCTGTCGCAAGCCGTGTTGCAGGGCATGCTGAGCGATGACGCGCAGGCCCGCGCGCGAGAGCTGCAGGCGCTGCTGGCGCGCATCGACGAGCTGATTGGCAGCTTGCCCGCGCATGCGCAGGCCGAGCTGTCGCAACTGCTGGCGCTGCTGGCCACCGCACCGGGCCGACGCTGGCTGGCCGGTGTGGAGACACCCTGGGCGCAGGCACCGGTGGCACAGGTGCAGGTAGCGCTGCAGGGCATGCGCGTGTCGTCGCTGTCGCTGCGGGTGCAGGCCTACCAGGCGCTGCACGACATCATCAACGGCGCCTTCTTTGCCGATGCATCCGCCTGGCCGCGGCTGGGCTACCCGGGGCCGCGCGCGTTGGGCATGTCGCAAGGAAAGAGCGCATGAGCCCCGGCGCGAAAGATGCCATCCGGCTGCACAGCAGCGCCGCCACTGCCGGTGCGCTGCCCGACCCGGTGCGCGAAGGCGTGGCCCGCGGCTGGAAGGTGCTGGGCGGGCCGCACGGCGCAGTACCCGGCACCCTCCATTGCGACGTGGCCATCGTGGGGTCGGGTGCGGGCGCGGGCATCACCGCCGAGCTGATAGCGCGCGCAGGCCTGAAGGTGGTGATCGTCGAAGAAGGGCCGCTCAAGACCAGCAGCGACTTTCGCCAGATCGAGGCCGAGGCGTATCCGCAGCTCTACCAGGAGAGTGCTGCGCGCAAGACGCGCGACAAGGCGATCAACATCCTGCAGGGCCGCTGCGTGGGCGGCTCCACCACCGTCAACTGGACCAGCTCGTTTCGCACGCCGACAGCCACGCTGGCGCACTGGCGCGACCGCTTCGGGCTGAGCGCTTTCAGCGATGACGCGCTGGCGCCTTACTTTGCGCAGGCCGAGCAGCGGCTGTCGATCGGGCCGTGGCTGACCCCGCCCAACGAAAACAACGACCTGCTGCGCCGCGGAGCTGCGCGGCTGGGCATTCCGGCGGCGGCGATCGCGCGCAATGTGCGCGGCTGCTGGAACCTGGGCTCCTGCGGCATGGGCTGCCCGACGAATGCCAAGCAGTCGATGCTGGTGACCACGCTGCCTAAGGCGCTGGAGCGTGGCGCCACGCTGCTGGTGAACACGCGCGCCGAGCGCTACGAGCTGGCCAACGGCCGCATCACGCGCCTGTGGTGCCAGCCGCTGGGCCCCAACGGGCAGGCCACGGGCGCTGCGGTGCAGGTGCTGGCGCGCCACCATGTGCTGGCGGCCGGCGCCATCAACTCGCCCGCCCTGCTGCTGCGCACGCAGGCGCCCGACCCGCATGGCACGCTGGGGCGCCGCACCTTCTTGCATCCGGTGGTGATCTCGGCGGCGGTGATGCCGCAACCCGTGGCCGGCTGGGACGGTGCGCCGCAAACGATCTACAGCGACCACTTTCTGGACACGCAGGCCATCGACGGGCCCATGGGCTACAAGCTCGAGGCGCCGCCGCTGCATCCGGTAATCTTTGCCTCCACCGTCACCGGCCTGGGCGACGAGCAAACCGCGCTGCTGCGCGAGTTTCCCAGCACCCATGCGCTGCTCGCGCTGATGCGCGACGGCTTTCACGACGAGTCGCCGGGCGGGCGGGTGCACCTGCGCAGTGACGGCAGCCCCGAGCTGGACTACCCGCTCACGCCCTTTGTGATGGACGGTGCGCGCCGCGCCCTGCTGAGCATGGCCGAACTGCAGTTTGCCGCCGGCGCCAGCCGGGTGCTGCCGGTGCACGAGATGGCGCGCCCCTACGCCACCTGGTCGCAGGCGCGCGACGCGATTGCGCAACTGCCGATGAAGCCGCTGCTGACCAAGGTGGTGAGCGCGCATGTGATGGGCGGCTGTGGCATGGCCGCGCGGGCGCCGCAGGGCGTGACCCGCCCCGATGGCCGCCACTGGCAGATCGATAACCTGTCGGTGCACGACGGCTCGCTGTTTCCCACCAGCATCGGCGCCAATCCGCAACTGTCCATCTATGGCATCGTCAACCGCATGACGCAGCAACTGCTGGCCACGCTGGGCGCACCGGCGGTGCGGCTGGAAGCGCCTGCCGCATAAAGCCATGCTCGCCCGACTGCAACGCCGCATCTACGCCGCACTGCTGCTGGTGTCGCTGGCCTGGCTGGCGTTCTGGTGGCGCGACACGCGCTGGCTGGGTTGGTTGGGCTTTGCGTGGTGCTGGCTCGGTTTTGCCCTGATGCTGGCCTATGAGTTCGTGGCCTTGCGTCGTGTGCCGCCGCTTGTGGACGCAGTGGTGCCGGTGCCGCCGCGCCCCGGCTGGGCGGCGCTGCTGCGCGCCTGGGCCGGCGAGGTGGTGCATGCGGTGCGGGTGTTCGGCTGGCGCCAGCCCTTTGCCAGCGCCCGCGAAGCCGATGTGACACAGGGCTTTAATGCGCAGCGCGTGGGCGTGGTGCTGGTGCACGGGTACTTCTGCAACCGGGGCTTCTGGGCGCCGTGGATCGCGCGGCTGCGCGCCCAGGGCCATTGCGTGATCGCGCTCGACCTGGAGCCGGTGTTCACCTCGATCGACGACTACGCGCCGACGATCGACGCTGCGGCGGCGCGCGTGACGCAGCTCACCGGCCGCGCACCGGTGCTGGTGTGCCACAGCATGGGCGGCCTGGCCGCACGGGCCTGGTTGCGCGCGGGCCGCCACGATGCACCCGGTGCGGCGCCGCGCATCGACCGCGTGGCGCGCATCGTCACACTGGGCTCACCGCACCGCGGCACCTGGCTGGCGCGCGCCAGCGGCACGCCCAACGGCCGTCAGATGCGCATCGACAACGCATGGCTGCAGCAGCTCGCAGCCGACAGCGACGCCGCCTGGCACGCGCGCTTTGTGTGCTGGTACAGCGACTGCGACAACATCGTCTTTCCGGTCACGACCGCCGCGCTGGGTGGCGCCGACAACCGCCTGTGCCCGGGCGTGGCGCATGTGGCCCTGGCCTTTGATGCGCGCGTGATGGACGACACGCTGGCCTGGCTGCGCGCGCAGTAGTAGCCGCCAAAGCGGCCTCTGCCAAAGCAGCCACTGCAGCCGCTTCCGCCGCCGCTCAGGCCTGCTTCAGCACCCCGCGGCGCATCTGATCGAGCTCGATGCTCTCGAACAGAGCCTTGAAGTTGCCCTCGCCAAAGCCCTCGTCGCCCTTGCGCTGGATGAACTCAAAAAAGATGGGGCCCAGCTGGTTCTCGCTGAAGATCTGCAGCAGCAGCGCGCCGGGCTTGCCGTCCACCAGAATGCGGCGCTTGTGCAATTCGGCCACCGCCTCACCATGCCCGGGGATGCGCCGGTCGATCAGCTCGTAGTAGGTGTCGGGCGTGTCCAGCAGCGTCACGCCGCTCGCGCGCAGCGCGTCCACCGTACGGTACAGGTCGGTGGAGGCCATCGCGATGTGCTGGATGCCCTCGCCGTGGTAGCGGTCCAGGTACTCCTGGATCTGGCCCGACTTGTCGTTGCCTTCTTCATTGATCGGGATGCGGATCTTGCCGCAGGGGCTGGTCATGGCCTTGCTTTTGACGCCCGTCACCTGGCCTTCGATGTCGAAGTAGCGGATCTCGCGGAAGTTGAACAGCCGCTCGTAAAAGCCGGCCCATTCGGCCATGCGGCCGCGGTGCACGTTGTGCGTCAGGTGATCGATGTGCGTCAGGCCGTGGCCGGGCGCGTCCAGGCTGGCGCTGCTGGCACCGGGCAAGGGCTCGAAGTCCACATCAAAGAAGCCGATGTTGCCGATGTCGCCCGGCTGCGCGCCGTTCTTGCCGCGCCACTTGTCCACCAGGTAGATCAGGCTGTCGCCGATGCCCTTGATGGCCGGGATGTTGAGCTCGCCCGGCCCCGCCTGGCCGGCATAGCCCCAGGCGCCTAAAGCGACCGCGCGCTCGTACGCGGCCTTGGCGTCCTGCACCCGAAACGCAATCGCGCACACACTCGGGCCGTGCAGGCGCGCAAAGCGCTGCGCAAAGCTGTCGGGCTCGGCGTTCAGGATGAAGTTGATGCCGCCCTGGCGGTACAGCGTCACGTTCTTGTGGCGGTGCCGCGCGATCGCGACAAAACCCATGCGCTCGAACACCGCGCCCATGGCCGCCGGGTCGGGGGCGGCATATTCGATGAACTCGAAGCCGTCGGTGCCCATGGGGTTGTCCCAGGCCGAGGTGACGGCGGAAACTGGCACGGAGGCGGCGGCGCTTGGCAGGGAGGCGGTGGCGGCAGAGGGCAGGGCGGCGTTCATGCAGGGTTCCTCGCAGTCAGTCGGCGATGCGCCACTGTAGGCCGGCTGCACATCACTTTTTCTGAAAGATGTGGCATCCATGGGCATCAAAACGCAGGATTCCTGCAAAATGCAAGCTATGGAAGCACTCGACAAGCTTGACCGGCAGATCCTGCGCCAATTGCAGACCAACGGCCGGGCCACCTACGACGACGTGGCCGAGGCGGTGGGCCTGTCGGCCAGCGCGGTGCTGCGCCGGGTGCGCCGGCTGGAAGACGCGGGGGTGATCCACCGCTACGCGGCCCTGGTGGCGCCCGAGCGGGTGGGGCTGGGCCTCACGGCCTACATCAACGTGCGCCTGGAAAAGCACACCGAGCACCACAAGCGCACCCCGATGGATGCGTTTCGCGCGGCGGTGCAGGCCTGGCCCGAGGTGGTGGAGTGCGCCGCGCTGACCGGCGAGATGGACTTTCTGCTGCGGGTGGTGGTGGCCGACATGGCGCACTACAGCCGTTTCATCATGGACACGCTGCTCAAGCACCCCAGCGTGCAGGACTGCAAAACGAGTTTCGTGCTCGATCACGTCAAGGCCACCACCGCGCTGCCGCTGTAGGCCCGCTGCTGGGTGATCGTTAGGGGCCCGCCCCCAGTTCAGACCCACGCCCTTGCGGGATTCGGGTAAACCCTTACATTTGGGGTATGGTGGACGCCAAAAACCTCATCAAGGCCTCGTTGCGGGCGGGCCGCGACTTTTTCGGAGCGCCCGGCCAGGGCACCGCCAAGGCCAACACCACCACCGACAGCGAGCCGGCGCTGGTGCCCATCCGCAAGCTCGAGGCCGACGACCGCGACGCCGTGCGCGCGCACCTGCTGGCGCTGGACGCCTCCGACCGCTACCTGCGCTTTGGTTATGCC
Source organism: Burkholderiaceae bacterium (assembly GCA_046091865.1). GTDB lineage: Bacteria > Pseudomonadota > Gammaproteobacteria > Burkholderiales > Burkholderiaceae_C > JBDLRH01. Next base: position 66,894 of record JBJTCL010000057.1, on the reverse strand, counting down.
GCCACCGACGAGCAGATTGGCCGCTATGCAGACGGCCTGGACTTCATCCGCGATGACGTGTTTGGCATCAGCAACCGCCGCCTCGAGCTGATCGCGATGGCGCACCTGGCCGCGGGCGGCGCGGTGGGCGTGCCCGACTGCAGTGCCTGTGCCGAATTTGGCGTGTCGGTGGCCAAGGACGCGCGCGGGCGCGGCTACGGCACGCTGCTGTTCGAGCGCGCGGTGCGCCACGCGCGCAACGACGGCGTGCAGATGCTGTTCATCCACGCGCTGAGCGACAACGCGGCCATGCTGGCGATCGCGCGCAAGGGCGGCGCCATGCTGGAGCACTTTGGCAGCGAGACCGAGGCCTTTCTGCGGCTGCCGCCGGCCACGCTGGACACCCGCATGACCGAACTGGTGGAGCAGCAGGTGGCCGAGACCGACTACCTGCTCAAAAGCCAGGCGCGGCAGTTCTGGCAGTTTCTGGCCACGGTGCAAGAGGTGCGCCGCGGCATGCAGGACGCGCGCGACCGCACCTCGCCTTGATCACTGCCGGGGCGCAACGCGCCGGTCACCGGCATCCGCTATCCTTGGGCGCGTTGCAACCACCGCACGCGCTGCACCCCAGTCTGTGTCCGACCCCCACCCTGCGCGCCCGTCCAACGGACGGGACGACAAACGCACCTTCTTGCAGAAGGTCGCCGAATTCATCTTCCCCGGGCCGGATTCCAAGGCCGAACTGATCGAGACGCTGGCCGACGCCGAGGACAACCAGGTCATCGGCGCCGAGTCGCGCGCCATGCTCGAAGGCGTCATCCGCCTGGCCGAGCTGAGCGCCGGTGACGTGATGGTGGCCGCGCCGCGCATGGACCTGATCGACATCGACGCGCCGTACGACGACATCCTGCACCTGGTGATCGAGACGGCGCACTCGCGCTTTCCGGTGTTCGAGCGCGAGCGCGAGAACATCATCGGCATGCTCATGGCCAAGGACCTGCTCAAGCTGCAGCGCGCGCCCGAGCTCAACCTGCGCGCCCTGCTGCGCCCGGCGGTGTTCGTGCCCGAGAGCAAGGGCCTGAACGACCTGCTGCGCGAATTCCGCGGCAACCGCAACCATCTGGCCATCGTGATCGACGAGTTCGGCCGCGTGGCGGGCCTGATCACCATCGAGGACGTGCTGGAGCAGATCGTCGGCGAGATCGAGGACGAGTTCGACATCGTCGAGGACCAGGGCGACATCTTCGCGCTGGCCGACGGCACCTGGCGCGTCAGCGGCGACGCCGCGCCCGAGCGCGTGGCCGAATCCTTTGGCGTGAGCTTTCCGCGCCCCGAGGGCGAGCCCGAACCCGAGAGCAGCTACGACAAGGGCTTTGACAAGGGGTTTGACACCATCGGCGGGCTGATCGCGCACGAGATGGGCCACGTACCCAAGCGCGGTGAGCGCTTTGCGCTGGCGGGGCTGGAGTTTCTGGTGCTGCACACCAAGGGCGGCGCGGTGCGCTGGTTCAAGGTGCGCCGCACCGCGGGTAGCGACGGCGGCTGACCGCCTGAAGCACGCTGCTGGTGGCCCCGCCCGTGCGTTTGCCGTCGCCCGCTCCTGCCGCCCCGCTGCGTTCTGCACAGGCCGCGTCGCTGGCCTGGCTGGGCCTGGTGCTGCTGGCCGGTGCGGTGCAGGCGGTATCCATCGCCTGGCCGCTGGCCGCGGGCATCGACGGATGGCTTGCGCCCGGGTCGCCGTCGGCGCTGCTGCAGATCGCATCGCTGGCGCTGCTGGTGGGCGGCTTGCGGCAGGCGCCCTCGGCGCGTGCGGCGTTCTCCCGCGGCTGGGTCTTTGCGATCGCGTGGCTGGCGGGCAGCTTCTGGTGGCTGTTCATCTCGATGCACACCTACGGCGGGTTGGCCGCGCCGCTGGCGGTGCTGGCGGTGCTGGCGCTGGCCGCGGCACTGGGCGTGTACTACGCGCTGGCTGCTGCGCTGTGGTGGCGGCTGGCCCGCAGCCGGCCGGCCGCGCCGGCGGTGGCCTGCTTTGCCGGCCTGTGGACGCTGGCCGAACTGGCGCGCGGGCGTCTGTTCACCGGCTTTCCCTGGGGGGCGGGCGGCTATGCGCAGGTGGATGGCTGGTTGGCCGCCTGGGCGCCCTGGGTGGGCGTGTACGGCGTGGGGGCCGTTGCCGCGGCGCTGGCGGCGCTGCTGGCGCTGGCTTTGGCGGCGGTGTGGCCGGGTCGGCGGCCGGCGTTGGCCGACGAAACCCCTGCCAGGGTATCCGCACGCGCTGCGGCCACCTTGGCAGCCCTGGGGTTGGGAATGGGCACCGCGGGCCTGTGGCTCGACCCGCCGGCAACGCGCAGCACCGGCACCCTGCGCCTGGCGCTGCTGCAAGGCAACATCGCGCAAGACCAGAAGTTCGAGCCTGGCAGCGGCGTGCCGCAGGCGCTCAACTGGTACGGCGCGCAACTGGCGCGGCCCTGGCCGGGTGCGCTGGTGGTGGCGCCCGAGACGGCCGTGCCCATGCTGCCCGCCACCTTGCCGCCGGGCTACTGGGACGACTTGCGGCGGCCCTATCTGCTGCCCTCCGTGCAGCCTGTCCCTGCTGCCAGCGCCAGTGCCGCCCTGATCGGTGTGCCGCTGGGCGACATCGCGGCCGGCTACACCAACTCGGCGGTGGGCTGGACGGCGGGGCAGGGCGAGTACCGCTACGACAAGCACCACCTGGTGCCCTTCGGCGAGTTCGTGCCGCCGCTGTTTCGCTGGTTCACCGACCTGATGCGCATCCCGCTGGGCGACTTTGCGCGCGGGGGCGTGGGGCAGGCCTCGTTCGATTGGCAGGGCCAGCGGCTGGCGCCCAACATCTGCTACGAAGACCTGTTTGGCGAGGAGCTAGCCGCGCGCTTTGCCGACCCCGCCCGTGCGCCCACCGCGTTCGTCAACCTGAGCAACATCGCATGGTTCGGCAACACGGTGGCGATCGACCAGCACCTGCACATCAGCCGCATGCGCGCGCTGGAATTTGCGCGGCCCATGGTGCGCTCCACCAACACCGGCGCCACCGCCATCATCGACCACCACGCCCAGGTGGTGGCGCAGATGCTGCCGCACACCCGCGGCGTGCTGCAAGGCGAGGTGGAGGGGCGCGAGGGCCTGACGCCGTACGCCCGCTGGGCCAGCCGGTTCGGGCTGTGGCCGCTGCTGCTGGCCGCACTGCTGTGCGTGCTGCCCGCGGCCTTAAAATCGGGGCTTGCACGTCGCGCCGTCCCCGGGTGATCCGGAGGCCCCGCTCAGGGGTGGTCAGCGCGACGTTTTTGCGTGAGCCGGCCGTCTGCGAAGCATGTCGCATGCGGTGCGAGCCGAAAGCCGCCATGCTGACCTTCCAACAGATCATCCTCAAGCTGCAGTCGTACTGGGACGCCCAGGGCTGCGCGCTGCTGCAGCCCTACGACATGGAGGTGGGCGCCGGCACCAGCCACACCGCCACCTTTCTGCGCGCCATCGGCCCCGAGCCGTGGAAGGCCGCCTATGTGCAGCCCAGCCGTCGCCCGAAAGACGGCCGCTACGGCGAGAACCCCAACCGCCTGCAGCACTACTACCAGTACCAGGTGGTGCTCAAGCCCGCGCCCAGCAACATCCTCGAGCTGTACCTGGGCTCGCTCGAGGCGCTGGGTTTTGACCTCAAGAAGAACGACATCCGCTTTGTCGAAGACGACTGGGAGAACCCCACGCTCGGCGCCTGGGGCCTGGGCTGGGAGGTGTGGCTCAACGGCATGGAGGTGACGCAGTTCACCTACTTCCAGCAGGTGGGCGGCATCGACTGCCGGCCCATCACCGGCGAAATCACCTACGGCCTGGAGCGGCTGGCCATGTACCTGCAGGGCGTGGACAACGTCTACAACCTCGTGTGGACTGAAGGCCTGAGCTATGGCGATGTGTACAAACAAAACGAAGTGGAGCAATCCACCTACAACTTCGAGCACTCGGACGCCGAATTCCTGTTCACCGCTTTCGGCGCACACGAAAAGCAGGCCAAGCACCTGATGGAGCAGCAGCTGGCGCTGCCCGCGTACGAGCAGGTGCTGAAAGCCGCGCACACCTTCAACCTGCTGGATGCGCGCGGCGCGATCTCGGTCACCGAGCGCGCCGCCTACATCGGCCGCATCCGTAACCTGGCGCGCAGCGTGGCGCAGAGCTACCACGACAGCCGCGAACGGCTGGGCTTCCCGATGGCGCCGCGCGAGTGGGTGGCGCAACTGCAGAAGAAGGCGGCCTGAGATGCCTGACATGAGCACCACCGCCAACCTGCTGGTTGAACTGTTCGTCGAAGAACTGCCGCCCAAGGCGCTCAAGAAACTGGGCGAGGCCTTTGCCGGCGTGCTGTGCGAGCAGCTGCGCGCACAGGGTCTGGCGTCCGATGCTTCGCAGCTCACCGCCTTTGCCTCGCCGCGCCGGCTGGGCGCGCACCTCACGGCCGTGTCGGCCCGCGCGGCCGATCGCGCGGTGTCGCAAAAAGTGATGCCGGTGTCGGTGGGCCTGGACGCAGCAGGCCATGCCACGCCCGCGCTGCTCAAGCGCCTGCAAGGCCTGGGTGTGGATGTGTCCAACCCGGTGGCTGCGGTGGCGCGCCTGAAGCGCCAGCCCGACGGCAAGGCCGAGGCATTGTTCCTGGACAGCGTGGTGCCTGGCGTGACGCTGGCCGAGGGCCTGCAAAAGGCGCTGGACGAAAGCCTGGCCAGGCTGCCCATCCCCAAGGTGATGAGCTACCAGCTCGAATCGGGTTGCGAGCTGCCCGGCTGGAGCAGCGTGAGCTTTGTGCGCCCTGCGCACGGCCTGGTGGCGCTGCACGGCAGCGCGGTGGAGCCGGTCAGCGCGCTGGGCCTGCAGGCGGGCAACGCCACTCAGGGCCACCGCTTTGAGGCGCGCATGTCGCCCGTGGTGATTGCCAATGCCGACGCCTATGCGCAGGCGCTGCGCGACGATGGCGCGGTGATCGCGTCCTTTGCCGAGCGTCGCGCCGAGATCGTGCGCCAGTTGCAGGAAGCCGCCGCCCAGGTGGGTGGCGGCGCCAGGGCCATCGAGGATGACGCGCTGCTGGATGAAGTGACCGCGCTGGTCGAGCGGCCCAATGTGCTGGTGTGCCAGTTCGAGCGCGAGTTTCTGGAAGTGCCGCAGGAGTGCCTGATTCTCACGATGAAGGCTAACCAGAAGTACTTTCCGCTGCTGGATGCGAGCGCGAAGCTGACCAACCGCTTTTTGGTGGTCAGCAACATCCGCCCCGACGATGCCAGCGCGGTGACGGGCGGCAACGAGCGCGTGGTGCGCCCGCGCCTGGCCGATGCCAAGTTCTTCTTTGACCAGGACCGCAAGCGCACGCTGGAGTCCCGTGTGCCGGGCCTGGCCAAGGTGGTCTATCACAACAAGCTGGGCACGCAGGGCGAGCGTGTGGAGCGGGTGCGGGCCATTGCAAACGCCATCGCCAGGGCGATCGCGCAGCCGCTGGGTGGCGACGTGCTGGCCAAGGCGGCCGACACAGCAGCGCTCTTGGCCAAGGCCGACCTGCTGACCGACATGGTGGGCGAGTTCCCGGAACTGCAGGGCATCATGGGTGCGTACTACGCACGCCACGACGGCCTGTCGGCCGACATCGCCGATGCGATCGAAGACCACTACCGCCCGCGCTTTGCCGGCGACGCGCTGCCGCGCAACCCGGTGGGCGTGGTGGTGGCGCTGGCCGACAAGCTCGAAACCCTGGTGGGCATGTTCGGCATCGGCAACCTGCCCAGCGGCGACAAAGACCCGTTTGCGCTGCGCCGTCATGCGCTGGGCGTGATCCGCATGCTGACCGAGCGCGACCTGCCGCTGGACTTGTCGGCACTGATCGATGCGGCTACTCCCGCCTTCGGCAGCAAGATCACGCCGGCCACCGACGCGCTGCTCGACTTTTTCTACGACCGCCTGGCCGGCAGCCTGCGCGATCAGGGCTACAGCGCGCAAGAGGTGGACGCGGTGCTGGCGCTGCGTCCGCAGCGTCTGGCCGATGTGGCGCGGCGTCTGCAGGCGGTGCGCGCCTTTGCTGCGCTGCCCGAGGCGCCGGCACTCGCCGCGGCCAACAAGCGCGTGGGCAACATCCTCAAGAAGGCCGGTGCGGTGGATGCACACGTGAACGAATCGCTGCTGTACGAAGCCGCCGAGCGCGATCTGTACGCCGCGCTCAAGGCGGCGGCACCGCAGGCCGACGCACAGTTCAGTGCGGGCGACTACACCGCGTCTCTCAAGACGCTGGCCGCGCTGCGCGCGCCGGTGGATGCCTTCTTCGACGGTGTGATGGTCAACGCCGAGCAGGACGATCTGCGCCTGAACCGCCAAGGCCTGCTCAAGTCGCTGCATGTGGCGATGAACCGAGTGGCCGACCTGTCGCGGCTGGCCGCCTGAGCCCGCACCCGCACGGACCCCCGCACCATCACCCGCAGCGCATGAAGCTCGTCATCCTGGGCCGCGACGGCACGATCAACGCGTATCGGCCGCAGCACATCAAGTCGCCCGACGAATGGGAGGCCTTGCCCGGTTCGCTGGAGGCGATCGCGCGGCTGACGCAGGCGGGCTGGCATGTGGTGGTGGCCACCAACCAGTCGGGTCTGGGGCGCGGGCTGTTCGACATGTCGGCGCTCAATGCGGTGCACGCCAAGATGCACAAGCAGCTGGCCACCGCCGGTGGCCGCATCGACGCGGTGTTTTATTGCCCGCACAGCCCGGACGAGCAATGCAGTTGCCGCAAGCCCGCACCGGGCCTGTACCAGCAGATTGCCGAGCGCTATGGCGTGCATCTGCAGGGGCTGCATGTGGTGGGCGACAACCTGCGCGATGCGCTGGCCGCGCAAACCGCCGGCTGCATGCCGCATGTGGTGCTGACCGGCCGCGCCGCGATCCTGCGCGAGCGCGCGGCGCGCGGCGAACCGCTGCCGCCCGAATTTCCGCCGAGCACCACGGTGCACGAGAACCTGGCGGGCTTTGCCGCGTGGCTGCTGGCGCGCGAGGCCCGCGAGCAGAAAGAAGCGCGCGAAAGCCGCGACGTGCGCGACGGCCGCGACGCCCGGCCGACCCCCGGCGCTGTCTGACCCCGGCAAAGGACAACACGCGATGGCCCTGCTGCGCTCCATCGTTCACGCACTGTGGATGCTGATCACCGTGGTGCCCTGGGGCATCATCATGCTGGTGGCGTCGATCTGGCGGCGCGGCGAGCCGCTGTACTGGATGGCGGCGCGCTGGCTGGGCTGGGCCATCGGCGGCGCGCGCGTCATCATGGGCATCCAGTACCGCGTGCAGGGCATGGAGCATCTGCCGCTGGGCAAGCGCAGCCCGGCCATTCTGCTGGTCAAGCATCAGTCCACGTACGAGACCTTCCTGATGCCGACGATCATGCCGCACCCGCTGGCCTACGTGTTCAAGCGCGAGCTGCTGTACGTGCCCTTCTTCGGCTGGGCCATGGGCCGGCTGGACATGATCCATATCGACCGCAGCCAGCGCGCGCAGGCCTTCAACAAGGTGGTGGCGCAGGGCCGCGAACTGCTGGCGCAGGGCATCTGGATCATCATGTTCCCCGAGGGCACGCGCATCCCGCGCGGGCAAAAGGGCAGCTACAAGACTGGCGGTACGCGCCTGGCCATCGAGACCGGCGCGCCGGTCATCCCGATCGCGGTGACGTCGGCCAAGTGCTGGCCGCGCAAGGCCTTCATCAAGCATCCCGGCGTGGTGGACGTGTCGATCGGCAAAGCCATCGACAGCACCGGCCGCCAGCCCGAAGAGCTGATGCGCGAGGTGGAGGCGTGGATCGAGTCCGAGATGCGCCGCCTCGACCCCGAGGCCTATCGCTGAGCCAGCCCATGTGGCGCGCGCTACAGCTCACGCTGGACCTGTTTGCTGCATCGCCTGCGCCGCCCGCGCCGCAGCGCGACGCTCCGCCGCTTTCGCCGCCGCCATCGTTGCGCGATGCACCGCGCAGCACCCCGGCTGATGCTCCGCCCCGCAGCCTGCCCGACGCGATCGCGCCCGCGCGCTTTGCGCATCCGCGCGCCAACCGCGAAGCACGCCTGGGCGAGGCGCTGGTGGGCTACGAGCTGCGCCGCACACGCCGGCGCACCATCGGCTTTGTGGTGGGTGCCGACGGACTGGTGGTGAGCGCGCCGCGCTGGGTGCCGCTGTACGAGATCGAGTCGGCGCTGCGCGAAAAATCCGGCTGGATCGTGCGCAAGCTGGCCGAGGTGCACGAGCGCGAGCGCCGCCTGGAGGCCTCGCGCATCGAATGGCACGACGGCTGCACGCTGCCGTATCTGGGGCGCCCGCTGCGCGTTGCGCTCGACCCGGCGGCGCCGATGTCAGGCGCGGCGGGCGATCACAGCGACGCCACCCTGCGCCTGGGCCTGGCCACGCACAGCGAACCCGCGCAGATCCGCGACGCGGTGCAGGCCTGGCTGATGCGGCAGGCGCGCGGCGTGTTCACCGAGCGGCTGAACCACTTTGCGCCGCAGCTGGGCGTGCAGTGGCGCCGGCTGGGCCTGTCGAATGCGCACACGCGCTGGGGCAGCGCCGGCGCCGACGGCTCCATTCGCCTGAACTGGCGGCTGATCCACTTTGCGCCGCCGGTGATCGACTACGTGGTGGTGCATGAGCTCAGCCACCTGCGCGTGCTCGACCACAGCCCGCGCTTCTGGGATACCGTGGCGCAGGTGATGCCCGACTACGCCGAGCTGCGCGAACAACTGCGCGACGAACGGATTCCGCGCTGGGATTAGGCCGGGCGCGGGCTCGGGCTTTGGCTAGGACGGCGCGCGCAACACCCGTGCCCGTGCGTCATGGGCCCGCAGGCTTTTGTCGCGCAAGGGCGCGCAGCTTCTGCTCGGCCACATCCACGAGGGCGTGTGCCTGCGTCAGACACTCCTGCAGGGCCTGGTTGGTGATCGGTTCGCCGTCGTAGTCGCTCAGGTTGCGTTGTTTGCGCAGGGCATCCAGCACGCGCACGGTGGCGGGGGTGACGCCCAGCGTGTGAACCAGGCAGCCGATGGTGGTTTGGTGGTGACCCGGCTTGCTGGTGGAGGTGCGCCAGCCCTGTGCGAGCAAGGCCGCATCGGCCACCGCACAGATCGCGGTGTAGGCACAGTCGAAGCGGGTCTCGGGGCTGTTGTCGGCCCGCTGCGCGTCTTGCAGGCGGGTGTGCGCAGTGGCCAGCATTTTCTGTAGCAAGTCGGCCGAAAACGGCACCTTGTCGAGTTGGCCGATGCGGGCCAGATTGTGCAGCTCTTCTTCAGGCATCGAGTGTCCCGATCAGCATGAGTTTGGGTTGGGCCAGCAGTTCCTGCACGAAGGGATTGCCTTCGGCGCGCTTGCTGGCCCATTCTGCTGCGGTCATGACCTTGGGGTTGATCTCACGCCCCAACTGGGTCTGGGCTGCGTAGGTGGCGTCCACCACCTGCGCAAAGCCGGCACTGCCCACCACCAGCAGGTCGACATCGCTGCCTGCATGGGCGTTGCCGCTGGCCATGGACCCGAACACCAGGGCCAGCGCAACCTGATCACCGAGCGGCTTCAAGGCCTCGGTCAGCACGTCGGCCAGGCCGGTGGTCTTGCGCACCAGCGCCTGCAGTTCGGCAAACACAGGGTGACCCGGGTTCGCCCGGAACTGCACCTGGTTGCCCACCCGCTCGCTGAGCAGCAGGCCCACATGGCACAGGGCGTCCAGTTCCTTTTTCAGGGTGCCGGGGGCGGCCTGCGTGCGGCGTGCTAACTCGCGCAGATGCATTTTTTGATCGGGTTGCATCAGCATCAGCGCCAGCACCTTCCGCCGGTACCGGTTGGGAAACAGCAGTTCGGACAGGGATGAGTTTGTTTTCAAAATAAAAACTATCGTTTTTGAATTGAAAACATATTATGCGCCAGTCCTGGATGGCGGGCGCCCCGCCAACCGCCCACCGAATGTCAGTGCCCCTGCGCGGTTCCCGGTTACGATCAAGCTTGACGTTGACGTAAACGTCATGCAGCGCCCACGGCTGCCGACGCCTGCCTCCGTCCGCCCCCACGTCCGCTCCCACGTCCGTCCATGGCCACAACCTACACCATCAGCGACCTGGCCCGCGAGTTCGACCTCACGACGCGGGCCATGCGCTTTTACGAAGACATGGGGCTGCTGCAGCCCGAGCGCACCGGCCCGGGCGGGCGCAACCGTGTGTACAGCGCGCGCGACCGCACGCGGCTCAAGCTCACGCTGCGTGCCAAGCGGCTGGGCCTGTCACTGTCCGAGGCCAAGGACATCATCGACATGTACGACAGCCCGCGCGACACCGGGCCGCAGTTGCGCAAGTTCCTTGCGGTGCTGGCGCGGCACCGTGCTCAGATCGAAGACCAGCTGGCCGACTTGCAGGCCAACCTCGACGAGGTGCGCACCCACGAGAAAGAGGCGCGCGCCTTGCTGACCAAAGTGCAGAACAAGATGGAAAAGACCGCGCGATGACCCGCCCAGCCTTTGAGCCGCGCGACCCCGGCTTTGAAGCCCGCGTGCGCGACAGCTTTGCGCAGCAGGGCGCCATGCGCACCCTGGGTGCGCGCATCGGCCAGGTCGAGCCCGGCCGCGTGGAGGTGCTGGTGGACTGGGCCGAGGGCCTGACGCAGCAGCACGGCTTTCTGCACGGTGGCGTGGTGGCCTCGGCGCTGGATTCGGCCTGCGGCTATGCGGCCTTCAGCCTCATGCCGGCCGGTACCGGCGTGCTCACCATCGAGTTCAAGACCAATTTCGTCGCGCCTGCGCAGGGCCAGCGCTTTCGCATGGTGGGCGAGGTGGTCAAGCCCGGGCGCACCGTGTCGCTGGTCGATGGCCGGGCGTACGCCATCGGCGATGCCGGGCACGAGCGCCTGGTGGCCACCATGACCGCCACGCTGATGGCCATCGGCGGCCGCGACGACGTGAAGAACTGAACGCCGAACAACACAGAACAAGGAGCCCCCATGAGCCAACTCCCCGGATTGAACTTCCAGCTGGGCGACGACATCGACGCGCTACGCGATGCGGTGCGCGACTTCGCGCGGGCCGAGATCGCGCCGCTGGCCGCCGAGATCGACCGCAGCGACCAGTTCCCCATGCACCTGTGGCGCAAGATGGGTGATCTGGGCGTGCTGGGCATCACCGTGCCCGAGGAATACGGCGGCGCGAACATGGGCTACCTGGCGCACATGATCGCGATGGAAGAGATCAGCCGGGCCAGCGCCAGCGTGGGCCTGAGCTACGGCGCGCACTCCAACCTGTGCGTCAACCAGATCAAGCGCAACGGTACCGAGGAGCAGCGCCGCAAGTACCTGCCCAAGCTGATCAGCGGCGAGCACGTGGGCGCGCTGGCGATGAGCGAGCCGGGCGCTGGCAGCGACGTGATCAGCATGAAGCTGCGCGCCGAAGACAAGGGCGGCTATTGCCTGCTCAACGGCAACAAGATGTGGATCACCAACGGCCCGGACGCCGACACGCTGGTGGTGTATGCCAAGACCGAACCCGAGCTGGGCGCGCGCGGCGTGACCGCCTTCCTGATTGAAAAAGGCATGAAGGGGTTCAGCATCGCGCAAAAGCTCGACAAGCTGGGCATGCGCGGATCGCACACCGGCGAGCTGGTGTTCCACAACGTCGAGGTGCCGGCACAGAACATCCTGGGCGGCCTGAACAACGGCGCGCGGGTGCTGATGAGCGGGCTGGACTACGAACGCGCGGTGCTGGCCGCCGGCCCCATCGGCATCATGCAAAGCGTGATGGACAACGTGGTGCCCTACATCCACGACCGCAAGCAGTTCGGCCAGAGCATCGGCGAGTTTCAGCTGATCCAGGGCAAGGTGGCCGACATGTACACCGTGCTGCAGGCCGGCCGCGCGTTCTGCTACACCATCGGCAAGAACCTCGACATGCTGGGCAGTGAACATGTGCGCCAAGTGCGCAAGGACTGCGCCAGCGTGATCCTGTGGTGTGCCGAAAAGGCCACCTGGATGGCGGGCGAGGGCGTGCAGATCTTTGGCGGCAACGGCTACATCAACGAATACCCGCTGGGCCGCCTGTGGCGCGACGCCAAGCTGTACGAGATTGGCGCGGGCACCAGCGAGATCCGTCGCATGCTGATCGGCCGCGAGCTGTTTGCCGAGACGATGTAGGCCTTGCGGCCACCGGCGCCACGCTGAACACCACAAGAACATCACCAGGGAGGACCCACCATGAGCCCGCTGCAACACCTGCTGGACAACAACCGCGACTGGGCGCAGCGCATGGTGCGCGATGACCCGGGCTTCTTTTTGGCGCTGTCGAACCAGCAGACGCCGCGCTACCTGTGGATCGGCTGCTCCGACAGCCGCGTGCCGGCCAACCAGATCACCGGCCTTGCGCCGGGCGAGGTGTTCGTGCACCGCAATGTGGCCAACGTGGTTGTGCACTCCGACCTGAACGCCCTGTCGGTCATCCAGTTCGCGGTGGACCACCTGAAGGTGGAGCACATCGTGGTGGTGGGTCACTACGGCTGCGGTGGCGTGCTGGCCACACTGCGCGGCGTGCGCGTGGGCCTGGCCGACAACTGGTTGCGCCATGTGCACGACGTGAAGATACGCCATCGCCGCCGCATCGACCACCTGCCGGCGCCCGAGCAGGAAGACGTGCTGTGCGAGATGAACGTGATCGAGCAGGTGGGCAACGTGGCGCTGACCAACGTCATCCAGGATGCCTGGCGGCGCGGGCAAAAGGTGGTCGTGCACGGCTGGTGCTACGGCATTAAGGACGGCCTGCTGAAAGACCTGCAGGTGAGCATGCAGCGCCCCGATGAGGTGATGGAGGTGTTTCGCGCCGCCATCAAGCGCTACCCGCGCGGCAGCCACTGACCCCTGCACTGAACCCGCACCGGAGCCTGAACGTGTTTCCGCAACGCATCGACTCGCCGATCGCCTACGACATCGCCCGCGCGATGATGGAGGGCTTCAACCGCCACTACCGGCTGGTCCGCACCGAGTCGGCGCGCGCCAAGCACCGCTTCGAGACCGCCGACTGGCATGGCCAGCAGCGTGCGCAGCGCGAGCGCATCGAGTTCTATGACCTGCGCGTCAAGGAAACCGTGATGCGGATGGAGAAGGAGTTTCGCGCCGGCGACCAGCCGATGGAGGTGTGGCAGCAGGTCAAGCTGCTCTACATCGGCCTGCTGGTCGAGCACCACCAGCCCGAGCTGGCCGAGACCTTCTTCAATTCGGTCACCACCAAGATCCTGCACCGCACGCACTTCCACAACGACTTCATCTTCGTGCGGCCGGCCGTCAGCACCGAGTACATCGAAAACGACGAGCCCGCGGCCAAGCCCACCTACATCGCCTACTACCCCAAGCGCGAAACGCTGCACGACACGCTGGTGCAGGCGATTGAGGGCTTCGATCTGCGCGTGCCCTTTGACGACCTGCGGCGCGACACGCGCAATGTGCTCGAGGCGATCTCGACCCGGCTGGGCGAGGCCACGCTGCGCGCCAACTTCCAGATCCAGGTGCTGTCGACCCTGTTCTTCCGCAATAAGGGCGCGTACGTGGTGGGCAAGGTGATCAACGGCTTCAGCGAGATGCCGTTTGCCCTGCCCATCCTGCACAACCGCTCGGGGCGGCTGGTGATCGATGCGGCGCTGTTCGGCGAGGACGACCTGCTGATGCTGTTCAGCTTTGCGCGGGCCTACTTCATGGTCGACATGGAGGTGCCCAGCGCCTACGTGCAGTTCCTGCGCAGCATGATGCCGCGCAAGCCGCGCAACGAGATCTACAACGCGCTGGGCCTGGCCAAGCAGGGCAAGACGCTGTTCTACCGCGACTTTCTCTACCACCTGCGCCACAGCAGCGACAAGTTCCGCATCGCGCCCGGCATCAAGGGCATGGTGATGCTGGTGTTCGACCTGCCGTCGTTTCCGTATGTGTTCAAGGTCATCAAGGACTACTACCCGCCGCAAAAGGACACCACGCGCGAGCTCATCCAGGGCAAGTACCGGCTGGTCAAGCAGCACGACCGCGTGGGCCGCATGGCCGACACGCTGGAGTACAGCGAGGTGGCGTTTCCGCGCGAGCGCTTTGACGACGAACTGATCGCCGAGATCCAGAAGTTCGCGCCCAGCCAGATCGAGATCTCCGACCGCGATGGTGATGGCCACATCGAGGTCATCCTCAAGCATGTGTACATCGAGCGGCGCATGATCCCGCTGAACATCTACCTGCAGGAAGCCTTCGACGCCGGGCTGGACAACCCGCGTGCGCGCGACCAGATGGAGCGTGCCGTCATCGAATACGGCAACGCGATCAAGGACCTGGTGGCCGCCAACATCTTTCCCGGCGACATGCTGTGGAAGAACTTTGGCGTCACCCGCCACGGCAAGGTGGTGTTCTACGACTACGACGAGATCGAATACATCACCGACTGCAACTTCCGCAAGGTGCCTGCGCCGCGCAACGAGGAAGACGAGATGTCGGGCGAGATCTGGTACCAGGTGGGCCCGCGCGACGTGTTCCCCGAAACCTTCGGCCCCTTCCTGCTGGGCAACACCGCCGTGCGCGAGGTGTTCATGAAGCACCACGCCGACCTGCTGGACGCAGCCTTCTGGCAGCAGAACAAGGAGCGCATCCTGCAGGGCCATGTGCACGATGTCTTTCCGTACGACCCGGGCAAGCGCTTCCGTGCGCGCGTGGCCGGCTCGTACGAGGGCGGTTGACAGCGATCCAGGGCGCTTGAGGGCGTTCAGGCACACACCATGCGCGACTTCTGGGAACTGGCCAGCTACATCGTCACCGCACTCGGCCTGCCGGTGGCGATTGCCTTCTTCATGATCGAGCAGCGCAAGCAGCGCGACAACGAAGAGGAAGAGGCCTACCAGATGCTGTCGGATGCCTACACCGACTTTCTGAAGGTGGTGCTGGCCAGCCCCGACCTGCAGCTGCGTACCCATGAACCCCTGCCCGACCCCACGCAGGAGCAGCGCGAGCGCATGCTGGTGATTTTCGACATGCTGATCTCGCTGTTCGAGCGCGCCTACCTGGTGGCCTGGAAGCCGCACATGAGCGAAGCCGAGGCGCGCCGCTGGAACAGCTGGGACGACTACATGCGCGAGTGGTGCCGCCGCGAGGATTTCCGCCACGCACTGCCGCTGCTGCTGCGCGGCGAAGACCCAGGCTTTCAGGCCTACATCCGCCGCGTCGCCGACGACGAACACACCTCACTCATCACCTGAACCTTCAAGGAGAACACCATGGCTGAATCCATCGTCATCGTCAGTGCCGCCCGCACCCCCATGGGCGGTTTCATCGGCGACTTCGCCTCGCTGGCCGCGCACGACCTGGGCGGCGCCGCCATCCAGGCCGCGGTCCAGCGTGCCGGCATCGCGCCCGACGCCGTGGGCGAGGTGCTGTTCGGCAACTGCCTGATGGCCGGCCAGGGCCAGGCACCGGCGCGCCAGGCGGCCTTCAAGGGCGGGCTGCCCCAAAGCGCGGGCGCGGTCACGCTGTCCAAGATGTGCGGCTCGGGCATGAAGGCCGCCATGCTCGCGCACGACCTGCTGTTGTGCGGCACGCACGAGGTGACGATTGCCGGCGGCATGGAGAGCATGACCAACGCGCCGCACCTGCTGCCCAAGGGCCGCACCGGCATCCGCATCGGCCACGACCGCGTGATGGACCACATGATGCTCGACGGCCTCGAAGACGCCTACGAACCCGGTCGTGCCATGGGCACGTTCGGTGAGGACTGCGCCGCCAAGTACCAGTTCACCCGCGAGCAGCAGGACGCGTTTGCGGTGGCCAGCGTGCAGCGCGCCAAGGCCGCCACCGAGTCCGGCGCGTTTGCGGCCGAGATCACGCCGGTCACGGTGAAGGGCCGCGCCGGCGACACCGTGATCTCCATCGACGAAGGCCCGGGCAAGGTCAAGCTCGACAAGATCCCCACGCTGCGCCCGGCCTTCAAGAAGGACGGCACCATCACCGCCGCCAGCAGCTCCAGCATCAACGACGGTGCTGCGGCCATGGTGATGATGACCGAGTCCACCGCCAAAAAGCTGGGCTGCAAGCCGATCGCGCGCATGGTGTCGCACGCCACGCATGCGCAGGCGCCCAACTGGTTCACCACCGCGCCGGTGGGCGCCACGCAAAAGGCGCTGGCCAAGGCCGGCTGGTCCGTGAAGGACGTGGACCTGTGGGAAGTGAACGAAGCCTTCGCGGTGGTGCCGATGGCGCTGATGGCCGAGCTCAAGGTGTCGCACGACATCGTCAACGTGCACGGCGGGGCCTGCGCGCTGGGCCACCCCATCGGCGCCTCGGGCGCGCGCATCATGGTCACGCTGATCCATGCCCTGCAGCGCCACGGCAAGAAGCGCGGCCTGGCCACGCTGTGCATCGGCGGTGGTGAGGGCACCGCAGTGGCGCTGGAACTGGTGTGATCCCGGGCTGATCCGGCATGTCCACTGTCCTTGTCATCGGCGCGTCGCGCGGCATCGGTCTGGAGTTCGTGCGCCAGTACCGCGAGGCCGGCGATCGCGTGATTGCCACCGCCCGCGACGACGCCGGCCTGCAGCGCCTGCGCGATCTGGGCGCCGAGCCACTGCGCGTGGACGTGGCCGACCCGGCCAGCAGCAGTGGCCTGGCCTGGCAGCTCGATGGCGAAAAGCTCGACGTGGCGCTGTACGTGGCCGGCGTGATGAACCGCGCCGATGCCCGCACGCCGCCCACGTGCGAGGCCTTTGATGCGCTGATGCATGTGAACCTGCTGGGCGCGATGCAGGCCATCCCGCAGGTGGCGCCGCTGGTCGAGGCGGCCGATGGATCGGGGCGCCCCGGGCGCTTTGCCTTCATCAGCAGCCTGATGGCGCAAATCTGCGCGGTACCGGCCAGCAACGCATGGCTGTACCGCGTCAGCAAGGCCGCGCTCAACATGGCGGTGGCCAGCGCCCGGCACGACTACCCGCGCGCCATCTTTGCCGCGCTGTCGCCCGGCTGGGTGCAGACCGACATGGGTGGCAGCAGCGCCCCCGTGCGCCTGCCCGACAGCGTG
The DNA here is from genome assembly GCA_046091865.1 of Burkholderiaceae bacterium. GTDB lineage: Bacteria > Pseudomonadota > Gammaproteobacteria > Burkholderiales > Burkholderiaceae_C > JBDLRH01. The sequence continues at coordinate 49,859 of JBJTCL010000057.1, read as the reverse complement.
TCCGCCATGCGGCGTACCATTGCCGCGCTCACACCCGAGCGCAGCGGCCAGTTCATTGACCTGAACGGCCAGCCATTTGCCGGTTGGTGAGCAGGCCACACGCGCGTTGACCGTCCAAACGCAAAGCGGCACACACAACAAGCGCTGATGCATCGCGCACGTCCACCTGGAGGAGACCCGAATGAAGAAGTTCCTGACTGCTGCTCTGGCTGCACTTGCACTGCTGGGCGTATCGCTGGCGCAGGCTCGTGACAACACGCTGATGCAGGCCGCCACGGCTGAGCAACCCGCCGTGGTGAAGACGCTGGAGCGGCTGGTCAATATCGAGACCGGCACCGGCAACGCCGAGGGGCTTGCCGCCATGGCCGACCTGCTGGAGGCCGAGCTCAAGGCGCTGGGCGCCACCGTCACGCGCCACAAGGCGGCTGGCAATGTGGTGGGCGACAACCTCGTGGCGCGCATCGCCGGCACCGGGCAACGCCGTATCCTGCTGATCGCCCATATGGACACCGTCTATGTCAAGGGCACGCTGGCCAAGGCACCATTCCGCGTGGATGGTGCGCGAGCCTTCGGCCCCGGCATCGCCGACGATAAGAGCGGTATCGCAGTCATCCTGCACACGCTCACGCTGCTCAAGGCCCGCGGCTTCACAGACTTCGCAAGTATCGGCGTGCTGTTCAACACCGATGAGGAGCGCGGCTCAACCGGGTCGGCCGCTCTGATCGAGGCCACCGCGCGCGAGCACGACGTCATCCTGTCGTTCGAACCCACGCTGGCGCTGCGCGAGATGATGACGCGCGCCACCTCGGGCATCGCTACCGTGCGGGCTACCGTGCAAGGCCGCGCGGCGCATTCGGGCACCAACCCCGAGCTGGGCGTCAACGCGATGGTCGAGGCGTCCGACTTCATCCTGCGCACGCTGGACCTGGATCAACCGGCCAAGGCCCTGCGTTTCAACTGGACGGTGGGCAGTGGCGGCCAGGTGCCCAACATCATTCCTGACCGGTCGGTGATTGAAGCCAATGTGCGCTACCTGAATCCTGAAACCCTGAAGGAGCTGATGGCCACCCTGCAGGAGCGTGCGGCCAAGCCGCGCCTGAAGGACGCGCAGATCAAGGTGGAGCTCATCATGGGCCGGCCGGCCTTCAACGCCGATGCCGAAGGGCGGCGCCTGATCGACAAGGCAGTGGCCATCTACAAGGAAGCCGGCGCCGAACTCACCGTGATCCCGGTGATCGGCGGCGGCACTGACGCCGCCTACGCCGCGCTGTCGGGCAAGCCTGTGCTGGAAGGCCTGGGCCTGCCCGGATTTGGCTACCACAGCGACCAGGCCGAGTACGTGATGATCGACGCCATCCCGCGCCGGCTGTACCTGGCGGCGAGGATGATCATGGACATCGCTCAAGGGAAGTAAACCATGCTGCTCACCCAAGACCAGGAAATGATCCGCGACGCGGTGCGCGACTTTGCGCAGCGCGAACTGTGGCCCCACGCTGCCCGCTGGGACAAGGAACACCACTTTCCCAAGGATGTGCACCAGGGCCTGGCAGCGCTGGGCGCCTACGGCATCTGCGTGCCCGAGCAGTACGGCGGCGCCGGGCTCGACTACGTGACGCTGGCGCTGGTGCTGGAGGAAATCGCGGCCGGTGACGGCGGCGTCAGCACCACCATCAGCGTGACCAACTGCCCGGTCAATGCGATCCTGATGCGCTATGGCAACGAACAGCAAATGCGCGACTGGCTCACCCCGCTGGCGCGCGGCGAACAACTGGGTGCCTTCTGCCTGACCGAGCCGCATGTGGGCAGCGACGCGTCGGCCCTGCGCACCACCGCGGTGAAGGACGGCGACCACTACGTGATCAACGGCGTCAAGCAGTTCATCACCAGCGGCAAGCACGGCACCGTGGCCATCGTGCTGGCCGTCACCGACAAAACCGCCGGCAAGCGCGGCATCAGCGCCTTTTTGGTGCCCACCAATGCGCCCGGCTACATCGTTGCGCGCCTGGAAGACAAGCTGGGGCAGCACAGCAGCGACACCGCGCAGATCAACTTCGAGAACTGCCGCGTGCCGGCGGCCAACCTCATCGGCGACGAGGGCGAGGGCTACAAGATCGCGCTCAGCGCGCTCGAGGGCGGGCGCATCGGCATTGCCGCGCAAAGCATCGGCATGGCGCGCAGCGCACTCGATGTGGCCATTGCGTATTCGAAAGACCGCCAGAGCTTTGGCGCCGCCATCTTCAACCACCAGGCGGTGGGTTTCCGGCTGGCCGAATGCGCGATGCAGGTCGAGGCGGCGCGCCAGCTCACCTTGCATGCCGCGGCGCTGCGCGACGCTGGCAGGCCCTGTCTCAAAGAGGCGGCCATGGCCAAGCTGTTTGCCAGCGAGATGGCTGAGCGCGTGTGCAGTGCCGCCATCCAGACGCTGGGCGGCTATGGATACGTGAGCGACTTCCCGCTCGAGCGCATCTACCGCGACGTGCGAGTGTGCCAGATCTACGAAGGCACCAGCGACGTGCAGAAGATCCTGATCCAGCGCGCGCTGGCCTGAGCACGCGCAGCAAGCTGGGCAAGGCATCGCCATGCGAATCGTGATTCTGGGTGCGGGCAGGGTGGGCGAGAGCGCCGCCGAAAGCCTGGCGTCCGAGCAGAACGACATCACCCTGATCGACACCGACGCACAGCGCCTGCGCGAGCTCGAAGAGCGCATTGACCTGCGCGGCGTGCCAGGCAACGGCATCCAGCCCTCGGTGCTCGAGGCCGCAGGTATTGCCGACGCCGACATGCTGATCTCGTGCGCCGCGCAGGACGAGACCAACCTGGTGGCCTGCAAGATCGCACACGACCGCTACAGCGTGCCCACCACCATTGCCCGCATCCGCTCGCCCGAGTTCCGCGAGGGCGATGAGTTGATGAGCAAGGACGGCTTTGCGGTGGACCACATCATCTGCCCGGAAGAGTCGGTGGTGCAGTATGTGCAAAAGCTCATCGACTACCCCGAGGCGCTGCAGGTGCTGGAGTTTTCCGGCGGTCGTGCGCACCTGATCGCGGTGCGGGCGGCGGCAGGCAGCGCGCTGGTCAACCACACCATCGGCGAGTTTCGCGACCTGTTTCCGGCCGCGCCCATGCGGGTGGTGGCGCTGTACCGCAACGACGCCGAGATTGCGTGCGACGCCCACACCCGCATCCTGCCGGGCGACGAGGTGTTCGTGCTGGCCGACCGCGACCGCATCCGCTATGTGCTGGCGGCCATCCACAACTTTGACCAGCCGGTAGAGCGGGTGATGATCGCCGGCGGCGGCCGCGTGGGCCTGCGGCTGGCGCGGCGCTTGGCCGGGCAATACCAGGTGAAGCTGATCGAGCGCGATGCGCGCCGCTGCGAATACCTGGCCAGCCAGCTGCCCGGCGACATGCTGGTGCTGCAGGGCGACGGAACCGACGAAGAGCTGCTGACCGAAGAGAACGTGGGCAGCATGGACATCTTTCTGGCGCTCACCAGCGACGACGAGGACAACATCCTGTCGGCGATGCTGGCCAAGCGGCTGGGCGCGCGCCGCGTGCTTGCGCTGATCAACCGCCGCGCCTATGGCGATTTGATCCAGGGCAGCACCATCGACATCGCGGTGTCGCCGGCGCAAACCGTCATCGGCGAACTGCTGGCCCATGTGCGCCGCGGCGATGTGGTGGCGGTGCACAGCCTGCGGCGCGGTGCGGCCGAGGCACTGGAGGGCGTGGCCCGTGGCGATGCGCGCACCTCGCGCCTGGTGGGCCGCACGGTACAGGATCTCGGCGTGCCTGCCGGTGTGCGGCTGGGCGCCATCGTGCGCGGCGAAGGCGCGGCCCTGCAGGTGCTGATGCCGCACCACGACACCGTCATCGAGCGTGACGACCACCTGATCTTCTTCATCCCCAACAAGCGGCAGGTGCGCGAGGTCGAGCGCCTGTTCCAGGTCAGCGCCACCTTTTTCTGAAGACCGGCATGGAAAGCCTCAAGCCCGTTCTGGCCGTGCTGGCGCGCGTGCTCATCGGCTTTTCGTTTGCTTTCGTGGTGCCGCTGCTGTGGGCCTGGGCGGCCGACGACGCCTGGCTGGTGCAGGTGTGGGCGGCCTCGTTTGCCGCCACGCTGGCCTCGGGCTGGCTGCTGGCGCGCGCCATGCGCCGCAGCCGCCGCGAGCTCATGCCCAAGGACGGCTTTTTGCTGGTCAATCTGGTGTGGGTGGTGCTGCCTGCCTATTCGGCCGCGCCGCTGATGTTCACCGTGCCGGGCATCGATGTGGCGCGTGCCTACTTCGAGGCAATGAGCGCGCTCACCGCCACCGGTGCCACCGCGCTATCGGGGCTGGACACCCTGCCGGTGTCGGTGAACGTGTGGCGCTGTTTTCTGCAGTTCATCGGCGGTCTGGGCATCATCCTGCTGGTGGTGGCGGTGCTGCCGCTGCTGGGCCTGGGCGGCATGCAGCTGTACCGCGCCGAGACGCCCGGCCCGATGAAAGACGCCAAGCTCACGCCGCGCATCGCCGAAACCGCGCGCGGCCTGTGGACGGTGTACTTCGTGCTGTCGGCCGCCTGCCTGCTGGCTTACCGCTGGGCCGGCATGAGCTGGGCCGACGCTTTCATGCACATGTGCACCACCATGGGCCTGGGCGGCTTCTCGTCGCACGACGCCAGCTTTGGCCACTGGAACTCGCCGGCTATCGAGTGGGTGGCCATCGTCTTCATGACGCTGGCGGGCGTGGCCTTTGCGCGCTACTTCATCGTCTGGCGCTCGCGTTCGGCCCTGCCGCTGCTGCGTGATGCCGAGGTGCGCGCCTACGGGCTGGTGCTGCTGGCGTCGATCGCGCTGCTCACCGTCATGCTGCTGGCGCACGGCGTCTACGACGATCCGGCAGAGGGTCTGCGCACCGCTGCCTTCCAGGTGGTGTCGCTGGCCACCACCACCGGCTATGCGTCCACCGACTACCTGCTGTGGCCGGCCTTTGCGCCGGTGCTGCTGCTGTTTCTGGGCTGCTTTGTCTCGTGCGCAGGCTCCACCGGCGGCGGCATCAAGATGGTGCGCATGCTGCTGCTGATCAAGCAGGCACGGCGCGAGCTGGTGCGCATCGTGCACCCGCGCGTGGTCAACCCGGTCACGCTGGGCGGCAGCACGGTACCGGCCACCGTCACCGCGGCGGTGATGGCCTACATGCTGATCTACGGCGCCAGCATCGTCGGCCTGACCTTTTTGCTGCTGCTATCGGGGCTGGATCTGGTGACCGCGTTTTCGGCGGTGATTGCCTGCGTCAACAACATCGGCCCGGGGCTGGGGCAGGTGGGGCCGGCCTCCAACTTCGGCGTGCTCAACGACTTTCAGACCTGGGTGTGCTCGTTCGCGATGATGCTCGGGCGGCTGGAACTGCTGTCGGTGATGGTGCTGTTCACTGCGCAGTTCTGGCGAAAATGAAGGCAACCCCACGGAGGCAGCATGCCCATCACCAAAGGCTACCAGGCGCTTGTTGACGAAGCGATGGCGCAGGTCACCACCTACAGCGTGCAGCAGGTACTGCAGCGCCTGAACGACCCGGCCCTGCAGATCGTCGACATCCGCGACGTGCGCGAACTGCAGGCCGAAGGCACCGTGTCCGGCAGCTACCACGCGCCGCGCTGCATGCTCGAGTTCTGGGTCGATCCGGCGTCGCCGTACCACAAGAAGATCTTTGCCGACGAGGGCAAAGAGTTCGTGCTGTTCTGCGGCGCGGGCTGGCGCAGCGCACTGGCCGCCAAGACGCTGCAGGACATGGGCATGACCAACGTGGCCCACATCGAAGGCGGCTTCACCGGCTGGGTGAAGGCGGGCGCGCCCACCGAAACCATGGACGAGCGCAAGGCGCGCGGCAAAAAGGGCTGAGCATGGCGGCGTCCGTGGCGGTTGGCGATCCCTGCCCCTGCGGCTGGCCCTTGCCCTACGCGCAGTGCTGCGGCCTGTACATCGAGCGCTTTGACGATTGCCCCGCGCCCGACGCCGAGGCGCTGATGCGCTCGCGCTACACCGCCTTCACGCTGGGCCGCTGGAGCCATGTGCGCGCCACCTGGTGGCCTGCCAACTGCCCGGCCGACCTGTCGGACATGCCCGGTACCAAGTGGCTGGGCCTCGAGGTGCGCGCGCACCGCAGCATCGACGCCGACCATGCCGAGGTCGAGTTTGTGGCGCGCTACCGGGTGCAGGGCCGCGCGGCGCGACTGCACGAGCGCAGCCGCTTCGTGCGCGATGCAGGGCGCTGGTGGTACGTGGATGGTGACGATCTGGGCCAGAAAAACGGAACGACAAGCTGAAAGGCAGGCGATGCGATTCGAGGCGGTGCTGTTTGATTGCGACGGCGTGCTGGTGGACAGCGAACCCATCACCAACGGCGTGCTGCGCGACATGCTGGCCGAGGCCGGCTGGGCGCTCACGCCGCAGGAATGCATGCGCCTGTTTGTGGGCAAGGCCGTCAAGGACGAGGCCGCGCTGATCGAGCAGCACACCGGCCGCCCGCTGACCGAGGATTGGCTGCGCGATTTTCGCGAGCGTCGCAACGTGGCGCTGCTACGCGACCTGCAGGCCATCCGCAACGCCCACGTGGCCGTGCAGGCGGTGCATGCGCGCGCGCAGGGCCGCATCGCCTGCGCCTCGGGGGCAGACCGTCACAAGGTCGAGATCCAGCTGCGCAAGGTGGAGCTGCTGCCCTACTTTGACGGCCGCATCTTCAGCGGCCATGAGATGCCGCGCTCCAAGCCCGCACCCGACGTGTACCTGGCCGCGATGGACGCGCTGGCCGTACGCGCCGCGCATTGCGCCGTGGTGGAAGACACCGCCACTGGCGTGCGCGCCGGCGTGGATGCAGGCGCCCTGGTGCTGGGCTACGTGCCGTCCCATGCGCCCGCAGACACCGCGCAGCAGCTGCGCGACGCCGGCGCGCTGCACCTGTTTGACGACATGGCGCAGTTGCCTGATTTATTGGCGCGGGTTTGAGCGCGAAAACAGCTCTTTGCCGTGTGGCTTGTGGCGCCACGCGCTACAATGTGACATGATCCGTTCGTTCAGGCACAAGGGCGTGGAGCGTTTCTTCAGATCTGGGTCTCGCGCAGGCATACAGGCGGCTCATGCGCCGCGTCTTGCGCGGCAACTGTCGGCGCTGGACGCCGCCCGCCGCCCCGAAGACATGAACCGGCCCGGCTGGGATTGGCATCCGCTGAAGGGTGGCCTGGCGGGTCATTGGTCGGTCAGTGTGAACGGCAACTGGCGGCTGACGTTTGCGTTTGAAGATGGCGATGCCGTACTGGTGGACTACCAGGATTACCACTGAGTGACCACTGATTTAGCGCTGAGGTTTCCATGACTGAAATGTTCAACCCACCCCACCCCGGCCTCACGCTGCGCGATGACATCCTGCCCGCGCTCGGCTTGGCCGTGGGCGAAGCCGCAGCGCAGCTGGGCGTGGACCGCACCACCTTGTCCAAGGTGCTCAATGGCCGCGCGGCCGTCAGCCCCGCGATGGCGCTGCGCATCGAGCGCTGGCTGGGGCGTGACCACGGTGGCGCCGCCGAGGTGTGGCTGGCGCAGCAGGCTGCCTTTGACCTGTGGCAGGCACGGCAGGCGGCCCGTGCGTCCAAGGCCCTGTCGGGCATCAAGACGCTGCGCCTGCGCGCGGCCTGACACGCCACACCTATGGGCATCCTCCAAGGCGTCCGCGTGCTGGAGCTCGGCCAGGTGCTGGCCGGGCCGTTTGCGGGCGCGATCTTTGCCGATCTGGGCGCGCAGGTGGTCAAGGTGGAGCGTGTGGACGGCGGCGACGACGCGCGGCGCATGGGGCCGCCGTCGGCGCGTGGCGACGCGATGCCGTTTCATGTGTTCAACCGCGGCAAGCAGTCGGTGGCGCTGGACCTCAAAAGCGCCGAGGGCCGCGCCGCCTTCGAGCAACTGGCCGCGCAGGCCGACATCTTTTTGCACAACCTGCGCCCGGGCGTGGCGGCCGACCTGGGCATCGATGGCCCGGCGCTTACTGCGCGCCATCCGCGGCTGATCTACGCCGAGATCTCGGCCTTCGGCCACACCGGCCCGATGGCCATGCACCCGGGCTACGAGCCGTTGCTGCAGGCCTTCAGCGGCATGTGCGCGCTCAATGGCGGGCCAGGCGATGCACCCGTGCGCAGCGCCGCGTCGCTGTGCGATCAGGGCACCGGCATGTGGGTGGTGATCGGTGCGCTGGCGCTGCTGCAGCGGCGCCACGCCAGCGGCCGCGGCGGCATCGTGCAGGCCTCGCTGCTTGAAACCGCCATGTCGTGGAACGCGCAAAAGGCCGACGCGCTGGCCAACGAAGGCCGCGAGCCCGAACGCCACCGCTCGGGCCACCCGGGCTTTGTGCCCTACGAGGCCTTTGACACCGCCGACGCGCCGCTGCTCATTTGCTGCGGCAACGACCGCCTGTTTGCCAAGCTCGCGCACCAACTCGGCCAGCCGCAGTGGGCCAGCGATGCGCGCTTTGCCACCAACCGGGCGCGCCTGCAGCACAAGGCCGAGCTGATGGCGCAACTGCAACCGCTGTTGCGGCAGCGCCCGCGCGCCCACTGGATGGCCGCGCTGCAGACCGCCGGTGTGCCGCATGCGCCGCTGCACACCCTGGCCGAGGCCATGGCGCATCCGCAGGTGCAGGCGCTGGGCATCATGCAGCCGGTGCCGGGTGACGAACTGCGCCTGACCGCGCTGCCGCTGTCCATCGACGGTGTGCGCCCCGCACCGCAGGGCCCGGCGCCGACGCTGGGGCAGCACAACCTGGCGCATGGCCTTGCAGCGCCAGGGCCTGCGCGTCCCGCCTGAAAATCCAGCGCTTCACCACTACAACAGGAGACACCGCATGTCCACCACGCCCACCGCTTCGCGCAGCCGCCGCCGCGCTCTGGCCACCCTGGCCACCGCAGCCGCCATGGCTGCTGGCGCCCTGGCCGGTGCTGCGCCCGCCTTCGCGCAGGCCTACCCCAACAAGCCAGTCAAGTTCATCGTGCCGTTTGCCCCGGGCAGCGCCACCGACCAGCTGGCCCGCGCCTTCGGTGCCAAGGTCAGCGAATCCATCGGCCAGCCGGTGGTGGTGGAGAACAAGCCCGGCGTCAACGGCATGCTGGGTGCGGCCGAGGTGGCCAAGGCCGCGCCCGATGGCTACACCATCCTCATTGGCACCAACAGCACCAACGCGGCGCTCAAAAGCCTGATGAAGAGCCTGCCCTACGACCAGGACACCGCCTTTGCGCCGATCGCCTTCATGGGCCAGGTGCCGCTGATCGTGGCCGTCAACAACGACGTGCCCGCCCGGACGCTGAAAGAACTGGTCGACCTGGCCAAGTCGCGCCCCGCCGGCCATGTGACCTTTGCCAGCGCCAGCACCTCGCAGCTGGTGTCGTCCGAGATGCTGGCCAGCATGGCGGGCATCAAGATGACCAACGTGCCGTTTCGCAGCGGCCCTGATGCAATGACCAACCTGATCGGCGGTCAGGTGATGATGTTCACCGCCGACTTTGCGGTGATGGTGCCGCAGGTTAAGGGCGGCAAGGTGCGTGGCCTGGCCGTCACCTCCACCAAGCGTTCGGCGGTGGTGCCCGACCTGCCCACGGTGAACGAGGCACTGGGCCTGAAAGACTACGAGCTGATCGCCTACTTTGCGGCCTTTGCACCCGCGGGCACACCGGCCGATGTGATCAACCGCCTGAACGCCGCCTTCAACGCTGCGGCCACCAGCAAGGACATCGTCGACCGCTTCTCGGGCATCGGCTACGTGCCCGAGCCCGGCACCCCCGCCGCGCTGGCCGAGCGCAGCCGCGCCGAAACCGCCAAGTGGACCAAGGCCATCCGCGAAGCGAAGATCGAACCGCAGTAAAAGCCGTTGGGCGCGGTGCAGCGCGGGGGCAGCCCAGGGGCAGCCCAGGGGCAGCCCAGGGGCAGGGTAAACACGGACGCACCGCGAAACACTTTCTGGCGATTCGCCGGCGCCGCGCGCGTAGCATCGGCCGTTCCATGCTCGCGGCGCCCGCAGTACCGTCCCGTCGGCAGCCGCTCCGTGCGTTGATTTCCGGAGCGACATCGCATGCACTGTGCGCAGTGCTGGCGGGCGCGGCGCTGTGCGCCTCCTTGCTGTCTGCGGCCGATGTAGCCCGCGCCGCCACGCCGGGTACGACGCGCGGCGAGCCTGCACCAGCACCTGCAAGCACCCGGCCCGCAGCGACGACCCCGGCCAAGGCAAGCCCACCCGCCGGGCTGGCCCCGTCGGCCTGGGTGGATGGCAAGGTGCCGGTGGTGGCCGATGGGCGTTCCTATGCCGTGCCAGGGCAGGCCGCCACGCAAATTCAGCGCAGCTTTGCGCACGACCTGACGGCTGCACTGGGCGGTGCCACCGGCCTGCCGCTGCACACCGAGCTGGGCTCGTTTCCGCAGCTTCGACAAGCGGTGGAGGCCGGCCGTGGTGATGTGCTGGGCCCGATGTACCCGGCGCCCTGGTTGCCCAAGGTGTTGCAGGCCACCGAGCCGGTGGGCGAGGGCGTGCTGCGCGCCTACACCCTGCCCGAGCGGGTGCGGCGGCTCGACGCCCCGCTGCAGCAGGGGGTGCGGGTGGCGGTCGTCTCTGGCTTGTTCCCCGAAAACTGGCTGCGCATCAACCATCCAGGCCTGGCGCAGGTCACGGCGCCCAACTTCGATGAGGCCATCAAGCTGCTGGTGGCCGGCAAGGCCGACGTGTACCTGGGCTTTGAAGCGCTGGCGCGGCGCGACATTCACCTGCTGCGGCTCCAGGAAGACCTGATCGAAGGCGCTGCGCTGGCCCGCGTGCCGCAGGCTTTTTTGGTGCACCAGCGCAACCCGCAGTTGCTGGCGCAGATGAACGAAGGCATCCGCAGCCTGCGCAACACCGGCCAGTTGGACGCCATACGCAAGCAGTGGGAACCCGAGCCGGTGATGACGGTGCCCGAGTTCCGGACGCGGCGCCTTGCCCAGTGGGGCCTTGCGTGGAGCGTGGTGGTGGTGGCGGCGGCCCTGGTCGCGCTGGTGTGGATGTGGCGCCGTGCGGTGCGGCTTGCCCGCGAGCGCGGCCAGCTGTTGCGCGACATGCAATGGGCGCAGGCGTTGGAGTCGCAGACCTTTGATGCCAGCCCCACGCCGATGTCGATTTCGCGCGCCAGCGACCAGCGGCTGATGCGCGTCAACGACGCCTACGTACGGGCCTTTGGTTTCAGCCGCGACCAGCTGCTGGCCATGCGCGGCCCGGCCCGTCCGTGGGCGAATCCGGGCGAGCGCGAAGCGCTGATCGCCTAGGCGCTGCGCGACGGCAGCAGCGGCCCCCGCGTGGTGAAGGTGAGCCATGCGCAGGGGCGCACCATCTGGATGCGGGTGGCCTACCAGCGCCTGCAGGTGGCGGGCACCGACTACGTACTGGCCACCATTGCCGATGTGACGGAGATCGAAACCCAGCGCCGTGAATACGAGGTGATGCTGGCCAAGGCGCCGGTGGGCATCCTGGTGTACGAGGGCGACCGCATCGTGCTGGCCAATGAAGAGGTGGAGCGTCTGCTGGGTTGGGCCCCGGGCAGCGCGGTGGGCCGTCATGCAGCCGATGTGTGGCGCGACGACGCCGAGGCCGCGTGGGCCCAAAACCACTACCGCGATCGGCTGCGCACCGACGAGCTGGTGCCCTACGAGCACGAGATCGGCAGCGCCGACAAGCGCTTTCAGGCGCGCGGCGTGGCGGTGCGTATTTCGGGGCCGGACGACAAGAAGCTGCGCACCCTGTGGACTTGCGTGGATGCCGGCGATGAAGCCCGCGTGGCCGCCGAGCGCGAGGCGGCCCGACGCGCTGCCGAAGCAGCCAACGACGCCAAGAGCCGCTTTCTGGCCAACATCAGCCACGAGACCCGCACCCCGCTGCATGCGCTGGTCAACCTGCACGAGATGCTGGTGCTCACAAAGTTGTCTGCCCCGCAGGACGAACTGCTGCAAAAGGCGCGGCACGCCAGCCACACGCTGATGGGGCTGGTGAACGATGTGCTGGATTTCAGCAAGATCGAAGCCGGCGCGATGGTGCTGGAGTCCACCCCCTTTGCGCTGGATGCGCTGGTGCAGTCGGTCGAGGCGGTGCTGCAGTCGTACACCCGCACGCCGGGCGTGGTGCTGCGGGTGGAGCGCGCCTGCCACGGCCCGGTGACGCTGGTGGGCGACGTGACGCGGCTGCGCCAGGTGCTGATCAACCTGGGCAGCAATGCGCTCAAGTTCACCCAACAAGGCGAGGTGCTGGTGCGCATAGGCGGCGAGCCCCTGCCCACCGATACGACGGGTGACACCCCGGCGGCTCGCCGCGGGTGCGCCTGAGCGCGTCGGTGCGCGACACCGGCATCGGCATGGACGCGGTCACGCAGGCCGCGCTGTTCACGCCGTTTTTGCAGGCCGATTCATCGATCACGCGGCGCTACGGCGGCACCGGCCTGGGCCTGGCCATCAGTCAGAGCATCGTGCGCGCCATGGGCAGCGAGATGGCGGTGCAGTCGTCGCCCGGTGCGGGCTCGGAGTGTTCGTTCAGCGTCGACCTGCCGATGCTGCCGATGCTGCCGGTGGTGGCGGCACCCACCGCCGAGCCGGCATCGGCCGATCTGCCCCGGGGCGCGGCGCTGGCCGGCCTGCGCGTGCTGGTGGTGGATGACAACGATCTCAACCGCTTTGTGCTCAAGCGCATGCTGGGCGACGACGGCGCGCGCGTGGGCGAGGCGGGTGAGGGCCGTGCGGCGCTGCAGTGGCTGGCCGCTGCGCCGCAGCCGCCCGATCTGGTGCTGATGGACCTGCGGATGCCGGTGATGGACGGCGTGACCGCCGTGCGCGCCATGCAGGCCGACCCACGCTGGCGCGGCGTGCCGGTGATCATCGTCTCGGGCGACGTGACGATGGACCAGCGCGACGCCGCATTGGCCAGCGGTGCACGCGCGTTCCTGCCCAAGCCGATGATGCGCGACCAGTTGCTGGCACAGGTGGCGCTACTGGGCATCCAGCCCACCACGCAGATCACGCCGCGCAGCCCGCAGGCCGATGACGGCGCACCTGGCGATGCACCCGATGCCCCCCGCACGGCCACCGCGCTGGTGCCCCAGATCGATCAACTCGATGAACTGCTGCTGAGCGTGGCGGTGAACGAACTGCGCTGGGGCCACACCACCATCGGCATGCTGATGGCGGCGCCACCGGTGGACGCGGCGCGGCTGGCGCAGACAGCGCACCGCATCAAGGGCACCGCGCGCGAACTGCGCTGCGAACCGCTGATTGCCACCGCGTTGGCGCTGGAGCAGGCCTGCAAGCGCGACCCGCAGGCGCAGCGCGGGCCGTGGCCGGTGGCCGGTGGCCGAACTGCTGCGGTGCATCGACGAGGTGCATGCGCTGCTGTCGCCGCGGCTGGACGGCCAGGCTAGTGCGGCCGTGGCGGGGCGCTGACCTCAGCCCATCGCGGAGCCACCCCGGCGAAACGCGCCGGGTGACTGCCCCGTCCAGGCGCGAAACGCGCGGGTAAAGCTCTTCTCGTTGCGAAAGCCGGTGGCCTGGGCAATCTGCTTGAGCGGCTGCGCGGTGCGCCACAGCAACTGCTGCGCATGCTCGCGCCGCACCTCGTCCTTGATCTGCTGCAGCGTGGCGCCTTCGTCGCGCAACTGCCGGTGCAGCGTGCGCACCGAAATCGCCAGTTGCGTGGCGATGCCCTCGGCGTTGTGGCTGTGCTGCGGCTGCGCTAGCAGCACCTGCCGCACCCGTGGCACCAGCAGCCGGTCGCGGCGGTACTGCAGCACCGTCAGTGGCAGCGCGCGCTGCAGCATCTGGCGCATGGCGCGCTCGTCGCGGCGGATGGGCAGCGCCAGGTAGCGCGCATCAAAGCGGATGGCCGCGCGCGGCGCCTGCCACCGCAGCTGCAGCGCAAACAGCAGCGGGTAGGCGCGTGCATGCGGCGGTGGCGCATAAGGAAAGCGCGCCTGCGCGAGCGGAATGCGCGAATCCACATACCAGCAGGCCAGGCCGTGGATGTTGCGCAGCACATGCACCAGGCAGAACTCGCGCGCATCGCCCAGCGCGGTGTGCTCCTCGATCTCCAGCTCGGCGCTGCCGTCGTCGAGCAGGCGCAGGTGCAGCGCAATGTCGCTGGTCAGCAGGCCGTGGTGGCGGCACCAGCGGCGCAGCGCCAGCCCCAGGTCGGGCGCGCTGAGCGAGGCGCGCGCCAGCATGCCGTAGCTGCCCCAGGGCAGGCGCCGGCCAAAGGCGCCCAGGCCTTCGTCGTCCAGCTCGCGCATGGCTGCGCCCGACAGCAGCTCCATCTGCCGCGCGGTGATGCGGCCGTCGGGTTTGTGCAGGCGCGATGGCGCAATCTGTGCCTGGTCCAGCGCGGCCGACGGGTCCATGCCGCGCAGCGCATAGGCCCGCACGATGGCGCGTGCAAAAGCCATGGGTGTGGCGGCGGTGGGCGGGCGCGCGGTGTCGGGCGGGGCAGGGCGGAGCATGGCCAGCAGTGTGCCAAAGTGTGCATGCGCTTGGCACGATTTGCAACCATGCTGGCGCGGCATGGCGGCCGGCTTGTCCGTACAGTGCGGGGGTCAGGGCGCGGGTGTTGCGGCGGCAGCCGCTGCGCTGCCGCGGCCCATGCACCACAGCGAGGAGTTCCATGCCCGTTCTTGAATCCAAGCTCCAGCCGCGCTCGGCCGACTTTCAGGCCAACGTGGCGGCCATGCAGGCCCTGGTGGACGACCTGGCCGCGCAGGTGGCCAAGGCGGCCGAAGGCGGTGGCGAATCGGCGCGTACGCGCCATGTGGCCCGCGGCAAGCTGCTGCCGCGCGACCGGGTGCAGACGCTGCTGGACCCGGGCACGCCCTTTCTTGAAATTGCGCCGCTGGCCGCGCACGCCATGTACGGCGGTGATGCGCCCTGCGCCGGCGTCATTGCCGGCATCGGCCGCGTGAGCGGTGTGGACTGCATCATCGTGTGCAACGACGCCACGGTGAAGGGCGGCACCTACTACCCGATGACGGTCAAGAAGCACCTGCGCGCGCAAGAGATCGCGATGCAGAACCGCCTGCCCTGCATCTACCTGGTGGACAGCGGCGGCGCCAACCTGCCCAACCAGGACGATGTGTTCCCCGACCGCGAGCACTTTGGCCGCATCTTCTACAACCAGGCCAACCTGAGCGCGCAGGGCATTGCGCAGATCGCGGTGGTGATGGGCAGCTGCACCGCAGGCGGCGCCTATGTGCCCGCCATGAGCGACGAGACCATCATCGTCAAGAACCAGGGCACCATCTTTTTGGGCGGCCCGCCGCTGGTGAAGGCCGCCACCGGCGAGGTGGTCAGCGCCGAAGAGCTGGGTGGTGGCGATGCGCACACCCGCCTGTCGGGCGTGGCCGACCATCTGGCGCAAAACGACGCGCATGCGCTGGCGCTGGCGCGCCAGGCGGTGGCCACGCTGAACCGGCACAAGCCGGTGCCGCATGTGCTGCGCACGCCGGTGCCGCCCAAGTACGACAGCAAAGAGCTGTACGGCGTGATCCCCACCGACACGCGCAAGCCCTACGACGTGCGCGAGGTGATTGCGCGCATCGTCGATGCGTCAGAGTTCCATGAGTTCAAGGCGCGCTTTGGCAGCACGCTGGTGTGCGGCTTTGCCCACATAGAGGGCATGCCGGTGGGCATCGTGGCCAACAACGGCATCCTGTTCAGTGAATCGGCGCAAAAGGGCGCGCACTTCATCGAGCTGTGCGGCCAGCGCAAGGTGCCGCTGATCTTTTTGCAGAACATCACCGGCTTCATGGTGGGCAAGAAGTACGAGAACGAGGGCATTGCGCGCCACGGCGCCAAGATGGTGACGGCGGTGGCCACGGCCAACGTGCCCAAGTTCACCGTGATCATTGGCGGCAGCTACGGCGCGGGCAACTACGGCATGTGCGGCCGCGCCTACAGCCCGCGCTTTTTGTGGATGTGGCCCAACGCGCGCATCTGTGTGATGGGTGGCGAGCAGGCCGCGGGCGTGCTGGCCACGGTGCGCAAGGACGCGCTGGCCGCCAAGGGCCAGACGCTCAGCCCCGAAGACGAAGACGCCATCAAGCGGCCCATCCTCGAGCAGTTTGCGCACCAGTCGCACCCCTACTACTCGAGCGCGCGCTTGTGGGACGACGGCGTGATCGACCCCGCCGATACCCGCCGCGTGCTGGCGCTGGGCCTGTCGGCCGCGATGAACGCGCCCATCCCCGATGCGAAGTTCGGCGTGTTCCGGATGTAAGCCCTTCAGCCTTCTCAGCCCCCACGTCAACAGTCACCCACGCAGCACCCATGCACACCACCGACACCATCCACACCACCCACGAACATGTGCAGCTGCGCGACCAGGTGCTGCGCTTTATTGAGCGCGAGGTGGAGCCGTACGCCCAGGCCTGGGAAGACGCGGGCATGGTGCCGCGCGAGGTGCTGCGCAAGATGGGCGACGCCGGCCTGCTGGGCCTGATGTACGAGGGCCAGTACGGCGGCGCCGAAGCCGATGCGATGACGAATCTGGTGTTTGCCGAGGCGCTGTCGCAGTCCACCTTTGGCGGCTTCATCGTCACCGTGCTGGTGCACACCGACATGGCCAGCCCGCACCTGCACCACGCGGGCAACCCGGTGCAAAAGGCCAAGTACATGCCGGGTGTGACGGCCGGCCGCACCGTCACCGCGGTGGGCATCACCGAGCCGGGCGCAGGGTCGGACGTGGCGGGCATCCGCACGAATGCGCGCTTTGAAGACGGGCCAGACGGCGGCCACTGGGTGATCAACGGCACCAAGATGTTCATCACCAACGGCGTGCACGCCGACCTGTACTTTGTGGCTGCCAAAACCGGCACCGCCGCGCGCGACACCACCATGTTCATCGTCGAGAAGGGCACGCCGGGCTTCAGCGTGGGCCGTGCGCTCAAGAAAACCGGCTGGCTGTGCTCGGATACGGCCGAGCTGGTGTTTGACAACGTGCGCGTGCCAGCGGCCAACGTGCTGGGCGAGATGGGCAAGGGCTTTTACTCGGTGATGAAGAACTTTCAGACGGAGCGCATTGCCTTGGGCGCGATGGCCATCGGCCACTGCCAGCAGGCACTGAAGCTCACGCTGGACTACGTGCGCCAGCGCCAGGCCTTTGGTGCGCCGCTGTGGGAGAAGCAGACCATCCGCCAGCGCATTGCGATGCTGGACGCCAAGGTGCGCGCGGCGCGGCAGTTCATGTACCACTGCGCGTGGTCGGTGGTGCAACAGCGCGAGTTCGTGCAAGAGGTGTCGATGCTCAAGGCGCTGACGGGCGAGCTGGTCAACGAGGTGCTGCAAACCTGCCAGCAGTTCCACGGCGGCATGGGCTACATCCGCGAGACGGCGGTCGAGCGCCTGTGGCGCGACGCGCGCGTGCTGGCCATCGGCGGCGGCGCCACCGAGGTGATGCTGGAAGAAGTGGCCAAGCGGTATTGAGGCAATCCACCATGACGCAACACATCCTGATCGAGCACGCTGGCCCGGTGTGCACCGTCACGCTGAACCGCCCCGAGGTGCGCAACGCCTTCAATGAGGCGGTGATCTCCGAGATGACCGCCACCTTTGCCGAGCTGAACCAGCGCACCGATCTGCGCGTGGTGGTGCTGGCTGGCAACGGCCCGGCCTTCTGCGCCGGCGCTGATCTGAACTGGATGCGCGCCATGGCCGGCTACAGCTGGGCGCAGAACCACGCCGACGCGCAAAAGTTGGCCGAGATGCTGTGGACGCTGGAGCAGTGCCCGGTGCCCATCGTGGCGCGCATCCACGGTGATTGCTACGCCGGTGGCATGGGACTGGCCTGCGTGAGCGATGTGCTGGTGGCCAGCGACAACGTGACGTTTTGCCTGTCCGAGGCGCGCTTGGGCCTGCTGCCCGCCACCATCAGCCCCTACGTGATCCGCGCGATGGGCGCGCAGGCCGCGCGGCGCTACATGGTGACGGCCGAGCGCTTTTCTGCCGCGCAGGCGCACGCCATGGGCATGGTGCACGAGCTCTGCACGCCCGCGGCGCTGGAC
The DNA here is from genome assembly GCA_046091865.1 of Burkholderiaceae bacterium. GTDB lineage: Bacteria > Pseudomonadota > Gammaproteobacteria > Burkholderiales > Burkholderiaceae_C > JBDLRH01. Next base: position 31,793 of record JBJTCL010000057.1, on the reverse strand, counting down.
GAAACCGTGGCCGGCATCGTCAAGACGCTGGTGGCCAACGGCCCTGCTGCGGTGCGCGCCTGCAAGGCGCTGGTGCGCGACGTGGCGGGCCAGGCCATTGACGCCGCGCTGCGCGAAGACACCGCGCGCCGCATCGCCGACATCCGCGCGAGCGACGAAGGCAAGGAAGGCATCGCGTCCTTTCTGAACAAGCGCGTACCGAACTGGCTGGTTTGAAAGGCTGACATGTTCCACAAGATCCTGATTGCCAACCGTGGCGAGATCGCATGCCGCGTGGCGGCCACCGCGCGTCGCATGGGCATCCGCACCGTGGCGGTGTATTCCGACGCCGATGCCTACGCCAAGCATGTGGCCGCCTGCGACGAGGCGGTGCACATCGGCGGCAGCGCGCCGCGCGAAAGCTACCTGCTGGGCGATCGCATCATTGCGGCTGCCAAGGCTACGGGCGCGCAGGCCATCCACCCGGGCTATGGCTTTCTGAGCGAGAACGAAGGCTTTGCCCAGGCCTGCGCCAACGCGGGGCTGGTGTTCATCGGCCCGCCGCCGCAGGCCATCGAGGCCATGGGCCTGAAGGCCGAGTCCAAGCAGTTGATGGAAAAGGCCGGCGTGCCGCTGGTGCCGGGCTACCACGGGGCCAACCAGGACGCCGCGCTGCTGCGCGCCGAGGCCGAGCGCATTGGCTACCCGGTGCTGATCAAGGCCAGCGCCGGCGGCGGCGGCAAGGGCATGCGCGCGGTGGAGCAAGCCGCCGACTTTGACGCGGCGCTGGCGTCCTGCCAGCGCGAGGCGCGCAACAGTTTTGGCGACGACGCGGTGCTGATCGAAAAGTACGTGCAGCGCCCGCGGCACATCGAGATCCAGGTCTTCTGCGACAGCCACGGTGGCGGTGTGTACCTTTTCGAGCGCGACTGCTCGGTGCAGCGCCGCCACCAGAAGGTGCTGGAAGAAGCGCCTGCCCCGGGCCTGAGCGCCGAGATGCGCCAGCAGATGGGCCTGGCCGCAGTGGCCGCGGCGCGCGCGGTGGGCTACGTGGGCGCAGGCACGGTGGAGTTCATCGTGGAGCAGCGTACCGGCGGCGAGATGCATTTTTATTTCATGGAGATGAACACCCGCCTGCAGGTGGAGCATCCGGTGACGGAGGCGATCACAGGGCTCGACTTGGTGGAGTGGCAGCTGCGCGTGGCCGCTGGCGAGCCGCTGCCGCTGCGCCAGGACGAGCTGCGCATGCACGGCCACGCGATCGAGGCGCGCATCTGCGCCGAAAACCCCGACAACAACTTTCTGCCCGCCACCGGCACCCTGCGCGTGTACCGCAAGCCACCCTGCAGCGCCTTCGCGCACAGTGTGGTGCGCTTTGACGATGGCGTGCGCGAAGGTGACGCCATCAGCCCCTTCTACGACTCGATGATCGCCAAGCTGATCGTGCACGGCGACACCCGCGAGCAGGCGCTGGCCCGGCTCGACGCCGCGCTGGCGCAGACGCACATCGTGGGCCTGGCCACCAATGTGCAGTTCCTGCGCCATGTGGTGAAGAGCCGATCGTTCGCGCAGGCCGACCTGGACACCGCACTGATTCCGCGCGAGCAGGCGGTGCTGTTCCATCAGCAGCCGGTGGACGCCGGCACCGCGGCGGCGGCAGCGGTGGCCCTGACCCTGATGCGCGAGCAGGCCGCCGCCAGCGGCCAGGCCGACCCGTTTGCGCAACGCGACCACTGGCGCTCGCACGGCGCGGCGCAGCGCCGCCTGGCCTTTGAATGGAACGGCGAGCCGCTGGCCGCGCAACTGCAGGTGCTGCACGACGGCGCGATGCATCTGGCGGTGGGCGAGCAGGCGGGGCCGTTTGCGTGGCGCGCCGCACCAGGCGACGCGGCTGGCGCCATCGAGCTGCACTGGCTGGGGCAACGCCTGCGGACGCAGGCCTACCGCGTGGGTGACGAGGTGCATGTGTTCACCGCAGCCGGCGCCGCGCGCATCGTGCAAGTTGACCTGCTGGCCCACGCGGGCGAATCGGCCGCCGAGGGCGGGCGCCTGAGCGCGCCCATGCCCGGCAAGGTGGTGTCGTTTGCGGTGAAGGCCGGCGACAAGGTAAGCAAGGGCCAGGCCCTGGCGGTGATGGAGGCGATGAAGATGGAGCACACCATCGCCGCGCCGGCCGACGGCACCGTGGCCGAGCTGTTGTACGCCCCGGGCGATCAGGTGGACGAGGGCGCCGAACTGCTCAAGCTGTCGGCCTGACGACAGCCACGGCAAGGGCGGAGCGGCGCAGCGCGGACAATCCGTGCATGGACGACACGCGCATGGATACCCCGCTTCGCATCAGCTTTTGCTGCACCGACACCAAGGCCGAGCCCTGGCTGGCCGGCCTGAGCGCGGCCCTGCCCGGCGCCACGGTCGAGCTGTGGCAGCCCGGCGCGCCGCAGGCCGACCACGCGGTGGTGTGGGCGCCGCCGCAGCAGTTCATGGACGAGCAGCCCGCGCTGCGCGGCATCTTCAACATCGGTGCCGGCGTGGACGCGCTGATGAAGCTGCGCCTGCCCGAGCGCGCCGCAGTGGTGCGGCTGGACGACGCGGGCATGTCGGTGCAGATGGCCGAATACGTGTGCCATGCTCTGATCCGCCACTTTCGCGAGCTGGACGGCTACGAGGCCGACGTGGCGCAGGGCAAGTGGTCGTACCGCAAGCCGCGTGCGCGCAGCGACTGGCCGGTGGGCATCATGGGCCTGGGCGTGCTGGGCGCACGGGTGGCGCAGGCGGTGGCGGGCTTTGAGTTTCCGGTGAACGGATGGAGCCGCGCGCCCAAGGCCATCGCTGGCGTACGCTGCTTTGCCGGCACCGGTCAGTTCGATGACTTTCTGCGCGCCAGCAAGGTGCTGGTGTGCCTGCTGCCGCTCACGCCCGACACGCGCGACATCCTCAACCGCCGCACGCTGTCGCTGCTGCAGCGCGGCGGGTATGTGATCAACGTGGCGCGCGGCGCGCATGTGGTGGACGACGAACTGATCGCGCTGATCGACGAAGGCCATCTGGCCGGGGCCACGTTGGACGTGTTCCGCACCGAGCCGCTGCCCGCCGAACACCCTTTCTGGAAACACGCAAGAATCACGGTCACGCCGCACACCTCGGCGCGCACCCTGCGCGAGGAGAGCATTGCGCAGATTGCCGGCAAGATCCGTGCGCTGGAGCGCGGCGAGCCGGTGGCCGGTGTGGTCGATCGCGCCCGCGGCTATTGAGGCCGCGGCGCCAAGCAAACAGGAGAAGCTTCATGGGCATGCCCATCAAGGTCAAGCTGGTCGATGTCGGCCCGCGCGACGGATTGCAAAACGAAACGCAGCCGGTGCCGGCTGAGATCAAGATCGGCCTGGTGCACCGCCTGCAGGACGCAGGCTTGAAAGAGATCGAGGTCACCAGCTTCGTCAGCCCCAAGTGGGTGCCGCAGATGGCCGACAACGCGCAGGTGTTGGCCGGCATCCAGCGCAAGCCCGGCGTGCGCTACAGCGTGCTCACGCCCAACCTGAAAGGCTACGAGGCCAGCGTGTCGGTAGACCGCGCCTTCTGGCCCGACGAGATCGTGGTGTTCGGCGCAGCCAGCGAGGCCTTCAGCCAGAAGAACATCAACTGCTCGATCGCCGAAAGCATCGAGCGCTTTGTGCCGGTGGTGCAGGCCGCGCGCGACAAGGGCATCTTTGTGCGCGGCGCAATCTCATGCGTGGTGGGTTGCCCCTACGAGGGCGAGGTGCCGCCCGAGCGGGTGGAGCTGGTGGCGCGGCTGATGAAGCAGATCGGCGTGCAGCACTGCGGCGTGGCCGACACCATCGGCGTGGGCACGCCGATCAAGGTGCAGCGCGCGATGGAAGCCGCGCTCAGGCATTACGGCGTGGACGACATCTCGGGCCACTTTCATGACACCTACGGCCAGGCGCTGGCCAACACCCTGGCCTGCCTGGAAATGGGCATCTGGCAGTACGACACCTCGTCGGCTGGCCTGGGCGGCTGCCCCTACGCCAAGGGCGCCACCGGCAACGTGGCCACCGAAGACGTGGTCTACATGCTGCACGGCATGGGCATCGATACCGGCATCGACTTCGACCGACTGGTGGATGCGGGGGCCTACATCAGCGGCTTCCTGAACCGCAAGCCCAACTCGCGCGCGGCCACGGCCGTGCTGAACAAGCGTGCCGGCTGACCCAGCGGGTGCCCCCATGTGCGGCGCTGAACTGACCGCCCTGCCCGAGAGCGTGCAGCGCGTGGCGCGCGTGCTGCAGCAGCAGGGTCATGCCCACCTGCCGCAGATGCTGAGCGACTCGGCCCGCACCGCGCAAGAGGCCGCCGATGGCCTGGGCGTGACGCTGGGGCAAATTGCCAAGAGCATCATCTTTCGGCGCAAGGCCGACGACGTGGCCGTGCTGGTGGTGACTTCGGGCGACAAGCGGGTGGACGAGAAAAAGGTGGACGCCATCGTGGGCAAGACCGGCCGTGCCGATGCCGACTTTGTGCGCACCAAAACGGGCTATGCCATCGGCGGGGTGCCGCCCCTGGCGCACGCCACGCCGCCGGTCACGCTGATCGACCGCGAGCTGCTGCGCTTTGACGAGATCTGGGCGGCGGCCGGGCATCCGCATGCGGTGTTTCGCCTCACGCCCGCCGACCTGCAGGCGCTCACCGGTGCGCCGCTGGCCGATGTGACGGTGGTGCCGGCATGAGCAGCCTGCCTGGGCCACAGCACGGCAGCGCACCGCTGGCGTCCATCGTGCGCCGCGCCGACCGCGTGCTGCACGGCGCCGATGCGGTGTCGCCCTGCGTGGCGGTGTGCCGCATGGACGACGCCACCGGCCTGTGCGCGGGCTGCCTGCGCACCCTCGAAGAGATCGCCGCATGGAGCGCGCTCAGCGACGGCCAGCGCCGCGCGGTGTGGGGGCAGCTCAAGCAGCGCGCGCTGACACTGGAGGGCACGTCATGAAGCAGATCACCTGCCACTTCGACTTCATCTCGCCCTACGCCTATCTGGCGTTCGAGGACCTGCCGCGTGCGCTGCAGGGCGTGAGCCACTGCGTGCGCTACCGGCCGGTGCTGTTTGCCGGGCTGCTGAAGCACCACGGCCAGCTGGGCCCGGCCGAGATCGACGGCAAGCGCGACTGGACGTACCGGCAGGTGCTGTGGCTGGCACATGCGCACGGTATTCCCATGCAGATGCCGGCCTCGCATCCGTTCAACCCCTTGCCGCTGTTGCGCCTGGCGATCGCCTGTGACGCGCAGGGCGAGCCCAACCGCCATGTGTGCGAGACCATCTTTCGCCATGTGTGGTGCAGCGGCCTGGTCGCCGGTGACCCGCTGCGCATCGAGCAGCTGATGCAGGCGCTGCAGCCGGCGCGCGACCCGGCCGATGAGTCGGTGAAAGCGCAGCTGAAGGCCCACACCGACGACGCGATCGCGCGGGGCCTGTTCGGTGTGCCCACCTTCGAGGTGGACGGCAAGCTGTTCTGGGGCTTTGACAGCCTGCCGATGCTGCGTGCGTATCTGCAAGGCGATGCGTGGTTCGATGCGCAGTGGGACACGGCCCGGTCGGTGGTCGTGGGCGCGCCGCGCGTGAACGCCGCGCAAAGATGAGTGCCGATCCAGTGAACCTGCCGTAAAGCCGTCAGCTTCGCGTCATTTGCGCGCAAGCCTGTGTTGGCTGCGCGTCAGAGCAGGGTCAGTGCAGCGACCCACAATCCTCCAGACCGCCAGCCTTGGCGGTTTCATTTTTGGAGGAGACATCCCATGGCAGTTGCCGAAGCCAATCGCCCGATGACCGGCGAGGAGAAGAAAGTCATCTTCGCCTCGTCGCTGGGCACGGTGTTCGAGTGGTACGACTTTTATTTGTACGGCTCGTTGGCCGCGATCATCGCCAAGCAGTTCTTTGCGGGTCTGGACCCGTCGGCTGCGTTCATCTTCGCGCTGTTGGCGTTTGCCGCGGGTTTCATCGTGCGCCCCTTCGGCGCGTTGGTGTTCGGCCGTCTGGGCGACATGATCGGTCGCAAGTACACCTTCCTGGTGACCATCCTGCTGATGGGCGTGTCGACCTTCGTCGTCGGCATCCTGCCCAACTACGCCAGCATCGGCGTGGCCGCACCGATCATCCTGATCGCGCTGCGCATGCTGCAGGGCCTGGCCCTGGGCGGCGAGTACGGCGGTGCTGCCACCTATGTGGCCGAGCATGCGCCGCACGGCAAGCGCGGTGCTTACACGGCGTGGATTCAGACCACCGCCACGCTGGGCCTGTTCCTGTCGCTGATGGTGATCCTGGGCACCCGCACCGCCATCGGTGAGGCGGCGTTCAACGACTGGGGCTGGCGCGTTCCGTTCATCGTCTCGATCGCGCTGCTGGCCATCTCGGTGTGGATTCGCCTGAGCATGAACGAGTCGCCCGCCTTCCAGAAGATGAAGTCCGAGGGCAAGACCTCCAAGGCCCCGCTGGCAGAGTCTTTCGGCCAGTGGAAGAACCTGAAGATCGTGCTGCTGGCGCTGTTCGGCCTGGTGGCCGGTCAGGCGGTGGTGTGGTATTCGGGCCAGTTCTATGCGCTGTTCTTCCTGGCCAACGTGCTCAAGGTGGACGGTGCGACCGCCAACATCCTGGTGGCCGCGTCGCTGATCATCGGCACGCCGTTCTTCGTGGTGTTCGGCACGCTGTCCGACAAGATCGGCCGCAAGCCCATCATCCTGGCGGGCATGCTGCTGGCCGTCGTCACCTACTTCCCGCTGTTCAACTGGCTCACGCAAGCCGCCAACCCCGATCTGGCCAAGGCGCAGGCCACCGCCAAGGTGACCGTGACCGCCGCTGCCGGTGACTGCTCGTTCCAGGGCAACCCGGTGGCCCGCGAGATCGACTTCACCAAGTCGTGCGACATCGCCAAGCGCTTCCTGGCGCAGAACTCGGTGAGCTACGAAAACCAGACCGGCCCTGCCGGCCCGGCAGTGGTACAGATCGGTGACAAGACGATCACCGCGCCCACAGCCAAGGTGGTCAACAGCAAGTTCGACGAAGAAAGCACCAAGGCCATTGCCGCCTTCAAGAAGGAAGTGTCCGAGGCGCTGAAGGCCGCCGGCTATCCGGCCAAGGCCGACCCGGCCAAGGTGGACAAGGTCAGCATCGTGATCATCCTGTCGATCCTGGTGATCTACGTGACCATGGTGTACGGCCCGATCGCCGCGATGCTGGTGGAGATGTTCCCCACGCGCATCCGCTACACCTCGATGTCGCTGCCTTATCACATCGGCAACGGCTGGTTCGGCGGCCTGATGCCCACGATTGCCTTCGCGATGGTGGCGCAAAACGGCGACATGTACTACGGCCTGTGGTACCCGATCGTGATCGCGTCGGTCACCTTTGTGATTGGCCTGGTGTGCGTGCGCGAGACCAAGGACGTGGACATTTACGCCAAGGACTGACGCCTGCACCGACACCGCCGTGCCCATGCGGTGCGGCGGCGTTCGCTGAAGGGCTCTTGCCGCTGCGCGCAGCAGGGCCCTTTGGCGAGCGGAACACAACAGTCAACGGATCACGAGGAGAAGAGTCATGTGGAAGATCGTCGTCGGTTTCATCGTCTTTGCAGCGATTGCGATGTTCGTCATCGTCAAGGGCGGTGACTCGCTGGACATGAGTGGCGAGAAGCACGACACCGGCAGCCACGCACCTGCCGCACCGGCGGCGCCAGCAGCCTCGCCAGCAGCCCCTGCTGCGGCGCCCGTAGCACCTGCCGCACCCGCCGCCCCTGCCGCCCCCGCTAGCGCAGCCAAGTAAACCAGCGCCTGTGCGCTGAGCCGGCGGCCCTGCGCTGCCTGGCGCCACCTGCATGAACGCCCGCACGCGCGCAAGCCCCTGAGGCCGCGCGCGTGCAGCGCTTGGGCGCGCGCAGGCGATGACCCCATGCGCCTGCCTGCGGACGCTGCTGCCTAGAATGCTCGGGCCCCAGCAGAACACACCGACAGGGAAGCCCGAATGACCCAGGGATGGATCCGCATCCGCGGCGCGCGCCAGCACAACCTCAAGAACCTCGACGTGGACCTGCGCACCGGAGAGCTCACGGTGGTGACCGGGCCCAGCGGTTCGGGCAAATCAAGCCTGGTGTTCGACACGCTGTACGCCGAGGGGCAGCGGCGCTACGTGGAGACCTTCAGCGCCTACGCGCGGCAGTTTCTCGACCGCATGGACAAGCCGGCGGTGGACCGCGTCGAAGGCGTGCCCCCGGCAATCGCCATCGACCAGACCAATCCGGTGCGCTCGTCGCGCTCGACCGTGGGCACGATGACCGAGCTCAACGACCACCTGAAGCTGCTGTTCGCGCGCGCGGCGCAACTGTTCGATCGGCAGACGGCGCAGCCGGTGCGGCTCGATACGCCCGAGACGATTTATTCAGAACTGCAGACCCGCGTGGCCGCGTTCGGAGCCGATGCCGAGCCGCGCCTGGTGGTGACCTTTCCGGTGGAGTTGCCCGCCAACACCACGGCCGACGAGGTGGCGCAGTGGCTGTCGGCCAGCGGCTTCACCCGCGTGCAGGCCGAGCGCGAAGTGACCACGCCAGTGATGCCGCGCACGAGCGCTGCGCCGGGCCGCTCCAAGCAAGCGAGCGCCCCCTCGGGGGGCAGCGAACCACGCGAAGCGGGGAGCGTGGGGGCAGTCAAGGTCCTCGATGTGGTGGCGGACCGCTTCCGTTTGAGCAGTGTCGAAAAAGTGCGCGCGATCGAGGCGATCGAACTCGCGCTCAAGCGCGGCAGCGGGCGCATGACGGTGTATGTGCTGCAGGACGAAGCCGAGCCGCTGATCTGGAAATTCAGCACCGGCTTGCACTGCCCCGACAGCGACCTGCGCTACACCGATCCCATCCCGTCGATGTTCTCGTTCAACTCGGCGGTGGGCGCCTGCGAGGCTTGTCGCGGCTTCGGTCGCGTGATCGGCGTGGACTACGGCCTGGTCATTCCCAACGACAAGCTCACGCTGCGCTCGGGCGCGATCAAGCCCTTCCAGACGCCCGCGTGGTCGGAGTGCCAGGACGACCTACTGCGCCTGGCCGAGGCGGCGGGCATTCCGCGCGACACGCCCTGGTACAAGCTGCCGCCCGAGCAGCAGCGCTGGGTGATCGACGGCGCGCCCGGCTATTGTGACGGGCAGTGGGGCAAGCAGTGGTACGGCGTGCGGCGCTTCTTCGAGTATTTGGAGACCAAGTCGTACAAGATGCACATCCGGGTGCTGCTGTCCAAGTACCGCAGCTACACACCCTGCACCACTTGCGGCGGCGCGCGCCTGAAGACCGAGCCGATGCTGTGGCGCATGGGCAGCAAGGCCGATGCCGACGCGGTGCTGCCACCGGCCAGGCGCTTCATGCCTGCTGGCGTGGCCTGGACGCGTGAGCAACTGGAGGCGCTGCCCGGCCTGAGCCTGCACGACCTGATGCTGATGCCGATCGCGTCGCTGCGGGCGTTCTTCGAGCGGCAGACCCACACCATCGCGGCCCAAAGTCAGGGCGAACTGCAAGCCCTCAAGCTGCTGTTCGACGAGATCAACACGCGCCTGAAGTACCTGTGCGATGTCGGCATCGGCTACCTCACGCTCGACCGGCAAAGCCGCACGCTGAGTGGCGGCGAGGTGCAGCGCATCAACCTCACCACCGCGCTGGGCACTTCGCTGGTCAATACGCTGTTCGTGCTGGACGAGCCCAGCATCGGCCTGCATCCGCGCGACATGAACCGCATCACCGAGGCCATGCAGCGCCTGCGCGATGCGGGCAACACGCTGGTGGTGGTCGAGCACGACCCGGCCGTCATGCTGGCGGCCGACCGCATCATCGACATGGGCCCCGGCCCCGGCGAGCGCGGCGGGCAGATGGTGTTTGACGGCACGCCGGATCGGCTCAAGCGCGCCGACACGCTGACGGGCGCCTACCTGGGCGTGCGCAAGCAGGTGGGCCTGGGGCTGCGCCGCGCGGTCACCGACGCCACGCCACGTCTGGTGCTGGAAGGCGCGCGCGAGCACAACCTGCACAACGTGTCGGTGGAGTTTCCGCTGCAGCGCCTGGTGTGCGTGACCGGCGTGTCGGGCTCGGGCAAGTCCAGCCTGATTCAGGATGTGCTGGCGCCCGCGCTGATGCGTCACTTTGGCCAGGCCACCGAATCGCCCGGCGCGCACGACCGCCTGCTGGGTGCGGATCACTTGGGTGGCGTGGTGTTCGTCGATCAGTCGCCCATCGGCAAGACGGCGCGCTCCAACCCGGTGAGCTATGTGGGTGCATGGGACGCCATCCGCGAGATCTTTGCCAATGCGCCCATGGCGCGCCAGCGCAGCTACACCGCAGCCAAGTTCAGCTTCAACAGTGGCGATGGGCGCTGCCCCACCTGCGGCGGTTCGGGCTTCGAGCATGTGGAGATGCAGTTCCTGTCGGATGTGTACCTGCGCTGCCCCGACTGCGACGGCCGCCGCTACCGCCCCGAAATCCTCGAGGTCAAGATCGAACGCCAATCGGGGTCAGATCCCCATTTCCGTTCGCTCAGCGTGGCTGACGTGCTCGAACTCACCGTCAGTGAAGCGGCTGAATTGTTCGAGGCCGACCGCGATGTGATCCGCGCGCTGCAGCCCATCGTTGATGTGGGCCTGGAGTACGTGAAGCTCGGTCAGCCGGTGCCCACGCTGTCGGGCGGCGAGGCGCAGCGCCTCAAGCTTGCCGGCTTTCTGGCCGAGGCCGCGAAGAGCCGGTCCAGCCAGCCGCTGGCCACGCGCGGCACGCTGTTCCTGTTTGACGAGCCCACCACCGGTCTGCACTTCGACGACATCGCCAAGCTGATGCGCGCGCTGCGCAAGCTGCTGGAGGCTGGCCATTCGCTGATCGTGATCGAGCACAACCTCGACGTGATCCGTGCTGCGGATTGGTTGATTGACCTGGGCCCCGAGGGCGGGGACGCCGGTGGCTTGATCGTGGCCGAAGGCCCACCCGAGCAGGTGCGCACGCACGCCACGTCGCACACCGGCCGTGCGCTGCGCGAGTACGAGCAGGCCATGGGCCTGGGCGAGTCGGCCGCGCAGGCCACGGTGCTGGTGGCCGAGGAGGGCCGACCGTTGCAGACCTTGGTGGGGGCCGCGCGCGAGCGCGCCCCGCTGCCCGAGGCCATCCGCATCGTGCATGCGCGCGAGCACAACCTGAAGAACCTGTCGGTCGACATTCCTCACAACCGCTTCAGCGTGATCACCGGCGTGTCGGGCTCGGGCAAGAGCACGCTGGCTTTCGACATCCTGTTCAACGAGGGCCAGCGCCGCTATCTGGAAAGCCTGAACGCCTATGCGCGCAGCATCGTGCAGCCCGCGGGTCGGCCCGAGGTGGATGCGGTGTACGGCATCCCGCCCACGGTGGCGATCGAGCAGCGCCTGAGCCGCGGCGGCCGCAAGAGCACGGTGGGCACCACCACCGAGGTGTGGCACTTTTTGCGGCTGCTGTACGTGAAGCTGGGCACCCAGCACTGCGTGAACGAAGGCGCTGAAGTGAAACCGCAGACGCCCGACAGCATTGCGGCGCAGTTGATGAAGCGCTACCGCGGCCAGCACATCGGCCTTCTGGCGCCGCTGGTGGTGGCGCGCAAGGGCGTGTACACCGAACTGGCCGATTGGGCGCGCCCGCGTGGCTACACCCACCTGCGGGTGGACGGCGAGTTTTTGCCGACCACCGGCTTTCCGCGCATCGACCGCTTCAAGGAACACACGATCGAGTTGCCGGTGGCTGATTTTCATGTGAGCCCCAGCATCGAAGACGACTTGCGCCGCGCGCTGGCCACCGCGCTGGAGCATGGCAAGGGCGTGCTGCATGTGTTGGCGCCGCTGGACGGCCTGCGCGCCGCGATGATGGCCGGTGCGCCGGCGGCGGGCCTGGGCCGGGTGGAGGTGTTTTCCACCAAGCGCGCCTGCCCGGCGTGCAGCACCAGCTATGCCGAGCTTGATCCGCGGCTGTTCTCGTACAACAGCAAGCACGGCTGGTGCCCCGATTGCGTGGGCACTGGCGTGAAGCTCACCCGCGAGCAGCGCCGCGCCTTTGACGACACGCTGCGCGACGAGGACAACCGCGGCCGCGAGCAGACCTTTGCCGAGCCCGAGGTGGAAGACGTGGCCGACGAGCCCTGCGCCAGCTGCCATGGCACGCGACTGAACCTGCAGGCACGTTCGGTGAAGTTTGCTGGCCGCGGCATCACCGACATCGCGCAGTTGTCGGTGCGCGATGTGCGGCGGTGGATCGAGACTTTGCAGATCGACGGCGCCCTGAGCGAGCGCGAGGCCGGCATTGCGCGCGACCTGATCCCCGAGATCCGCAGCCGGCTGGAGTTCTTGGAAGAGGTGGGCCTGGGCTACCTGACGCTGGACCGCGGCGCCCCCACGCTGAGCGGCGGCGAGGCGCAGCGCATCCGTCTGGCGGCGCAGCTGGGCAGCAACCTGCAGGGCGTGTGCTACGTGCTGGACGAGCCCACCATCGGCCTGCATGCGCGCGACAACCAGATCCTGCTGGACGCGCTGCACAAGCTGGGCGACAAGGGCAACACGCTGGTGGTGGTGGAGCACGACGAAGACACCATCCGCCGCGCCGACCACATCATCGACATCGGCCCGAGTGCCGGCAAGCGCGGTGGCCGCGTGATTGCGCAGGGCAATGCCGACGATGTGATGGCCAGCGACGAGTCACTCACAGGCCGCTATCTGCGGCAGGCGATCAAGCATCCAATGCAAGGCCGGCGGTTCGTCGCAGCGCACCAGAGAACAGCGGATGGTGTGCGCCCGACCGGCGATTTTGGCTTGCCTCATGAGGAGGGCGGGCGTACGCCGTCCGCTGCGAAGCCATCCACCGCCGACGCAAAACCAGAGTGGCTCCTCGTCCGCAACGCCAACCTGCATAACCTCGCCAACGTCGACCTGAACGTGCCCCTCAAGCGCCTGGTGGCTGTGACGGGCGTTTCGGGCTCGGGCAAGTCCACCCTGGCGCGCGACGTGCTGCTGGCCAACGTACAGGCCGCTGTCAGCCAGCGCGCCACGCCACGCTGGGCCGGCTGCAGCGATGTGGAAGGCTGGCGCGCGGTGGACCGCGTGCTCGAGGTGGACCAGACCCCCATCGGCAAAACGCCGCGCAGCTGCCCGGCCACCTACATCGGCTTCTGGGACACCATCCGCAAGTTGTTTGCCGACACGCTGGAGGCCAAGGCGCGTGGCTACGGCGCGGGGCGCTTTTCCTTCAACACCGGCGAAGGCCGCTGCCCCGGCTGCGAAGGGCAGGGCATGCGCACGATCGCGATGAGCTTTCTGCCCGATGTGAAGGTGCCGTGCGAAACCTGCCACTGCGCGCGCTTCAACCCCGAGACGCTGGCTGTCACCTGGCGCGGCAAAAGCATCGGCGACGTGCTGCAGATGGAGGTGGACGAGGCGGTGGAGTTCTTTGCGTCCATGCCCAACATCAGCCATCCGCTGCAGCTGCTGAAGGATGTGGGCCTGGGCTACCTGACGCTGGGCCAGCCCAGCCCCACGCTGAGCGGCGGCGAGGCGCAGCGCATCAAGCTCGTCACCGAACTGAGCAAGGTGCGCGACGATGTCACACGACGCGGCCGAACCATCGACCCCCAGCCGTCTTCGACGTCGCCCCCCGAGGGGGATCGCCCGCTTGGGGCGGCCCGGCGCGGGCTGCCCCCGCACACGCTGTACGTGCTGGACGAACCCACGGTGGGCCTGCACATGGCCGATGTGGAGAAGCTGATCCGCGTGCTGCACCGCCTGGTGGATGGCGGCCACAGCGTGGTCGTCATCGAGCACGATTTGGATGTGATCGCCGAAGCCGACTGGGTGATTGACCTGGGCCCCGAGGGGGGTACCGGCGGTGGGCGCATCGTGGCCGCCGCTACGCCCGAAGGCGTGGTGGCGCTGGGCACGCACACCGGGCGCGCGCTGGCGCCGGTGCTGGCGCGGGCCTGACCGGCTGAAGGGGAGCACTTGCCAAACGCCCGCGTGATCCATATCGAGCCGCTGGCGCCGCCCAAGCCAGCGTTCGGTGCGCCCTGCAACGGCTGCGGACTGTGCTGCCTGGCCGAACCCTGCCCCTTGGGCGTGCTGGTCTCGCGCAAGCGCACGGGCGCCTGTACGGCCCTGCGCTGGAACGAACCCGAATCGCGTTACCGCTGCGGCATGGTCAGCGACGCTGCGGGGGTGATGGGCGCGCGGTGGCGCTGGGCAGCGCCGTGGGTGCAGCGCCTGGCACGTCGCTGGATTTCGGCGGGCAGCGGCTGCGACGCGACGCTGGAGGCGGTAGCGCCTGTTGACGGCGCTTCCAACGCAAAGCAAGGAAAGCCTTCATGACGGACCGCACATCTGTGCCCCGCATCGTCGTGCTGGGCGCCGGCTCCATTGGCGCGTATGTGGGTGGGGCGCTGATCGCTTCGGGCACCCCAGTTGCGCTGATCGGCCGCCAGCGCATGCACGATCGCATCGCCGCGCACGGGCTGCACTTGAGCGACCTCAACGGCCGCGAGGCTCGGCTCCATGCAGACCAGATTGCATGGGTCGATGCCGACGACGAGGCGGCGGTGGCACAGGCCTTGCGCGTGGCCGACCTGGCGCTGGTGGCCGTCAAAAGCGCTGATACCACCACCGCCGCGCACACGCTGGCAAGGCATCTGAAGCCTGGCGCCCTGGTGTGCAGCCTGCAAAACGGCATCGGCAACGCCGACATCCTGCGCGCTGCGCTGCCGTCGCAGCGCGTGTGCGCGGGCATGGTGCCTTTCAACGTGGTGCAGTTGCCGCCCAGCCGCCTGCACCGCGGCACCTGGGGCGAGCTGATGGTGCAGGCCGATGCGGGCTGGGCGCCATGGCACGCGGCGTTTGCCGCTGCGCATCTGCCGCTGCAGGAGCGCGCCGACATGCGCGAGGTGCAATGGGGCAAGCTGCTATTGAATCTGAACAACGCGATCAACGCGCTGTCGGGCGTGCCGCTGAAGGCGCAACTGGCGCAGCGCGGCTATCGACGCATCCTGGCCACCCTGATCGACGAGGCGCTGCCAGCGCTGCGCGCGGCCGACATCGCGCCCGCGCAAATCGGCAAGCTGCCGCCGCAGCGCATACCCTTGGTGCTGCGCCTGCCGGATTGGTTGTTCACCCGCATCGCCGCCGGCATGCTGAAGATCGATCCCGAGGCGCGCTCATCCATCTGGGAAGACCTGCAGGCCGGGCGCCGCACCGAGGTCGATGAATTCAACGGTGCGGTGGCTGCGCTGGCCCGGGCGCAGGGGCAGGACGCGCCCTGCAACCGCGCGATCACCGCGCTGGTGCATCAGGCCGAGCAAGGCGGTCGGCGCGACTGGTCGGCTGAGGAACTGCTGCGTGCCTTGCGCGTGGCAAGCTGATCAGGCCGCGCTGCGCTTGGCAGCGATGAGCGCTGTCGCCACCTCATTGAAGCCCTCGCCCCGCTCACCTGGCGTGATGTAGCGCGGCCGGTGCTGCAGCTGGGCTTCGAAGCGGCGGATGTTGGCCACGCCCACGCTGTGCGCGAAGCGCTCGAACATCACCTGGTCGTTGGTGGAGTCGCCCACGTACACCCAACGGTCGGCTTCGGTTGCCAGATCGCGCCCCCACAGTTCGCGAACGATCCAGCACGCGCCATGCCACTTGTCGTGGTCGCCGTACCAGCCGTTGATGTGGATGCTGCTGACGGTGGCGGTCATGCCTTCGGCCTGCATGATGCGCACCACCGCATCGATACCGGCCTGCGGTAGGTGCGTGAACTCGCTGTGGTCGATGGCGATGTCCGTCTCGCGGCCCGCATGGTCGCGCGACAGCATCGTGCCCGGCAGCTCGCGCAGGATGCGCTGGCCCACCTGCTGCATGCGCGCAGAGTTGGCCGCGCGCGTGGCCGCGTCCTGCTGGTAGCGCTTGTGCAGGCCACCGAGCGCCGATGCACCGGCGCTCAGCGCCACCGCACCGTTCTCGGCCACGATGGCATCCACCGCCCAGGTGCGCGCAAAGGGCTTGCTCCAGCCCACCGGCCGCCCGGTGATCGGCACCACATGCAGGCCCGCGGCGCGCAGGTCGGCCAGCGCCTGCACCGTGGCCGGCGGTACGACGCCCTCGTTGGTCAGCGTGTCGTCGATGTCGGTAAAGACCCCGACGATGCGCTGTCGGTCGTCAAGGGGCCAACGGGCCAGCGGCTGCATCGTCAATCAACCCGCAAGGACCCGAGCGCGCGCACTTCAACCCTTGCCCAGCGCCAGCCCCGCATGCTCGCGCAGCGGGTGGAAGTGGATCTTGGGAAAGCGCTCCTGCGCCAGCCGCACGTCGTAGGGGCTGGTACACAGGTAGGCCAGCGTGTCGGCGGCATCGCGCGCCATGCGCTGCGGGTAGGCGTTTTCGAACTCGCGCAGCTCGGCCGGCGTGTCGGCGGTGATCCAGCGCGCGCCGGTGTACTGGCAGCCTTCCAGCCGCACATCGCAGTCGTATTCGGTTTTCAGGCGGTGCTGCACCACCTCGAACTGCAGTTGGCCCACGGCGCCCAGCAGCATCGAGCCGCCGGCCTCGGGCTTGAACACCTGGATCGCGCCTTCTTCGCCGAGCTGCGCCAGGCCCTGCTGCAGCTGCTTGGTGCGCAGCGGGTTCTTCAGCAGCACCGTCGTGAACAGCTCGGGCGCAAAGAAGGGTAGGCCGGTGTACTGCAGGCTGGCGCCGTCGGTGATGGTGTCGCCCAGCTGCACGCCGCCGTGGGTGGTAAAGCCGATGATGTCGCCAGCGTAGGCCTCGTTCACCGCCTCGCGGCGCTGGCTCAAAAAAGTGACCACGCTGGTGGGCCGCAGTTCCTTGGCGGTGCGCTGCACCCGCAGCTTCATGCCGGCGCTGTACTTGCCCGAAGCCACGCGCACAAAGGCGATGCGGTCGCGGTGGTTGGCGTCCATGTTGGCCTGCACCTTGAACACCACTCCCGAGAAGGTGGTGTCGTCGGGCGCAATCACTTTCTCCACCGGCTGCTTGTTGACCACCAGCGAACTGGTGCGCGGCCGCGGCGACGGTGCCAGGTCCACCAGCGCGTCCAGCACTTCCATCACGCCGAAGTTGTTGACGCCCGAGCCAAAGAACACCGGCGTTTGCTTGGCGTCCAGAAAGGCCGCACGGTCCCATTCGGGCGAGGCGCCGGCGGCCAGTTCCATGCTGTCGTACGCGGCGTCGTATTCGCTGCCAAAGCGTGCTTTCAGGGCGGCGGTGTCGGACAGCGGAATGGCTTCGAAGTCCTGCGGGCGGCGTTCGCTGCCGGCTTCGAACACCGTCATGGCCTGCGTGCGCAGGTTCATGATGCCGCCGAACAGCTTGCCCTTGCCCACCGGCCAGGTCATGGGCACGCAGGGCATGCCCAGTTCGCGCTCCACCTCGTCCAGGATGTCCAGCGGCTCGCGCACCTCGCGGTCCATCTTGTTGACGAAGGTGATGATGGGCGTGTTGCGCTGTCGGCACACCTCGATCAGCCGCCGCGTCTGCGCTTCCACGCCGTTGGCCGCGTCGATCACCATCAGCGCCGCGTCCACCGCGGTCAGCACGCGGTAGGTGTCTTCTGAGAAGTCGCGGTGGCCCGGCGTGTCCAGCAGGTTGATCACGCAGTCGCGGTATTCCATCTGCATGACGGATGAGGCCACCGAGATGCCGCGCTGCTTCTCGATCTCCATCCAGTCGGAGGTGGCGTGGCGGCTGGCCTTGCGGCCCTTGACGGCACCGGCGATCTGGATCGCGCCCGAGAACAGCAGCAGCTTCTCGGTCAGGGTGGTTTTACCCGCGTCGGGGTGCGAAATGATGGCGAAGGTGCGTCTGCGGCGCACTTGCTCGGACAGGGTTGACATGCGCCGGATTATCCCCGGGGGCGTCCGGGGCCTGGGGGCTTTGCCGCCATAGGCCACCACGCGCAGCGCAGGCTTCCTATAATTGCGGCTTCCGAGGAGCGTTGCAGCTCGCCAGTCCGGTTGCCTTCATGGCGCACCCCCGCGGTGCCACCGACGACGCGAGTGAGGCTCGGACCACGCTGGCCCCCGCATTCAGGGCTTGCGTCTTCACAACGGCGCTCACCCACTGTCCCGTGTGGTGAGTTCCGCCGTCATCGGCCTCCCCCTGTCAGTGGTTTCATTCAACATTGTTTGGAGAAAACCATGAACGCACGCCTTCCTGCTGTCGCCACCGACTGCGTCATCGCCGACATCGGCCTGGCCGAATGGGGCCGCAAAGAGATCAAGGTCGCCGAGACCGAAATGCCCGGCCTGATGGCCATCCGCGACGAGTTCGCCAAGAGCCAGCCCCTCAAGGGCGCGCGCATCACCGGCTCGCTGCACATGACCATCCAGACGGCGGTGCTGATCGAGACGCTGCAAGCCCTGGGCGCCAAGGTGCGCTGGGCCTCGTGCAACATCTTCAGCACGCAGGATCACGCCGCCGCCGCCATTGCAGCCAACGGCACGCCGGTGTTTGCGATCAAGGGCGAAACGCTGGCCGAGTACTGGGACTACACCCACCACATCTTCGACTTCGGCCCCGCCGGTGCAGCCGACGAAGGCCCCAACATGATCCTGGACGACGGCGGCGATGCCACGCTGCTGATGCATCTGGGTCAAAAGGCCGAGAAGGACCCGTCGGTCATCGCCAACCCCACCAGCGAAGAAGAAACCTGCCTCTTCAACGCGATCAAGGCCAAGCTGGCGCAAGACCCGACCTGGTACACCCGCAAGGCCGCGCAGATCATCGGCGTGACCGAGGAAACCACCACCGGTGTGCACCGCCTGAATGAGATGTCCGCCAAGGGCACGCTGCAGTTCCGCGCCATCAACGTGAACGATTCGGTCACCAAGAGCAAGTTCGACAACCTGTATGGCTGCCGCGAGTCGCTGGTGGACGCCATCAAGCGCGCCACCGACGTTATGATCGCCGGCAAGGTGGCGGTGGTGGCCGGCTACGGCGACGTGGGCAAGGGCAGTGCCCAGGCGCTGCGCGCACTCAGCGCCCAGGTGTGGGTGACCGAGATCGACCCCATCAACGCCCTGCAGGCCGCGATGGAAGGCTACAAGGTCGTGACGATGGAGTACGCCGCCGACAAGGCCGACATCTTCGTCACCGCCACCGGCAACAAGAACGTGATCCGCTATGAGCACATGGCTGCCATGAAGGACGAGGCCATCGTCTGCAACATCGGTCACTTTGACAACGAGATCGATGTGGCGTCGCTCGAAAAGCTCAAGTGGGACGAGATCAAGCCGCAGGTCGATCACGTCATCTTCCCTGACGGCAAGAAGATCACCCTGCTGGCCAAGGGCCGCCTGGTGAACCTGGGCTGCGCTACCGGCCACCCCAGCTTCGTAATGTCGTCGTCGTTTGCCAACCAGACGATCGCGCAGATCGAGCTCTTCACCAGGAGCCAGAACTACGAGGCCGGCAAGGTGTACGTGCTGCCCAAGCACCTGGACGAGAAGGTGGCCCGCCTGCACCTGAAGAAGGTCGGCGCCATGCTGACCGAACTGAGCGACGAGCAGGCCGCCTACATCGGCGTGAAGAAGGAAGGCCCGTACAAGGCCGACACCTACCGCTACTGATCGGCCCCGGCGCTGGCGTGCGCCTGCAGGCATGGCGCCGGTGGACGACAGAGCAACGGCAGCACGCAGTCCATGCGCGCAGACCAGTTGATCGTGCAGCAAGGTCTGGCGCCCAGCCGCTCGGCTGCGCAGCGCCTGATCGAGCGCGGCGCGGTGCGCTGGCGGCTGCCGGCGTCGCCTGCCAACGCGTGGTCCACGCCACGCAAGGCCGGTGACGAACTGCCGGCCGCTTGCGTTATCGAGGTGACCGACAACGCCGAGCTGCGCTGGGCCTCGCGCGCGGGGCTCAAGCTCGAGGGCGCGCTGGATGCGCTGAAGCACGAACTGCGCAGCGTGGCCGGCGCGATGGCGCTGGACGTGGGCCAAAGCTCCGGCGGCTTCACCGACGTGTTGTTGTCGCGCGGCGCAGCGCGCGTGGTGGGCGTGGATGTGGGCCACGGGCAGCTGCTGCAACGCCTGCGCGACGATGCGCGCGTGATCGCACTGGAAGGCGTGAACGCGCGCGAGCTCAGCCGCGCCGCGCTGGGTGCCGCCTGCCCTGCCGAGGGCTTTGACCTGATCGTCGGCGACCTGTCGTTCATCTCGCTCACGCTGGTGCTGCCGGCGCTCGCGCCTTTGTTGTCCGCGCAGGGGCAATTGCTGATGCTGGTGAAGCCACAGTTCGAGTTGCAGCCGCAACAGCTGGGCAAGGGAGGCATCGTGCGCGATGCGTCGCTGTACGCCGATGTCGAGGCACGCATCCGCACGGCCTGTGATGCAGTGGCGCTGAAGGCGCGCGCCTGGATCGACAGTCCGATCACCGGGGGTGACGGCAACCGCGAATTTTTTGTTCTTGCAGAGCGGGCGGGCGCATACGGTACCGCGGCCGCAGGGCATGACGACAAGATCACCGACAAGTTGACCGACAAGTCGACAGACAAGGACACGACGACATGAATGCGTCGACACCGCTTCCGATCAGCCTCGAATTCTTTCCGTCCAAGACGCCCGAAGGCGCCGACAAGCTGCGCGCGGTGCGCCAGCAGTTGTATGCGCTGAAGCCCGAGTTCTGCTCGGTCACCTTTGGCGCGGGTGGCTCCACGCAGGACGGCACGCTGCAGACGGTGCAGGCCATCATGGCCGAAGGCTGCCCCGCGGCGCCGCACCTGAGCTGCATCGGCCAGACGCGCGACAGCATCCGCGAGCGCCTGCAGGCCTACCGTGCAGCGGGCGTCAAGCGCATCGTGGCCTTGCGGGGTGACTTGCCCAGTGGCTACGGCATGGGTGGCGAGTTCCGCTACGCCAGCGATCTGGTGGCCTTCATCCGTGCCGAGACGGGCGGTCACTTTCACATCGAGGTGGCGGCCTACCCCGAGACGCACCCGCAGGCGCGGTCACCGCAGTCCGACCTGGACGCCTTTGCCGCCAAGGTGAAGGCCGGCGCCGATGCGGGCATCACCCAGTACTTCTTCAACTCGGACGCGTATTTCCGCTACGTCGACGACCTGTACAAGCTGGGCGTGGACGTGCCCATCGTGCCGGGCATCATGCCCATCACCAGCTCGACGCAGCTCATGCGCTTCTCAGACGCTTGTGGCGCCGAGATCCCGCGCTGGATCCGGATGCGCCTGCAGTCCTACGGCGACGACACTGCGTCGATCAAGGCTTTCGGCCAGGAGGTGGTGGGCGACCTGTGCGAGCAGCTGAAGAACGGCGGCGTGCCGGGCATTCACTTCTACACGATGAACCAGGCGCAGGCGACGCTGGCGCTGGCGGAGCGGGTTCGGTAGTTGGTTGGGGCGCGCCTGCTGCCTCAAACCGCCCACCGCAGCGGCCCATACCAGGCCCGCACTTGCCCGAGCGTGTCGTTGGCGTCGGTCATCACGCCCACACCGGTGATGGCTGCAGGCGGCTCGTTGAAGGCCCGCGCAAAGTCGGCGTGCAAGTCACGCTCGATGTCCACCCACTGCGACAGCCGGGCGCTGCCTGACTCGGCCACGATGTAGCGCACGCGCGTGCTGTAGCTGCTGGCCAGTACCGTGCCGGCGGGCAGATGCGCATCCCACACGTATTCGATCGTGGCGGCGGGCAGCGGCTGGCCGGTGACCAGCAGCGCCAGCTCGGACAGCATGGCGTCGCGCGCGGTGAAGCGGCTGCGGTCGGCATCAAAGCTCACGATCACGCGCGCCACGGCGTCGTCGGTGTCGCGTGCACGGATATCAAAGTCGGCCTGCAGCGCATCCACCCACCACGAAAACACCAGACGCGCAGGCTGCGTGGGCGGGCGCTGCATCTGCTGGCGCACCACGCTGCTGCCGCGCTCGCTGTCGGCGCGCAAGGCTGGTCGGCCCTGGTGCCACCGGGGCTGGTAGCGCGTGGGCTTGCGGCCGCGAAACCGCAGGTGCAGCCAACGCGCTGGGCCATCGACGAGTGCCGATGCACGCGCCCAGTCCGAATCGCTCAGGTCATCCGCGGCGATCGGTGGGGCCTGCTCGCGCTCGTCTTCCTGGTCGTCATCGCGCAACCACAGCGCGCAACCCGGCAAGGTGGCGGCTGCGGTGGCTGCGACCGCAGCGGGCCCTGCCAAGCCCAGCCGCAGCCAACGCCTGCGGGCATCGCCAAAGGCGCGGCGGCCGGCATCCGGGGCGGTGCGGCTCGGTGTGGTGGCAGGCGAGGGCGGGCGCGACATGCGCCGCTACCTTACGCCAAAGCAGTGAGTGGCGCGTGACGAAATGCGGGCCGAAGTGCCGGCCTTTTGTCGGGCCGGCGCAGCGTCAGCGCTCGTCGTAGCTCAGCGTGACCTTGGCCGTCAGCGGCCGCGCCTGACAGGTGAGCACGAAGCCCTGCGCCACTTCTTGCGGCTCGAGCGTGAAGTTGCGGTCCATGTGCAGCTGGCCTTCCAGCACCTTGGCGCGGCAGGTGCAGCACACGCCGGCCTTGCACGAATAGGGCAGGTCGAGCCCGGCGTTCAGGGCTACGTCCAGCACATGCTGTTCGGGCGCCATCGGCATCTCGTGCGGCTTGCCGTCGATGATGACGGTGAGCTGCACCGAGCCGGCGTCGGTGGTGGGCTTGCCCAGCAGCACGCTCTTGCGCTGCTCGGCCGGCATCTGCTCGAGCGTGGGCGAGGTGAAGCGCTCGCTGTAGATGCGGTCGGCGCGCACGCCCACTTCGCGCAAGGCGGTCTCGGTGGCCTCAATCATCGCCTCGGGGCCGCAGATGAACACCTCGTCCATGCTGGCGGCCGGCAGCAGCTCGGCCACGATCGCCTTGACCTTGTCGGCATCCAGCCGGCCTTCAAGCAGCGGCACCTCTTGCGCCTGGCGCGACAGGATGTGCACCAGCGTCAGGCGGTTCAGGTAGCGGTCCTTCAGGTCTTGCAGCGCCTCGTTGAACATCACGCTGGACATGCGGCGGTTGCCGTACACCAGGGTGAACTTCGACTCGGGCTGCTCCTCCAGCGTGCTGGCCATGATCGACAGGATGGGCGTGATGCCCGAGCCCGCCGCAAAACCCACGCGGTGAATGGCGCGCGCCTTCTTGACGACAAAGCGGCCGTCGGGCGGCATCACTTCCAGCTGCTGGCCGGGCTGGATCTGGGTGGCCGCCCAGTTGGAGAACACGCCGCCTTCCACCGGGCGGATGCCCACCTCCAGCTCGCCGCGCTGCGCCAGCAGGCTGCGCGGGCTGCTGATGGAGTAGTTGCGTCGCACGTCCTGGCCGTTGATGTGTGCGCGCAGCGTGAGGAACTGCCCCGGCTCGAACGCAAAGCGCTCGCGCAGCTCAGGCGGCACGCGCAGGCCGATGGCCACTGCGCCAGCGGCTTCGGACTCGACCCGGGCAACGGTCAGCGGATGGAATCGGGGAGCGGATGCGGTGGCCATGGCGGTCTCGGTGCGGGTTCGGTACAGATGGCTCAGGGCAGATGCCTCAGTACGGCTTGAAATAGTCGAACGGTTCCAGGCAGTCCAGGCAGCGCATCAGCGACTTGCAGGCGGTGGAACCGAAGTGCGAGGTCTCGGTGGTGTTGTGCGAGCCGCAGCGCGGGCAGGCAATCGGCGTGGCGCGCACTGCGCGGCGCGGCGCGAACTGCAGCACCTGCGCGCTGGCGCCGCGGAAGGCGCCACTGGCCTCGCTCGCACCGCCCGATGCTGCACCGCTGGCGCACGCGGTGGGCTGCGGCGGCGCGATGCCGTATTGGCGCAGCTTCTCGCGTGCCTGCGGGCCGATCCAGTCGGTCGTCCACGCGGGCGCCAGCTGCGTCACCACGCGGCCGGTGATGCCTTGCACCGCCAATGCGGCGCGTACGTCATCGGCGATCTGCTCCATCGCCGGGCAGCCGTTGTAGGTGGGCGTGATCACCACCTCCACCGCATCGGCGGGGCCGGGCAGTTCGCGCACGTCGCGCAGGATGCCGAGCTCGCGGATCGACACCACCGGAATCTCCGGGTCGGGCACGGCCTCGAGCAGGTCCCAGGCGCGCTGGGCCAGCGGCGAGCGAACGGCGGTGTCCATCGATCACCAGGTGGCGCCGGGGTGGGCGCGCGCCAGGCTCTGCATCTCGGCCAGCAGGAAGCTCAGATGCTCGGAATGGATGCCGCTCTTGCCCTGGGTGATGTAGTGGCGCTGCGCGGCCGGACGCTGCAGCGTCGCCTCGGCCAGCGCGTCGTCGACGATCGCGTCCCAGCGCTCGCGCAGGCTGCGCACATCCACGCCGGCACCGCTTTGCAGCGCGTCGGTTTCCAGCGCGCTGTCAGACCAGAACTCGTCGGTGTAGGGCATCAAATGATCCAGTGCCGCCTGCATGCGCCCATGCGACTCGTCGCTGCCGTCACCCAGACGCACCAGCCAGTCGCGCGCATGGCGCAGGTGGTAGCTGGCTTCCTTGAGCGACTTGGCGGCGATGGCGGCCAGCGCCTCGTCGCGTGAACGCTGCAGCGCGTCCCACACCAGCACCATCAACGTGCCGTACAGGAAGTTGCGCACCAGCGTCACCGAATAGTCAAGATCGCTTTGCGCATAGCCCACCAGGCCGATGCGGTGCGGCAGTTCCACCAGCGTGTAGTTGCGGAACTCGGGCGCGTCGCGAAAGTAGGCCAGCGTGTCTTCGGTGACCTCACCGCCGATGCGCTGGGCTACCTCTTGATAAAGCAGGCGCGCCTGGCCGATCAGGTCCAGGCTCACGTTGGCCATGGCGATGTCTTCTTCGAGGATGGGCCCATGGCCGCACCACTCGGCGTTGCGCTGACCGAGCACCAGCGCGTTGTCGGCGAGATGCAAAAGGTAGCTGGCCGGCACCTGCGCCGCCACCGGGCGGTCGATGGTTGCGGCGCCCATCACATGTGCCCCACTTCGTCGGGGATCTCGTAGAAGGTCGGGTGGCGGTAGATCTTGTCGCCCATGGGCTCGAAGAATTCGGCCTTGTCATCCGGCTCGCTGGCGGTGATCTGCGCCGACGGCACCACCCAGATGCTCACGCCTTCCTGGCGGCGGGTGTACACGTCGCGCGCCATCTGCAGCGCCTGGCGCGCATCGGCGGCGTGTAGGCTACCGCAGTGCTTGTGCTCCAGGCCCTGCTTGCTGCGGATGAAGACTTCCCACAGCGGCCACTCCTTGAGGGCCGGTGCCTTGGTGTGGTCCGTGCTCATGCGGCCTCCTTCATCGTGCGTGCGCGCTGCTTGGCTTTGTGGGCCAGCGCGCCGTGGCGCAGCCATTCGCCGTCGTTCCAGGCCTTCACGCGGGTGGCCAGGCGCTCCTGGTTGCACGGGCCGTTGCCGTTGACCGTGTCCCAGAACTCGTCCCAGTCGATCGCACCAAAGTCCCAGTGACCGCGCGCCTCGTTCCACTTCAGGTCGGGGTCGGGTAGCGTGACGCCCAGCACCTGCGCCTGCGGCACGGTGGCGTCGACGAACTTCTGGCGCAGCTCGTCGTTGCTGATGCGCTTGATGCCCCAGCGCATGCCCTGCGCGCTGTTGGGGCTGTCGGCGTCGGGTGGTCCGAACATCGCCAGGCACTTCCACCACCAGCGGTTCACCGCGTCCTGCACCATGTCGCGCTGCGCCTGTGTGCCCTTCATCATCACTAGCAGGGCCTCGTAGCCCTGGCGCTGATGGAAGCTTTCTTCCTTGCACACGCGGATCATGGCGCGGGCATAGGGCCCGTAGCTGCAGCGGCACAGCGGGATCTGGTTCATGATGGCCGCGCCGTCCACCAGCCAGCCGATCACGCCCACATCCGCCCAGTTGAGCGTGGGGTAGTTGAAGATGGAGCTGTACTTGGCTTTGCTGGTGTGCAGCGCATCGACCATCTGGTCGCGGCTGGTGCCCAGCGTTTCGGCGGCGCTGTACAGGTACAGGCCATGGCCGCCTTCGTCCTGCACCTTGGCGATCAGGATGGCCTTGCGCTTGAGGCTGGGCGCGCGGCTGATCCAGTTGCCCTCGGGCAGCATGCCGACGATTTCGCTGTGCGCATGCTGGCTGATCTGGCGCACCAGCGTCTTGCGGTACGCGTCGGGCATCCAGTCTTGCGGCTCGATGCGGCCGTCGGCGTCGATGCGCTCGTCAAAGCGCTGTTGCAGTCCGGCTTCGGCTGCGCGGATGTCCTGCGGCACGGCCTTGAGCGCCGGCTGCTGGCTATCGGGAATGTCCATCGCCTGGGTGTACATGCGGGTCTCCTGCTGCTGGCAATGCGCGCAGTATACCCAATTAACCGACCGGGCGGTCGGTTAATTTTTTTCCCGCTTGAAGCTCCGGTTCAGCCGCCGCCGGATTCCAGATGCCAGGCGGCGGTGTCGTCCTGCGCCAGCCACTGCGCCATCTGCGGCAGCGCCGGGCGCAGCGCGGCGTCCAGGGTGTGCGGCGGATTGATCACAAACAGGCCGCTGGCCGGCAGCCCCTGGGCGCGCTTGCCGGACTTCACCGTCAGGCTGGCCCACAGCCAGGGCCGCTGCGCCTTGGTGGCCAGGGTACGCAGGCGCTTGGGCAGGTCGTGCGCCTCGGGGCGCGGGATGATCGGGTGCCATACCGCATAGGTGCCGGTGGGAAAGCGCTTGAGCGCATCGGCCAGCAGTGCCTGCACCCGCGCGTAGTCGCTCTTGAGCTCGTAGCTCGGGTCGATCAGCACCAGCGCGCGGCGCGAAGGCGGCGGCAGGAACTTCTTGTAATGCTCAAAACCGTCTTCCACCAGCACCGCCACCTGCCGCCCGGCGTCCAGCGCCGTCACATTGCTCTTGAGGTTGCGCGAGTCGGTGGGGTGCAGCTCAAACAGCTTGATGCGGTCGTGCTCGCGCAGCAGCCCGTGGGCGATGAAGGGCGATCCGGGGTAGGTCTTGTGGCCCTTGCCGCGCTGGAAGCTGCGCACCACGCCCAGATAGTCGGCCAGCGCCGGGGCCAGCGTGGCCGCCTCGGGCTCGGGCAGGGCCAGCAGCCGCAGCACACCGTCGGCCGCCTCGCCGCTGGTGCGGGCCTGCTCGCCATCGAGCCGGTACAGGCCGGCGCCGGCATGGGTGTCCAGCACCGTCAGTGCCGCGTCCTTTTGCGTGAGGTAGCGCAGCATCGCGATCCACGCGGTGTGCTTGAGCGCGTCGGCATGGTTGCCGGCATGGAAGGCATGGCGGTAACTGAACATGGGGCCATGGTAGCCGCAGCCGGGCCCCGGGGTGGGTGAAAGGCGGGTTTTTCGTATAATCGCAGGCTTCGCAGCGTTTTTGTGGCTCCGCGGCGAAGCTTCAGTTCACCACCTAAGAGGCGCCCACAAGAGGCGCACCGACCGTGGAATAGGGCCCGCCAAACCAGGAAAACTCATGACCAAAACGTTCAGCGCGAAACCCGCTGACGTGACGCACGAGTGGTTTGTGATTGACGCGACCGACAAGGTCCTCGGACGGGTAGCCAGCGAAGTTGCCCTCCGTCTGCGCGGCAAGCACAAGGCCATTTACACGCCTCACGTCGACACGGGCGACTTCATCGTCGTCGTCAACGCAGCCAAGCTGCGCGTCACCGGCGCCAAGCCGCTCGACAAGATGTACTACCGCCACTCGGGTTTCCCGGGCGGCATCACCGCCACCAACTTCCGCGACATGCAGGCCAAGCACCCCGGCCGCGCGCTCGAGAAGGCGGTCAAGGGCATGCTGCCCAAGGGCCCGTTGGGCTACGCCATGATCAAGAAGCTCAAGGTGTACGGCGGCGCAGAGCATCCGCACACCGCGCAGCAGCCCAAGCCGCTGGACATCTGAGGAGCCACACGATGATTGGTGAATGGAACAACGGAACCGGCCGTCGCAAATCCAGCGTCGCGCGTGTGTTCCTGAAAAAGGGCTCGGGCAAGATCACGGTCAACGGCAAAGACATCCAGGAGTACTTTGGCCGCGAGACCTCGATCATGATCGCCAAGCAACCGCTGGTGCTGACCAACCATGCCGAAACCTTCGACATCCAGGTCAACGTGCACGGCGGCGGTGAATCCGGCCAGGCCGGCGCTACCCGCCACGGCATCACCCGCGCGCTGATCGACTACGACGCGAACCTCAAGCCCGCACTCAGCGCCGCCGGTTTCGTCACCCGCGACGCCCGCGAGGTGGAGCGCAAGAAGGTCGGTTTGCACTCTGCACGCCGCCGCAAGCAGTTCTCCAAGCGCTGACATCTGCTGCTGCGAGGCCAGTATGCTGCGTTGCAAATCCTCGCAAGGCGTCCAGCCTTGCTGTGGTTTGCGCCTTGCCTACCGGCCTCTCGCGACGCAGCTGCCATCCCTTGTGGTGCACTGACGCCAAGGCCGCCCTTCGGGGCGGTTTTGCTTTTTCTGCGCCGCGGGTTGTCGCTTTGCACACCGCTCACTGGGCACCCGCATGCGCCTGAAGCTTTTGCGCCGCCGGCTCACCATCAGCGCGCCGCGCATGGCCGTGCGCAGTGCGCTGCCGTGGCCACTGCGCTGGGTGGTGATGGCGCTGGTGCTGGGGTTTTGCGCGGCGATCGCGCTGTGGGCGTTCGAGCTCGGCAAGGACCTGGCGGGCATCGACGACGGTGCGCGCGAGGAGCTGGCGCGGGTGCAGGCGCAGGTGGCCAGCTTGCGCGCCGAGCGCGACCCGGCGCGTTCACAGGCCGACACCGCCACCAGCCTGCTCACCATGGAGAAGGCCGCGCAGGACAAGCTGGCCGCGCAGGTTCGCCAGCTGCAGGACGAGAACCGCGCGCTGCGCGATGACCTGGGCTTTTTTGAGCGGCTCATTCCGGCCGCGGGCAACGAAGCGGTGGCCGTGCGCGGCCTGCAGGCCGAGATGGTGACGCCGCAGCAGCTGCGCTGGCAGGTGCTGGTGATGCAGTCGGCGCGCAATCCGGCCGAGTTCAACGGACGGCTCGAACTGGTGCTGGCCGGCACCCAGGGCGGCAAAGCCTGGACGCAGACGCTGCCGGCCGGGCCGCAGGCGCTGGCCCTGCGCCAGTACCGACGCCTGGACGGCGTGGTCGACCTGCCGCCGCAGGTCGTGGTAAAAAACCTGACGGTGCGCGTGCTCGACGGCAGCGCCACCCGCGCAGTGCAAACCATCCGCCTTGGATGACTGGAGGTTCCCATGTTCGGCAAGAAGTCCCAGCCCGCCATCAAGAGCCTGATCGGCCCGGGCAGCCGCATCGACGGCAACCTGAGCTTTGAGGACGGCCTGCGGGTGGACGGTACGGTGGTGGGCCACATCCACGCCAGCACCGAGCGCCCCAGCCTGCTGGTGATCTCCGAATCGGCCACGGTGCAGGGCGAGATCCACGCCGACCATGTGATCGTTAATGGCCGGGTGGTCGGGCCGGTGTACAGCCGCAGCCTGCTGGAGTTGCAGCCCAAGGCGCGCATCGAGGGCGATGTGCACTACGCAGCCCTCGAAATGCACCAGGGCGCCCTCATCTCAGGGCAGATGCAGCCGTCCAACGCCGAAAAGCCCCTGCTCACACTGGCGGCTAACAACCGCTGAATGCGATTCCCGAGCGAATCGCTGTACCATTCAAGCCCGTTGCAAGGAGCCACGCCATGAGCGCTGTCGCTGAAGCCGTACCCACCCAGATGCCCGACCCGCTGGTCTTTACCGACAGCGCAGCCGCCAAGGTGGCCGACCTGATCGCCGAAGAGGGCAACCCCGAGCTCAAGCTGCGCGTGTTCGTGCAGGGCGGCGGCTGCTCGGGTTTCCAGTACGGATTCACCTTCGACGAGATCGCCAACGACGACGACACGGTGATGACCAAGAACGGTGTGTCGCTGCTGATCGACGCGATGAGCTACCAGTACCTGGTGGGCGCCGAGATCGACTACAAAGAGGATTTGCAGGGCGCGCAGTTCGTGATCAAGAACCCGAACGCCACCACCACCTGCGGCTGCGGATCGAGCTTCTCGGTCTGAACCGGCTCAGGCGGGATATACCGCACCCAGCACACGGGCGCCTCGGGCGCCCGTGGTGCTTTTCAGGTCCAGCGCCTCGCCGTGCAGCGCCTGACGCGCCAGCCAGGCAAAGGCGGCGGCCTCCACCTGCAGGGGCGGCAGGCCGCGCTGCTGCGACGACGCCACCTGCACCCCTGGCAAGGCCGCCTGCAGCCGCCGCATCAGGTGCCCGTTGAGGGCGCCGCCGCCGCACACCACCAGTTCGCTTGCCGCCGGTGCTTCGCGCCGCAGGTCGGCAGCGCAGGCGCGGGCTGTCAATTCAGCCAGCGTGGCCTGCACATCCTGTGGGGCAAGGCCCGTGTGGGCCTGCAAGTGCCCGTCCAGCCAGGTGGCATGAAACAGGTCGCGACCCGTGCTTTTGGGGGGGTGCTGCGCAAAGAACGGCTCAGCCATGAAGCTTGCCAGTAAGCGGTCGCTCACTTTGCCGGATGCAGCCCAGGCGCCGTCGGCATCCAAGGCCGCTCCGGTATGGCGCTCGCACCACAGGTCCATCAGCGCATTCGCCGGGCCGCAGTCAAAGCCGATCAGCGGTGACGGTGATGCCTGCGGCGCCAGCACCGTCAGGTTGGCGATGCCGCCCAGGTTCAGCACGCCCACACTGCGATCGCGCTGACCGAAGAACGCGCGGTGGAAGAAGGGCGCCAGCGGCGCGCCCTGGCCGCCTGCGGCCACGTCGCGGCTGCGGAAGTCGGCCACCACGCAGATGCCGCTTAGCTCGGCCAGCAGTGCCGGCGCACTGAGCTGCACGGTGTAGCCGGTGCCGTCGTGCAGGCCGGGCTGATGCCGCACCGTCTGGCCGTGTGCACCGATGGCGCGGATGTCGGCGGCCTGCAGGCCGGTGCCTTGCAGCAGACGCCGCACCACCTGCGCATAGCCGCGGGCCAGCGCGTTGGCTGCCAGCGCGGCGCGGTGCAGTTCGTCTGCGCCGCTGCGGTTGAGCGCCATCAGCTCGGCGCGCAGCGCCCCATCAAAGGGTTGCGAGGCGTGCGCCAGCACTTGCGGCGCGCCGCCGTCGAACTGCGCGATCACGCCGTCAATGCCGTCCAGCGAGGTGCCGGACATCAGGCCGATGAAGCGCTCCGTCATGGGACGGCGATGCAGCTACGAAACGAAGAGGGGGGAACAGCGGCGTGCGGCGCGAGCGTTCACTCGACCGACGCCACCTGCACGCTGGCGGCCGCGCCCAAGGCCATGCGCTGGCCGCGTGCGGCTTCTTCAAAGGCCGGGCGCGCGGCGGCCGACACGGGCACCGCCTCGGCCTGGCGGGCGATCGTCATCGGATCCTGATGGCGGCCGTTGACGCGGAACTCGAAGTGCAGGTGCGGGCCAGTGGCCCAGCCGGTCGCGCCGACCGCGCCCACGCGCTGGCCCTGGGTCACGGTCTGCCCCTTGCGCACGTCGATGCGACTCAGGTGCGCGTAGACGGTGGTGTCACTGCCGTTGTGGCGGATGAAGACCACGTTGCCGAAGCCACCCTGCACACCAGCGAACTCGACCACGCCGTCGCCCACGGAGCGCACCGGCGTGCCCACCGGCGCGCCGTAGTCCACGCCCAGGTGCGCGCGCCAGGTCTGGTGCACCGGATGAAAGCGCATGGCAAAGCCGCTGGTCACGCGCGAGAACTGCATGGGCGAGGCTAGGTAGGCACTCTGCATCGTCTTGCCGTCCAGGCCGTAGTAGGCGCCCTTCTTACCCGGCTCCTGGAACCACATCGCCTGATAGGTCTTGCCGTTGTTGACGAACTCGGTCGACAGCACCCGGCCGGCGCGCATCGGCTCGCCGTCGGCCTCCAGCGTCTCGTACAC
>JBJTCL010000056.1:0-34393 GCA_046091865.1 Burkholderiaceae bacterium | reverse complement strand
CCTTCTGGGAAATCTTCAACATCATTATCGTCGTCCTGCTGGGTTTAATATTCATGATGCTGACCCTGGTGTACGTGGGTCAGGCGCACGACGCCCACTGATCCCCGGTTTCTTTTCCGTTCCTCCCTTCCCTCAACCCTTTCCTTTTTTCCACAGGAGCTTTCAATGGAACACGTTCTCGGCTTTGTTGCACTCGCCGCTGGTCTGATCATCGGTCTCGGCGCCATTGGTGCCTGCATCGGCATCGGCATCATGGGCAGCAAGTACCTTGAGTCGGCCGCCCGTCAGCCCGAGCTGATGAACGAACTGCAGACCAAGATGTTCCTGCTGGCCGGCCTGATCGACGCCGCCTTCCTGATCGGCGTCGGTATCGCGATGATGTTCGCGTTCGCCAACCCCTTCGTGCTCAAGTAAGCAGGCTGCAACAACCACTTTTGACTGAAAGGGTGTTGCTGTGAGCATCAACGCAACCCTGTTCGTCCAGGCGATCGTCTTTGCGATCCTGGTGTGGTTCACGATGAAATTCGTGTGGCCGCCCATCGCCGGCGCCCTGGACGAGCGTGCGAAGAAGATCGCTGACGGCCTCGCCGCCGCCGACAAGGCACGCTCCGAGCTGTCCGCCGCCAACAAGCGCGTGGAAGACGAGCTGGCCAAGTCGCGCAATGAATCGGCGGCCCGTCTGGCCGATGCCGAGCGCCGCGCCCAGGCCCTGATCGAGGAAGCCAAGACGCGTGCCGCCGAAGAAGGCAACAAGATCATCGCCGCCGCCAAGGCCGAGGCCGACCAGCAGGCGATTGCCGCCCGCGAAGCCCTGCGCGAGCAGGTGGCGGTGCTGGCTGTCAAGGGCGCCGAGCAGATCCTGCGCCGCGAAGTCAATGCAGGCGTTCACGCAGATCTGCTGAACCGCCTGAAGACCGAGCTGTAAGGACGCGCCATGGCCGAGCTTGCCACCATTGCGCGCCCGTACGCCGAGGCGCTGTTCAAGGCCTCGTCGGCCGACCTGGCCACCGCGTCGGGCTGGCTCGACGAGCTGGCCGCGATCGCCGGTGACGCGCATCTGCTGCAATTTGCCGACAACCCCAAGGTCAGCGACACACAGGTGTTCGATCTGATCCGCGGGGTGGCCAAGGCCCAGCTGCCCACGGCCGCGCAGAACTTCCTGCGCACCGTGATCGAGAACCGTCGCCTGGCGGCGCTGCCCGAGATCGCCGCGCAGTTCCGCGCGCTGGTCAACGCCCAGCGCGGCTCGTCGGACGCCGTGGTGTACAGCGCTTTCCCGATCGACGCGGCCGGCCTTGCAGACCTGTCGGCGCTGCTGGAAAAGCGCTTTGGCCGCAAGCTCAACCCCTCGGTGCAGGTCGATCCCTCCCTGATCGGCGGCGTGCGGGTGGTGGTGGGCGACGAGGTGCTGGACACCTCGGTGAAGGCCCGCCTGGAACAGATGAAAACGGCGCTGACCGCCTGACAGCCACGTGCTGACAGCAACCTGCGACACGCAACCCAAGGACATGGAAGGAAAGAGTCATGCAACTCAATCCCGCTGAAATTTCTGAATTGATCAAGAGCCGGATCGAGGGCCTGGCAGCAAGCGCCGACATCCGCAACCAGGGCACCGTGGTGTCGGTGACCGACGGCATCGTGCGCATCCACGGCCTGTCCGAGGTGATGCAGGGCGAGATGCTCGAGTTCCCGGCCACCAAGGACGGCACGCCCACCTACGGCCTGGCGCTGAACCTCGAGCGCGACTCGGTCGGCGCGGTGGTGCTGGGCGACTACGAGCACATCTCCGAAGGCGACACGGTCAAGTGCACCGGCCGCATTCTGGAAGTGCCGGTCGGCCCCGAGCTGATCGGCCGCGTGGTCAACGCGCTCGGCCAGCCGATCGACGGCAAGGGCCCGATCAACGCCAAGATGACCGACGTGATCGAGAAGGTCGCTCCGGGCGTGATCGCGCGTAAGTCGGTGGACCAGCCGGTGCAGACTGGCCTGAAGTCGATCGACTCCATGGTGCCGATCGGCCGCGGCCAGCGCGAGCTGAGCATCGGTGACCGCCAGACCGGCAAGACCGCGGTGGCCATCGACACCATCATCAATCAAAAAGGTCAAAACATGACCTGCATCTACGTGGCCATCGGACAGAAGGCCTCGTCGATCAAGAACGTCGTGCGTGCCCTCGAGCAACACGGCGCGATGGACTACACCATCGTGGTGGCG
This sequence comes from Burkholderiaceae bacterium, assembly GCA_046091865.1. Classification (GTDB taxonomy): domain Bacteria; phylum Pseudomonadota; class Gammaproteobacteria; order Burkholderiales; family Burkholderiaceae_C; genus JBDLRH01. The sequence goes on along the minus strand of JBJTCL010000056.1, from coordinate 32,179 downwards.
GCTTCGGCCTCCGAGTCGGCTGCCATGCAGTACGTGTCGGCCTACTCGGGCTGCACCATGGGCGAATACTTCCGCGACCGCGGCCAGGACGCCCTGATTATTTACGACGACCTGTCCAAGCAGGCCGTGGCCTACCGCCAGGTGTCGCTGCTGCTGCGCCGCCCGCCGGGCCGCGAAGCCTTCCCCGGCGACGTGTTCTATCTCCACAGCCGCCTGCTCGAGCGCGCTGCCCGCGTGAACGCCGACTACGTCGAGGCCTTCACCAAGGGTGAGGTCAAGGGCAAGACCGGTTCGCTGACCGCACTGCCCGTGATCGAAACGCAGGCCGGTGACGTGTCTGCCTTCGTTCCGACCAACGTGATCTCGATCACCGACGGCCAGATCTTCCTGGAGACCAACCTGTTCAACGCCGGCATCCGTCCCGCCATCAACGCGGGTATCTCGGTGTCGCGCGTGGGTGGTGCCGCCCAGACCAAGCTGATCAAGTCGCTGTCCGGTGGTATCCGTACCGACCTGGCCCAGTACCGTGAACTGGCTGCGTTTGCGCAGTTCGCGTCCGACCTGGACGAAGCCACCCTCAAGCAGCTCGACCGCGGCGCCCGCGTGACCGAACTGCTCAAGCAGCCGCAGTACAGCCCGCTGCCCATCAGCCTGATGGCCGCTTCGCTGTTCGCGGTGAACAAGGGCTTCATGGACGATGTCGATGTCAAGAAGGTGCTGTCGTTTGAGAGCGGCCTGCATGGCTACCTCAAGGACAAGCATGCCGCGCTGCTGGCCAAGCTCGAGAACGACAAGGCCATGGACAAGGACGCCGAGGCCGAGCTGAGCGCCGCCATCGGTGCCTTCAAGAAGTCCTTCGCCTGACACGCGGCTGAGCACGCAGGAGCCCACATGGCAGCAGGCAAGGAAATCCGCGGCAAGATCAAGTCGGTGGAGAACACCAAGAAGATCACCAAGGCCATGGAGATGGTCGCCGCCTCCAAGATGCGCAAGGCGCAGGACCGCATGCGTGCGGCCCGGCCCTACGCGTCCAAGGTGCGCGACATCGCCGCCAACCTTGGCAAGGCCAACCCGGAGTACACGCACCCGTTCATGAAGACCAACGACGCCAAGTCGGCGGGCTTCATCGTCGTGTCCACCGACAAGGGCCTGTGCGGCGGCCTCAACACCAACGTGCTGCGCGCCGTCACCAATAAGCTGCGCGAACTGCAGTCGCAGGGTGTGTCGGCGCAGACGGTGGCCATCGGTAACAAGGGTCTGGGCTTTCTGAACCGCGTCGGCGCGCAGGTGGTGTCGCATGTCACCCAGCTGGGCGACACGCCGCACCTCGAGCGCCTGATCGGCCCGGTGAAGGTGCTGCTGGACGCGTACGCCGAAGGCAAGGTCAATGCGGTCTACCTGTGCTACACCCGCTTCATCCACACGATGAAGCAGGAGCCGGTGTTGCAGCAACTGCTGCCCCTGTCGGCGGCCACGATACAGGCCGAGCCGGCCGCCGATGGCCAGCAGCACGGCTGGGACTACCTGTACGAGCCCGATGCGCAGACCGTCATCGACGACCTGCTGGTGCGCTACGTCGAGGCACTGGTGTACCAGGCGGTGGCCGAGAACATGGCGTCCGAGCAATCGGCGCGCATGGTGGCCATGAAGGCCGCCACCGACAACGCCGGTACCCTGATCGGTGAACTCAAGCTGGTCTACAACAAGACCCGTCAGGCCGGCATCACCAAAGAACTCTCGGAAATCGTGAGCGGCGCTGCCGCCATCAGCGGTTGACCGAAGCCTCAACGATTTTTAGATTGAACTGAAGGAACGAAACATGTCGACCCCCCAAGCCCAGGGCAAGATCGTTCAGTGCATCGGCGCCGTCGTGGACGTCGAATTCCCGCGCGACCGCATGCCGCGCGTGTATGACGCACTCAAGATGGAAGGCTCCGCGCTGACGCTGGAAGTGCAGCAGCAGCTCGGCGACGGCATCGTGCGCACGATTGCGCTCGGCTCGTCCGACGGCCTCAAGCGCGGCGTCATCGTCACCAACACCGGCGCACCGATCACCGTGCCCGTGGGCAAGGCCACGCTTGGCCGCATCATGGACGTGCTGGGCAACCCGATTGACGAGCGCGGCCCGGTTTCCACCGAGCTCACCGCCTCCATCCACCGCAAGGCCCCGGCCTATGACGAGCTGTCGCCCTCGCAGGAACTGCTCGAGACCGGCATCAAGGTGATCGACCTGATCTGCCCGTTCGCCAAGGGCGGCAAGGTGGGTCTGTTTGGCGGCGCCGGCGTGGGCAAGACCGTGAACATGATGGAACTCATCAACAACATCGCCAAGGCCCACTCGGGTCTGTCGGTGTTCGCCGGCGTGGGTGAGCGCACCCGCGAGGGCAACGACTTCTATCACGAGATGTCCGACTCGGGCGTGGTGAAGCAGGACAACCTGGCCGAATCCAAAGTGGCCATGGTGTATGGCCAGATGAACGAGCCCCCGGGCAACCGTCTGCGCGTGGCCCTGACCGGCCTGACGATTGCCGAGTCCTTCCGCGACGAAGGCCGTGACGTGCTGTTCTTCGTGGACAACATCTACCGCTACACCCTGGCCGGTACCGAAGTGTCCGCTCTGCTGGGCCGTATGCCTTCTGCCGTGGGCTACCAGCCGACGCTGGCCGAAGAGATGGGCCGCCTGCAGGAGCGCATCACCTCCACTAAGGTGGGCTCGATCACCTCGATCCAGGCCGTGTACGTGCCGGCCGACGACCTGACCGATCCGTCTCCCGCAACGACGTTTGCTCACCTGGACGCCACCGTGGTGTTGTCGCGTGACATCGCCGCACTGGGCATCTACCCCGCGGTGGACCCGCTGGACTCCACCAGCCGCCAGATCGACCCGAACGTGGTGGGTGAGGATCACTACACCACCACCCGCTCGGTGCAGGCCACCCTGCAGCGCTACAAGGAACTGCGCGACATCATCGCCATCCTGGGCATGGACGAACTGTCGCCGGAAGACAAGCTGGCCGTGGCCCGCGCCCGCAAGATCCAGCGTTTCCTGTCGCAGCCCTTCCACGTGGCCGAGGTGTTCACCGGCACGCCGGGCAAGTACGTGCCCCTGAAGGAAACCATCCGCGGCTTCAAGATGATCACCTCTGGCGAGTGCGATCACCTGCCCGAGCAGGCCTTCTACATGGTTGGCACCATCGACGAGGCGTTCGAGAAGGCCAAGAAGCTGGCCGCCTGAGCGGCGCAGCGACTGAGGGACACAGCCCATGGCAACCATCCAAGTGGAAGTCGTCAGTGCCGAGGAGTCGATCTTCTCGGGCGAGGCCAAGTTCGTGGCCCTGCCCGGCGAGGCTGGCGAACTCGGCATCTATCCGCGCCACACACCGCTGATCACCCGCATCCGCCCTGGCTCGGTGCGCATCGAGACGGCCGACGGTCGTGAAGAGTTCGTGTTCGTGGCCGGCGGCATCCTCGAGGTGCAACCGAACTGCGTGACCGTGCTGTCCGACACCGCCATCCGCGGCAATGACCTCGACGAAGAAAAGGCCAACGAGGCGCGCCGCAACGCCGAAGAGGCCGTGAAAAACGCCAAGAGCGAGATCGACCTGGCCAAGGCCCAGTCCGAGCTCGCGGTGATGGCCGCCCAGCTGGCGGCCCTGCGCAAGTTCCGCGACAAGAAGTAATCCGCGCGGTGAATCCATGCACGCCCCCGGCATCGCAAGGTGCCGGGGGTTTGTTTTTGCAAAACCGCCCCGGTGCCCGACGCGTATGAAGGGGGATCGGATCGCCCGCATGCTGCGGCCAGATCTGCCGATGACCTTGTGGTGATGCCGCCCGTGCGCCCTGAGCCTGCTCCTACTGCCGTACGGCCTGTCGTGCCGAACGCCGTGTCGAATGCCGTGTCCTTGCGGCAGGCGTTGCGCTGGCTGGCGTGGATGCTGTTGCTCAGTGGTCTGTTGAGTTTCAACCTGTGGTGGCCCACGCCCATGGTGTGGCCCGACCACCGCGTCTCGCCCGAGTTCGTGATCCTGTGGTGCGCGCTGCTGGCATGGGCGCGCTGGGGCGGTACCGTGCCGCCGCGCCTGCTGTCGTGGGTGGCGCTGCTCTACACCCTGCTGGTGCTGGGCCGCTACGGTGACGTGGTGTCGCCCGCGCTGTTCGGTCGGCCGGTCAACCTGTACTGGGACGGCCTGCAGATTCCGCGCTTTCTGTGGGTGTCGGCGCAGGCCGCGCCGTGGTGGCTGAGCGCGCTGGCGGTGCTGGCGGTGGGCCTGCTGCTGTGGGCGCTGCACGCACTGGTGCGCCGCGGCCTATGGGTGGTGGCGCACGAGGCCGCACCGGCGGCGCTGCGCTCGCCGACCGCGCTGGCCGCGTCGGGCTTCTTCGCCTTGTCGGTGGTGGGCAACTACGCGGGCGTGCAGGCCACCTGGCCCTACATCTCGCGCCCGGTGCTGCCGGCCTGGGTGCACCAGGCAGGGCTGGTGGCCGATGCGCTGTCGCCCGCGCGGGTGGCCGAGATCCTGCCGCCCGCCACCGCGGTGGACCGGGCGATGGCGGCAGGCGCCGCAGCCACGTCCAGTACGCCCGTGGCCGAGCGGCCCATGGCCTTGCTTGGCGGGCGCGACCTGTTCCTCGTCATGCTCGAATCGGTGGGAGCCGTGACTTACGACGACGCGCAGATGGCCGCGGCGCTTGCCCCCCGGCGACAAACCTTTGGGCGCGACGTGCTGGCGGCCGGCAAGGGCGTGGTGAGTGCCTTCGTGCGTTCGCCCACCTTTGCGGGCGGGTCGGACCTGGCGCACCTGGGCCTGCTGTCGGGCATGGACCTGAGCCAGCCGCGCCATCACGATCTGCTGCTGACCACGCAGCGGCCCACGCTGATCTCCCTGATGCGCCAACAGGGCTACCAGACCTTCGGCGTGTACCACGGCGTGTTCTGGGACTGGCCCGAGCGCGCCTTCTACGGCTTTGACACGTACGTCGATGCGCGCGACCTGAAGTACCGCGGGCCGCCGCTGGGCCTGTGGTACAGCCCCGACCAGTTCGCCTTCGCGCGCTTTGAGCAGATGCATCCGCGGCAAGCGGGCGGCAAGCCGCGCTTTGTGTTCTTTCCCACCATCACCTCGCACCTGCCGTTCAGCCCCGTGCCGCCCTACCAGCCGGATTGGGCGCGCATCCTGACCGAGCAGCCGTTCGAGGCCGATATCACCGCGCGGCTGCTGGCGCAAAAGCCCGACTGGTTGAACATGCGGCCAGGCTACATCGGCATGGTCGACTACACCTACCAGTGGCTGGGCGGTTATTTGGCGCAGCCGTTTGCGCGCGACGGCGTGTACCTGCTGGTGGGGGACCACCAGCCTGCCTCCAGCGTCACTGGCGAGGGTGCGTCGTGGGACGTGCCGGTGTACCTGGTGACGAGCGACCCGCAGATCCTGCAGCGCTTCGAGGCGCTGGGTTTTGCGCGCGGCATGGAGCCCCCGCGCACGCCCTTGGGCGGCATGCACGAGCTCACCGGCTTGTTGATCAAGGCCCTGTCGCCACAGCCCCTGGTGGACGATGTGGGGCCGCCGCGTGCCAAGCGCTGACCAGCAGCGCCAGCCACGACGCCGCCAACCACGCGGCCTGCGCGTTGTGCGGGCCCTCGTGCCACAGGATGGCAGCGGCACACGCCGTGCCCAGCAGCGCGAGTGCGGCCACTACACCACGCAGCCAGCCGGCACCGCTGTGGGCCTGCGTGGTGCCTGGATCGGGCGTCGCGATTGGGGCTTGCAGCGTGCAGGCCAGCGCCAGCGCCCAGGCGCCCACAAAGGGCAGCGGCCACAGCAGCATGCGGTAGCGGCCACTGAAGGCCAGGTGCCACAGCAGCAGCACAAACACCAGCATCAGCGCCGCTGCGGCCCAGCGCAGTGCCGCGGTGTGGCGGTGCTTGGGCAGGGTGTCGTTCGTGTCATGCAAAGCATGCAGCGCATACAGCGCCACCGCGCAGCCACCCAGCCCGGCCAGCGACGCGGCGCCCGTCATCAGCCATTCGGTGCCGCTGCGCGAAATCGCCGCCATCAGATGCACCTGCCACACGGTGGCCGCCGCGCTGGCCGCGGCCACGATGACCAGCGCGGCGCCCCGGCATGCAGCCTGAAACTTGTGCCCGCGTGCACGCCACCGCGCTGCGCTCATCGCGGCCGCCACGCCACCCAGCAACGCGCCGCCCAGCGCAGCGATCAGCAGGCCGTTCTTCCACGCCGGGCGATGCACCGGCCCTGCGAGCATTACGCGCGGCTGCCCCTCGGCATCCAGCAGGCCCCAGGCGCCGCCCACCGCGCCCTCAAGCTGGCGCTTCCAGGGCTGGTCGAAGGCCTCGATGATGTTGAGCGGCGGCAAGCCCGACTGCACCGCCAGCAGTTCGCGCACGAAGCGCGTTTGCTCCACGACGCCCGGGCGCGCCGGCCCGCGCTGCCGGCCTTCGGCGGGCCAGCCGGTCTCGCCGATGAACAGCGGCTGCGCACCAAAGCGCTCGCGCACGCGTGCCGTCACCGCCAGCACGTGGGCCACCGCGGTGTCGATGCCCACCGGCTCGTCTTCCCAGTACGGCAGGATGTGCACCGTCACCACATCCACCTGCCCGCGCAGTGCATCGGCGTGGCGCAGCCAGAACTCCCACACATCGGCGTAGGTCACCGGCACCGGCGACTGGGCGCGGGCGCGCGCCAGCAGGGCCGCCATCGCCTGTGGCGTCTGCTCGCCGCGCAGCAGCACCTCGTTGCCCACCACCAGCAGGCGCACCACGTCGCGGTACTCACGGGCCAGCGCCAGTGCGCGCGACAGCTCGGCCTCGTTGCGCGCCGCCTCGCGGCCGATCCACGTGCCCAGCACCACCTGCAGGCCAAGTTCGCGCGCCACCATCGGCACCGCATCGATGCCCTGGTCCACCCCGTAGGTGCGCACGCAGCGGGTGACCGTCGCCAGCATGCGCAGGTCGTCGCGGATCTGGTCGGGCGTGATGCGCAACGTGGCATCGAAAGGGGTATGCCCGCTGCGTCGAAAGGGTGCGTACGACGCGCAGGGCACGCCTTGAAGCGGTGCGGCGCTGCCCGCAGCTACGGGTGTTGGCTGCGCTGGCTGGGTTGGCTGCGCCGGCAACACCAGCCACAGCATCCATGCCAGAAACCCTGCCAGCCCCGCAGTCATCAGCAGTGCGACCACAATCCGCCGCCCCCGTGCCGCTGCGGGCGGCGTCGTGATGGCGGCGCTGTCGATTTCAGGACTGGACATCGGGGACTTCATGCACGGTGGGTGGCGCCCTCAGGGCAGTACGGGCGCCATCGGCAGCGCCAGGCGTCGATGAAGCGTCGATGAAGAAGGTCCGTCCGGCGCCGCACGTGCATGCATCTTGCTTGAAACCTCAAAACCATGAAGCCTTCGGGACGCGCTGAATCCACACGCCACCGCCACGCCGTGGCCTGGCTGCTGGCTGTATGCGCCGTGGCCTTGCAGGCCCTGGCCTGGTGGGCGTTGCATCGCCCGCAACCCGCGCCCGATGCGCCCGCGCGCGTGGCAGGCTTGGCCTACAACGCCTTTGGCCGCTGGGACAGCCCGATCACCCAGCGCTTTCCCGAGGCCTCGTCCATCGAGTCCGATCTGCAGCAACTCGCGGGTCTGACATCACGGCTGCGCACTTACAGCGCCAGTGAATTCGACACGCTGCCCGCGCAGGCCGAAGCCGCCGGCCTGAACCTCACCGCCGGCATCTGGCTGGACACTCGTCTGGACCACAACGAGCGCGAGATCACCGCCGCGCTGCGGCTGGCACGCAGCCACCGTGGCATCGAGCGGCTGATCGTGGGCAACGAGGTGCTGCTGCGCGGCGACCTCGAGCGTGCCGAGCTGTCGCGCTACCTCGACCGCGTGCGCGCGCGATCGCGCCTGCCGGTGTCCACCGCCGAGCCCTGGCATGTGTGGCTTGCCAACCCGCAACTGGTGCGCCATGTGGACTTCATCACCGTGCATCTGCTGCCCTACTGGGAGGGCGTGCCGGTGGAGCATGCGGTGGACTACGCCTTCATGCGCCTGGCCGAGCTGCGCCAGCGCTTTCCGAACAAGCCGGTGGTGATCGGCGAGATCGGCTGGCCCAGCGCGGGCGAACGCGTGGGTGGTGCCGTGGCCTCGCCCGCGGCACAGGCGCGCTTCGTGCGCGAATTTCTGCAACGCAGCGCCGACCTGCGGCTGGATTACTTCCTGATGGAGGCCGTCGATCAGCCCTGGAAGCAGGCCGAAGAAGGCGTGGTGGGCGCGCACTGGGGCCTGTGGGACGCACAGCGCCAGCCCAAGTTCGACTTCACTGGCGAGGTCAACCCCGACCCGCACTGGCACGCCAAGGCGGCGCTGTCGGGCGCGGTGGCCTTTGCGTTGCTGCTGCCCTTGCTGCTGCGCCTGTCGCACCTGCGCTTGCGTGTGCGCGTGCTGGCGGCCGCTGGCGGGGTGGCGCTTGCGTCGCTGTGGGTGCATGCCTTCAGCGCCGCGTGGGTGCAGTACCTGCGCGCTGCCGATGTGCTGTGGCTGGCTTTGCTGGTGCCGGCCAGTGCGCTGCTGGTGGCGCTGGTGCTGGCGCAATGGATGGAGTTTGCCGAACTGTTCTGGCGTGGCGGCCTGCCCAACCGCCTGCGCGACAAGCGCTGGCCCGCCGACCAGCCCGCGCCGCGTGTCAGCATCCACCTGGCCTGCTGCAACGAAGACCCGCGCATGGTGATTGCCACCATCGACAGCCTGATGGCGCTGCGCTGGCCCTCGCTGGAGATTTTGGTGGTGGACAACAACACCCGCGACGTAAGCCGCTGGCAGCCGGTGCAGGCGCATGTGCAGCGGCTGCAGGCCCGGTTGGCGGTGCAGCGCGAGGCGCAGCGCGCCGTCGGCGCACAGGTGGACCACAGCGCGCACGACATCCAGATCCGCTTCTTCCATTTGCCCCGATGGCCGGGCTTCAAGGCCGGCGCGCTCAACTTTGCGTTGCAGCACACCGACCCGGCAGCGCAGTGGGTGGCGGTGGTCGATGCCGACTACGTGGTGCATCCCGACTGGCTGCAGCGCATCGCCGGCCACTTTGCCGACCCGCAGGTGGCGGTGGTGCAGTGCCCGCAGGCGCATCGCGACTGGCAGGACGATCCGCTGCAGCGCATGATGAACTGGGAGTACGACAGCTTCTTCCGCGTGGGCATGCACCACCGCTTTGCGCGCGAGGCGCTCATCCAGCACGGCACCATGACGACCATCCGCACCCGGGCGCTGCGCGAAGTGGGCGGCTGGGACGAAGACTGCATCTGCGAAGACACCGAGCTCGGCCTGCGCCTGCTGCAGGCGGGCTGGCGCGTGCTGTACCTCGACCGCGTGCTGGGCACCGGGCTGGTGCCGGCTGACTTTGCCGCCTACCGCCGCCAGCGCCAGCGCTGGGCGCAGGGCGGCATGCAGATCCTGCGCAAGCACTGGCGTGCGCTGCTGGGCCAGTCGCGCCTGACGCTGTGGCAGCGCTATCACTTCGTGGCGGGCTGGTTACCCTGGTGGGCCGATGCAGCGCACAGCGTGTTTGCTGCGGTGGCCATCGGCTGGGGCGTGGGCTGGGTGCTTGCGCCGGCCAGCTTCACCCTGCCACCCATGGCGCTGACAGCAAGCGTGGCGGTGCTGGGCCTGGCGCGGCTGGCGATGCTGCTGTTGCTGCTGCGTCGCTGCGTCACGCCCAACTGGCGTGATGCCCTGGGCACCATGCTGGCCGGTGCCGCCTTGTCGCATGCGGTGGGCATGGGCGTGTGGCGCGGGCTGTGGCAGCGCCGCGCGGTGTTCCATGTGACGCGCAAGGCGGGTGATGCAGGGGGTGCGGGCGGCACACAGCAGGCATCTGCAGCGGCGGTGGCTGCCGGTGCGACGGATGTGGCGCGAGCTCGCCCTCAGCCCCGCGTGGAAGGCGGCACCTTTGCCGACGGCCTGCTGCTCACCGGTCTGGTGGGCACGGCCTGTGCGGTGTGGTGGGCGGCCTTGCCGCACGAGGCGGCGGCGCAGGCCTTTGCCGCGCTGCTGTTGCTGCAGGCCACTCCGCATGCCGCCGCGTGTGTGTGCTCAACGCTGGCCGGTCGCTGGGTGGGCAAGTCGCGGCACAATCTGCGCACCGCTTGATCGCTGCCCTGGCGATCTTCCGCCCCCCAGCACTGCCGCCCTCATCCCCCGACTGCCTGCATGCCGCGCGCCACCCGCACCGCCCACTTCGGTGGCAGCCCCGATGAGGTCGAGGCCGCGTTTTACGAGGCCCTGCAGCAGGGCCGGCTCGAGCCGCTGATGGCCTGTTGGGCCGACGAAGACGACATCGTCTGCGTGCACCCGGGCGGCCCGCGCCTGCTGGGGCCGCTGGCCATCCGCAGCAATTTCGAGGCGATGTTCAGCCATGGGTCGGTGCGCGCCTTTCCGGAGCGCGTGCGCCGGGTGGACACCCTCACCTGCGCGGTGCACAACGTGCTGGAGCGGGTGGAAGTGATGACCGAGCAGGGCCCGCGCGAGGCCTGGGTGATCGCCACCAACGTGTACCTGAAGACGGCGCAGGGCTGGCGCATGGTGGCGCACCATGCCAGCCCCGGCACGCCGCACGAGGCGCAGGAAGCGGTGGCCTCGCCGGTGCTGCATTGACCGCCCCGTGAACCATCGCGCTCCGTGGTGGCTGCCCGGCGGCCAGTTGCAGACCATTTGGCCCGCGCTGTTTGCGCGCCGCTTTGATGGCCCCGCGCCCGATTACTGGCGCGAGCGCTGGGACACGCCCGATGGCGACTTCATTGATGTGGACTTTCTGCAGCCATCGGCGGCGCAAGCGGTGAATGCTGTGAACGCTGTGCCTGCCGCTGTCGATGCGCCGCTGCTGGTGCTGTTCCACGGCCTCGAAGGTTCGTCGCGCAGCCACTATGCCGAGGCCTTTGCGCATGTGGCACGCCAGCGCGGCTGGCATTACGCGGTGCCGCACTTTCGCGGTTGCAGCGGCGAAATCAACCGCGCACCGCGCGCCTACCACTCGGGCGACTTCGAAGAGATCGGCTGGGTGCTGCGTCGCCTGCGTGAGCGCCATGCCGGCCCGCTGCGCGTGGTGGGCATCTCGCTGGGCGGCAATGCCGTGCTGCGCTGGGCGCAGGAATCCGGCGAGCAGGCCTCGCGCACCGCGCAGGCGGTGGCGTCGGTGTGCTCGCCGATCGATCTGGCCGCAGGGGGCCACGCGATCGGGCGCGGCTTCAACCGGCTGGTGTACACGCGCATGTTCGTCAACACGATGAAGCCCAAGGCGCTGCGCAAGCTGGCGCAGTTTCCGGGCCTGTTCGATCGCGAGCGCCTGCTGGCCGCGCTCGACCTGTACGAATTCGACAACGTGTTCACCGCGCCGCTGCACGGCTTTCGCAGCACCGAGGACTACTGGGCGCGCGCTTCGTCACAGCCGCACCTGGGCCGTATCCGGCTGCCGGCGCTGGTGGTGCATGCGCTCAACGATCCGTTCGTGCCGGCGGCCAGCCTGCCCACCGCGCGCGACGCCACCGCGCATGTGACGCTGTGGCAACCGCCGCACGGCGGCCATGTGGGATTTGCGCAGGGCGGCTGGCCGGGCCATGTGCTGGCGCTGCCCGAGCAGGTGTGCGACTGGCTGGCCCAGGCCGCGCGCTGACGCGGCGTCTGCTTACGGCGCAGGTCGCGGTGGCCACGCCGCCTCGCGGGCGTCCAGCGGCTTGCCGATGGGTGCTGCGCTCTGGCCCTTTTGCGTGGCGGCGACGTCCTCGGGCGTGGGGTACTGGCCCATCAGCCAGTAATCGAACACGCGGCGCGCAATCGGTGCTGCCGATGCGGCACCAAAGCCCGCGTTCTCCACGATCACCGCCAGCGCAATGGTGGGCTGATCGGCCGGCGCGAAGGCGATGTACAGCGAATGGTCGCGCTGGTGTTCCTCGAGCTTGGACGCGTTGTACTTGTCCTTCTGCCCGATGGTGACCGCCTGCGCGGTGCCCGTCTTGCCACCCGACAGGTAGCCGGCACCGGCAAACACGCGGGTCGAGGTGCCCTCTTGCGTCACCGCCACCATGGCGCGGCGCACGGCGGCTACATGCTCGGCCTGGAGCCCCAGGTCTTCGGCGTCGGTGCGCTCGACGCGGCGGCGCTCGTGCGTCACCGGGTCTTCGGTGGCCAGCACCAGATGCGGCCGGTGCTTGATGCCGTTGTTGGCCACGATGGCAGTGGCCTGCGCCAGCTGCAGCATGGTGAAGCTGTTGTAGCCTTGGCCGATGCCCAGAGAGATCGTTTCGCCGGCGTACCACTTCTTCTGCTCGGGCCGCTTGTAGGTGGCGCGCTTCCACGCCTGGCTGGGCAGCACGCCACGCACCTCGCCCGGAATGTCGATGCCGGTGACCTGGCCAAAGCCCAGCGGCTTCATGAAGTCGTGCATCGCATCCACACCCAGTTCATTGGCCAGGGTGTAGTAGTACACGTTGCTCGACTGCACGATGGAGCGGTGCAGGTCCACCGCGCCCAGCGCCTTGTCGCCGTGGCTGCGGAACACATGGCCGCCGAAGGTCCACGATCCGCCATCGTTGACGATGGTGCTGGCGTTGCGCTTGCCCGAGGCGAGCGCAGCCAGGCCCATGAAGGGCTTGTAGGTCGAGCCCGGCGGGTAGGTGCCGCGCAGCGCACGGTTGAGCAGCGGCTTGTCGATCGACTCGTTGAGCAGGGCCCAGTTCTCCGGGTCGATGCCGTCGACGAACAGGTTGGGGTCAAACGTGGGCTTGCTCACAAAGGCCAGCACCTCGCCGTTGCGCGGGTCCAGCGCCACCAGCGCTCCGCGCCGCTCGCCGTACAGGTCTTCCACCAGCTTTTGCAGCTTGATGTCGATCGACAGGTGCACCGCGTGGCCTGGTGTGGCCGGCATGCTGGCCAGGCGGCGCACCGCGCGCCCGCCGGCGGACTTCTCCACCTGGTCCACCCCGGTGATGCCGTGCAGCGTGCGCTCGTAGGCCTGCTCCACCCCCAGCTTGCCGATGTATTCGGTGCCGCGGTAGTTGGCCTGATCGTCCTCGGGCCATTCCTCGATGGCGGCCTTCTCGGCCTGGTTGATGCGGCCGATGTAGCCCACCACATGGCTGCCCAGTTCACCCCAGGGGTAGTGGCGGAACAGCCGCGCCTTGATCTCCACGCCCGGAAAGCGGAAGCGCTGCGCTGCAAAGCGCGCCACCTCGGTGTCACTCAGCCGGGTGCGGATGGGGATGGAATCCATCGCACGGAACTCGTCGCGCAGCTTGCGAAAGCGCCGGCGGTCGCGCGGCTGGATGTCGATCACCGTGGCCAGTTCGTCGATCACTTGATCGAGCGGTGCACCCACCCGCGCCGGCGCGATCTCCAGCGTGTAGGCCGAGTAGTTGGTGGCCAGCACGACGCCGTTGCGGTCCATGATCACGCCGCGGTTGGGCACGATGGGCACGATGCCGGTGCGGTTGGCCTCGGCCTGTTCCATGAAGTCGTCGTGGCGCACCACCTGCAGGTACACCAGGCGCGCGGCCAGCAGCGCAAAGGCGCAGGCCACCACCACCGCCACCACCAGCACGCGCTGGCGGAAGTGGTGCAGGCCGGTCTCAACGTCGCGCAGGGCGGTCATGGCGTGGGATGGTCAGGCAAGGCGTGTCACAGCGGCCGATCACAGGGGCCGCTCACAAAGGCCGATTCTCGTCGGGGTCGGGGGCGCGGCGCTGCGGTGCCAGCAGCAGCACCGACACCGGCACCCACAGCGCGGCCTCGGCCAGCGGTGCCAGCAGCACGCTCCAGCCCGGCCAGCCGTCGCCGGCCATAAGCCGCACCGACACCGCCACCGCAAGGGCCAGTGCAAACAGCGGCAGCACCTGCACGGCCTGCTGGTGCATCGGGAACCACAACAGCCGCCGGTGGATGGTGACCGCAAAGTAGCCCAGCAGCGCATAGGCCAGCGCATGCTGGCCCAGCAGGCCGGCATGGTGCACATCGACCGCCAGGCCGAACACGAAGGCCGTCACCACGCCGATACGGCGCGGCTGGTGCACGATCCAGAACGCCAGCACGATGGCCACCCAGTGCGGCATCCACGCCACCTGGCCCCAGGGCAGCATGTCCAGCAACAGCGCCGTCAGCAGGCTGCCCCAGATGAACACCGGGTTGGCGGGCAGCAGCAGCGGCTGGCCCCTGCGCATGATCATGGCCGCACCCCCTGGGCCTGCGGCTTGCTTCCCGGTTTGCTGTCGGCCTTGGGCTCTGCTCTGGCGGCTGTGCCGGGGCCGGGCGGCACCAGCGGCTGCAGCACCAGCACATGCCGGGTGGCGCTGACCTGCGCCACCGGCTCGCAGCGGATGCGCGCAAAGCCGCTGTCGGCACGGCGCTCGATGTGGGCCACGCGCGCCACCGCCAGGCCCGGCGGGTAGATGCCATCCACACCGCTGGTGGTCAGCAGGTCGCCTGGCTGCACATCGGCGTTGGCGGCCATGAAGCGCAGCTCGAGCGCGCCGCCCTGCGACGCCTCGCCAAAGGCCACGCTGCGCTGGCCGGTGCGTGCGTTCATCACCGGAATCGCCTGCTCGCGGTCGATGATCAGCGTCACCTCGCTGGACAGCGGATGCACCCGCGTCACCTGCCCGATCACACCGCGTGCGTCGATCACCGGCGAGCCGCGCTGCACGCCCTGCGTGGCGCCGCGGTCGATGATCACCTTGCGGCTGTATGGGTCGGCGGCTTCGTGGGTGATCTCGGCGGGCTGTGCGGGCCGCGGCACTTGCTCGCGCAGGCCCATCAGCTCGCGCAGCTGACGGTTCTCCAGCGCCAGTTGCTCGGTTTGTTGCGCGCGCTGCGCCTGCGCCAGTGCCTGCGCCTCCAGCGTGCGGGCGCGCTCTTGCGCCGAGGTGAGCGATTCCAGCCGCGCGCCCACGCCATCCGACAGGCGCGCGGGCAGCAGCGCCAGCTTCTGCAGCGGCTGCAGCACCGTGACCAGCGCCGAGCGCAGCGGCTGCGACAACTGCAGCCGGTGGTCGGCGGCCATCAGCAGCAGCGCCAGGGCGCCGCACACGATGAGCTTGGACAGGGCCGACGGGCCCTGCTTGAAGAAGGGGGGCGGGCGTCTGTCCAGCGTACCGAGTGGCATCGCCGCGCGCGCCGCTTACTCGCTGGTGAAGATCGAGCCCAGGCGCTCCATGCGCTCCAGCGCGATCCCGCAGCCGCGCACCACGCAGGTCAGCGGGTCTTCGGCCACCAGCACCGGCAGGCCGGTTTCCTCGGCCAGCAGGCGGTCGAGGTCGCGCAGCAGCGCGCCACCGCCGGTGAGCATCATGCCGCGCTCGGCGATGTCGGCGCCCAGCTCAGGGGGCGTCTGCTCCAGCGCGTTCTTGACGGCCGTCACGATGTTGTTCAGCGGGTCGGTCAGCGCCTCAAGGATCTCGTTGCTCGAGATGGTGAACGAGCGCGGCACGCCCTCGCTCAGGTTGCGGCCCTTGACCTCGAGCTCCTTGACCTCGCTGCCTGGGAAGGCGCTGCCAATGGTCTTTTTGATGAGCTCGGCAGTGGGTTCGCCGATCAGCATGCCGTAGTTGCGGCGGATGTAGCTGATGATGGCCTCGTCGAACTTGTCGCCGCCCACGCGCACGCTGCCCTTGTAGACCATGCCGCCCAGGCTGATGACGCCCACCTCGGTGGTGCCGCCGCCGATGTCCACCACCATCGAGCCCGACGCGTCGCTCACCGGCAGGCCAGCGCCGATGGCCGCGGCCATGGGTTCCTCGATCAGGTACACCTCGCTGGCACCCGCACCCAGGGCCGATTCGCGGATGGCGCGGCGCTCGACCTGGGTGGAGCCGCAGGGCACGCAGATGATGATGCGCGGGCTGGGCTTGAGCAGCGAGCGCGGGTGCACCATCTTGATGAACTGCTTGAGCATCTGCTCGGTGACGGTGAAGTCGGCGATCACGCCGTCCTTCATCGGGCGGATGGCTTCGATGTTGCCGGGCACCTTGCCCAGCATCGCCTTGGCCTCGTGGCCCACCGCCTGAATCGTCTTCTTGCCGCTGGGGCCGCCCTCGTGGCGGATGGAGACCACCGAGGGCTCGTCCAGGACGATGCCCTTGCCGCGAACGTAGATCAGGGTGTTGGCGGTGCCGAGGTCGATGGCGAGGTCGGTCGAGAAGTACCGACGGAATGCTTCGAACATGAGAAATCCTTCGTGGGCCGCGCGGTGCCATCGCCGCACGGCTGCTGTGCGCTGTCCGGGCGCAGCGCACGGGCTGCAGCGGCTGCAGACCCGTCTGCCGGCGGGGGCCGAACGGACGCGGGATAATACCCGATCCCCCCTGAAAACCCGGGCCGCAAGGCCCGTTTTTTCACCCTGATACCTGCCTTTACCGGGCCGTGCGCCGGCCCCTGTTTTCATGGCTCTGACCCCCCAGGACATCCAGCGCATCGCCAACCTGGCGCGGCTGGAACTGCAGCCCGACGAATCCCAGCGCATGCTGGGGCAGATCAACGGCTTTTTTGACATCGTCGAGCGCATGCGCGCGGTGGACACAACCGGCATCGAGCCGCTGGCCCACCCGGTGGCCGCGATTCAGGACGTGGCCCTGCGCCTGCGCGAGGACGCAGTGCGCGAACCCAACCAGCGCGAGGCCAACCAGCAAAGCGCCCCGGCGGTGGAGCGCGGGCTGTTCCTGGTGCCGAAGGTGATCGAATGAGCGGTGATCTTCACGACCTGGGCGTGGCCGAACTTGCCGCCGCCCTGCGCACACGCAAGGTGTCGGCGGTGGAGGCGGCCACGCATTTCCTGGGCCGCATTGACGCTCAGGCGGGCCTGGGTGCTTTTCTTGCCACCGACCGCGAGGCCACGTTGGCGCAGGCGCGTGCCGCCGACGCGCGCCTGGCGGCTGGCGACGCCGCACCGCTGCTGGGCGTGCCGGTGGCGCACAAGGACATCTTCGTCACCAAAGACTTTGCCAGCACCGCCGGCTCGCAGATGCTGGCGGGCTACCGCTCGCCGTTCGATGCCACCGTGGTCACGCGCCTGGGCGCAGGCGGCGACGGGCATTCGGGCGCAGGCATGGTGACGCTGGGCAAGCTCAACTGCGACGAGTTCGCCATGGGTTCGGGCAACGAGAACTCGGCCTTCGGCGTGGCCCGCAACCCGTGGGATACCGATCGCATCCCCGGCGGCTCGTCGGGCGGCAGCGCGGTGGCAGTGGCGGCGCGGCTGGCACCCGCCGTCACCGGCACCGACACGGGCGGATCGATCCGCCAGCCCGCGGCGTTTTGCGGCATCACCGGCATCAAGCCCACCTACGGCCGCGCCAGCCGCTACGGAATGATCGCCTTCGCGTCCAGCCTGGACCAAGCCGGCCCGATGGCGCGCAGCGCCGAAGACTGCGCGCTGCTGCTGAGCGCCATGTGCGGCCCCGACCCCGACCGCGACTCCACCTCGCTGGACGTGCCCGCAGAGGATTTTTCGCGTGGCCTGAACGATTCCATCGACGGCCTGCGCATCGGCCTGCCCACCGAGTTCTTTGGCCCCGGCCTGTCGGACGATGTGCGCACCGCGATCGACGCCGCCATCGCGCAGCTGCGCCAGCTGGGCGCCAAGCCGGTGGAGATCTCGCTGCCGCGCACCGAGCTGTCGATTCCTGTGTACTACATCCTGGCGCCGGCCGAGGCCAGCTCGAACCTGAGCCGCTTTGACGGCGTGAAGTTCGGTCACCGCGCCAAGGACTACAGCGACCTGCTCGACATGTACAAGAAGACCCGCGCGCAAGGATTTGGCGACGAGGTCAAGCGCCGCATCATGATCGGCACCTATGTGCTGAGCCACGGCTACTACGACGCCTACTACCTGCAGGCGCAAAAGATCCGCCGCATGATCGCCGACGACTTTCAGCGCGCCTTCACCGAATGCGATGTGATCGCCGGGCCGGTGGCGCCCACGGTGGCCTGGAAGATCGGCGAAAAGTCCGACGACCCGGTGGCCAACTACCTAGCCGACATCTTCACCCTGCCGGCGTCGCTGGCGGGGCTGCCGGGCCTGAGCGTGCCGGCGGGCTTCGGCCACAGCGGCATGCCCGTGGGCCTGCAGCTGCTCGGCAACTACTTTGCCGAGGCGCGGCTGCTGAACGTGGCGCACCGCCTGCAGCAGGCCACCGACTTCCACCGGCGCCAGCCCACGGGCCTGGCGGGTTGAAGGAGGCACACCCATGCGCACCAGCCAACTCATCCAGGGCTATGAAGTCGTGATCGGCTTCGAGACGCATGCCCAGCTGTCTACCCACAGCAAGATCTTCAGCCGCGCGTCCACCGCTTTCGGAGCCGAGCCCAACACCCAGGCCTGCGCGGTGGACCTGGCCCTGCCCGGCACGCTGCCGGTGATGAACCGCGGCGCGGTGGAACGCGCGATCCGCTTTGGCTTGGCCATCGGCGCGCATGTGGCGCCGCGCAGCGTCTTTGCGCGTAAGAACTACTTCTACCCCGACCTGCCCAAGGGCTACCAGATCAGCCAGTACGAGATTCCGGTGGTGCAGGGCGGCGAGATCAGTTTCTACCTCGGTGACGAGAAGAAGACGGTACGCCTCGTGCGTGCGCACCTGGAAGAAGATGCTGGCAAGTCGCTGCACGAAGACTCGTCCTTGGGAGCCACGAGCGGAGCCCGCGGGGGCCAATCCGGTATCGACCTCAACCGCGCCGGCACACCGCTGCTCGAGATCGTCACCGAGCCCGACATGCGCTCCAGCGCCGAGGCGGTGGCCTATGCGCGCGAGCTGCACAAGATCGTCACGTGGATCGGCATCTGCGACGGCAACATGCAGGAAGGATCTTTCCGCTGCGATGCCAACGTCAGCGTGCGCAAGCCGGGGCAGCCCTTCGGCACGCGCCGCGAGATCAAGAACCTGAACTCGTTCAAGTTCATGCAGCAGGCCATCGACTACGAGGTACGCTGGCAGATCGAGCAGATCGAAGACGGCCACGCCATCCAGCAGGCCACCGTGCTGTTCGACCCCGACACCGGCGAGACGCGCGCCATGCGCACCAAGGAAGACGCGGCCGACTACCGCTACTTCCCCGACCCCGACCTGCCGCCGCTGGTGATCGCCCCTGAGTGGGTGGAGCAGGTGCGCGCGCAGATGCCCGAGCTGCCGCGCGCAATGGCCGCGCGCTTCGTCGCCGACTACGGCCTGCCTGAGTACGACGCCACCACGCTCACCCAAAGCCAGGCCATGGGCGCCTACTTTGAGGCGGCGGCCAAGGCCTGCGGCCAGCCGAAACTGGCCAGCAACTGGATCATGGGCGAGCTGTCGCGCCGCCTGAATGCAGGCGACATCGGCATCGAGCAGGCACCGGTGAGTGCCGCGCAACTGGCCGCGCTGATCGGCCGCATCGCCGACGGCACCATCAGCAACAACGCGGGCAAACAGGTGTTTGACGCGCTGTGGAGCGGTGAGAACGCAGGATCAGAAGACGCCGCCGACGCGGCGGCGCGTGTCGATGCCCTCATCGAGGCCAAGGGCCTCAAGCAGATGAACGACAGCGGCGCGCTCGAGAAGATCATCGACGAGGTGATCGCCGCCAATGCCGACAACGTGGCGCAGTTCAAGGCCGGCAAGGACAAGGCCTTCAATGCGCTGGTCGGTCAGGTGATGAAGGCCAGCAAGGGCAAGGCGAACCCGGCGCAGGTGAACGAGCTGCTGAAGAAGAAGCTGGGTTGAGGGGCGCCCGCCTCGCCGTCGGATCAGCGCCTCAGCGCCTCAGCGCGCGGCCGGCCGCTGCCCGGTGGCCGACGCCCCGGCCGAGCCGCCGGCGGCTTGCTGCGCCCACAGCGCGCGCAGCATCTGCAGTTCTTCGTCAAAGCGCACGCGCTGACGCTCGCGCTCGGCGCGCTGCGCATCCAGCAGGCGGCGCTGGCCTTCGGTGAACTGCTCGTTGTCCTTGATCTGCAGGCGCAGCGCACTGGGCATGCGCGACGGATCGCTCTTGTAGAACTCGGCTTCCTGCTTGAGCTTGCGAAGCTGCTGCGTCAGGTCGCGCACCACCTCTTCACCCGAGCTGATGGTGGAGTCGATCTGCGCCAGTGCCGCATCGCGCGCCTTGTTGTGCGAGGCCTCGTCGGGAAAACGCAGCAGCAGGCTGCGCTCGCGGCGGCGCTGTTCGGCCAGGCGCTGCTCTTCCTCAAACCGCCGGCGTTCGCGCTCCTCCTGCGCGGCGCGCTCGGCTGCGGTGGGCGTGGGCGGAATCACCTGGCGCACCGTGCCCGACGGGCTGAGCTCGCGTTGCGGGCGGTCGGCGCATTCCGGGATCGGCCGGTCCGAGGTGATGGTACGGCCCTGCGCGTCCACGCAGGTGTAGATGCGCACCTGCGCGCTGGCCTGGCCGGCGCCCAGCACGGCCGCCGGCAGCCCCGCCAGCATCACTGTGTGCAGCGCCTCGGGCCTCCAGGCCTGCAACGCAATCACGCCGGCAGTGATCGCCGATGACGCCGGGCGGTGCGTTGGGTGTGCGGTGCTCATGTTGTAACTGCGCGGTGACGGCTTGCGGCCTCAGTCGCTCACGCCATAGCGTTCGCGATAGGCCAGCACACGCGGGTAGTGCGCCCGCAGTTCGGCGTTGTCCTGCCGCTGCAGGTAGTGCAGCAGATCGTCAAGCCGCGCGATCGCGCAGACCTGCAGACCCAGTTGGCGGCGTACATACTGAACGGCGCTGTGCGGAACATCTGCGCCATTGTCGGTCGCCATTTCCTGGCGGTCCAGAGCGATGGCCACACCTTGCGGCGTGGCGTCCACACCCTGGATGATGGCAATGGACTCGCGCGCCGCCGTGCCGGCCGACATCACGTCGTCAATGATCAGCACCCGGCCCTGGAGCGGTGCGCCCACCAGCACGCCGCCTTCGCCGTGGTCCTTGGCTTCCTTGCGGTTGTAGGCAAAGGGCACGTTGCGCCCGCGCCGCGCCAGTTCCACCACCACCGCGGCCGCCAGCGGAATGCCCTTGTAGGCGGGGCCGAACAGCATGTCGAAGGCCATGCCGCTGTGCAGGATGCGCTGTGCATAGAATTCGGCCAGCCGGCCCAGTTTGGCGCCGTCGTCGAACAGCCCGGCATTGAAGAAGTACGGCGACAGCCGCCCGGCCTTGGTCTTGAATTCTCCGAACTTCAGCACGCCCGACTGCACCGCGAAGGACACGAAGTCCTGCGCCAGTGCGTCGATCCCTGCCGCGGCGTGATTCATGGGTGCTTCCTTGTTCACTGTGACCAGTCTCAACCTCAACGGCCTTCGGTCGGCGGCCAGCAAGGGCTTGGAAGACTGGGCCTCCCAAATTGCATCCGATTGTATTTGCGTGCAAGAGGTCAAGGCGCAAGCCGCCGACATCGCCGGCCGCTTTGAGCAGCTGGCCGGCCTGCAGGGCTACTTTCACTTTGCGCAAAAGAAGGGCTATTCGGGTGTGGGCATCTACACCCGGCACGCGCCCAGCGACGTGAAGGTGGGCTTTGGCAACGACGAGTTCGACGCCGAAGGCCGCTATGTCGAACTGCGCTTTGACACGCCGAAGCGCAAACTGTCGATCGTCAGCGCGTACTTTCCCAGCGGTTCGTCGGGTGAAGAGCGGCAGCAGGCCAAGTTCCGCTTTCTGGATGCGATCGAGCCGCACCTGGTGGCGCTGAAAAAGCGGCGCGAGTTCATCCTGTGCGGCGACATCAACATCGCGCACCGCGAGATCGACCTGAAGAACTGGAAGAGCAACCAGAAGAACAGCGGCTTTCTGCCCGAAGAGCGCGCCTGGATGACGCACCTGCTTGAGAAGCGTGGCCTGGTGGACGTGTACCGCCGCCTGCACCCCGAGACCACGGACGCGTGCTACACATGGTGGAGCAACCGCGGCCAGGCGTATGCGAAGAACGTGGGCTGGCGGCTCGACTATCACCTGGCCACGCCGGCGCTGGCCGAACACGCGCGCCGTGCCGCGGTGTTCAAGGACCAGCGGTTTTCGGACCATGCGCCGCTGACGATCGCCTACGATCTTTCGCTGTGACTGCCCCGCCCCAACCTCCGCACGCTCCCGCTCCACAGGGCAAACCCCTTGACAAGCCCGGCGGCTTTGCGCGCTTGGGCCCGGCGATGGCCAACTCGCTGTCGGGCTTTCGGCTGGGTTGGGCCGAGCCCGCCTTTCGGCAAGAGGTGGGCGTGGCGCTGTTCGCCGTACCGGCCGCTTTCTGGCTGGGCCGCAGCTGGGCCGAGACGGCGCTGCTGATCGCGGTGCTGGCGCTGGTGCTGATCACCGAACTGCTGAACACCGGCATCGAGGCTGCGATCGACCGCGTCGGCCCCGAGTGGCACGCGCAGGCCAAGCGCGCCAAGGACGTGGCCAGCGCCGCGGTGCTGATCAGCCTGCTGTTGTGCGGCGGCGTGTGGTTGGCGGCGTTGTGGAGCCGCTGGGCTTGAATTGCCCTTGACCTGCCCTTGACTTGCCCCTGAAACGAGCCTGCGCCGCGCCTGATGTTCCCTGACCGAAGAGCTTGATCCATGAGCACCGACACCTCTGCCTTGCCCGTCACCCTCACGCGCGACGGCGCGGTGGCCCTGCTGTCCTTCAACCGGCCCGAGGCGCTGAACGCGCTGGACATTGCCAGCGCCCAGGCCTTTGCCGCCGCCTGCCGCAGCATCGCGGCCGACGCCGGCGTGCGTGCCGTGGTGATGCGCGGTGAGGGCAAGGCCTTTGGCGCCGGCGGCGACGTGGCGCACATGCATGCGGGCAGCGGCGCGGTGGCGCAGCAACTGATCGACGCCATGCACGAGGGCGTGCGGCTGCTGGCGCGCATCGACGCGCCGGTGATCGCCAGCCTGCACGGCGTGGTGGCCGGGGGCAGCCTGAGCCTGGCCGCTGGCTGCGATCTGGCCATCGCGGCCGAAGGCACCCGCTTCAATCTGGCCTACACCAACATCGGCGCGAGCTGTGATGTGTCGGCCTCGTGGAGCCTGCCGCGGCTGGTGGGCCTGCGCAATGCGATGCAGATTGCGCTGCTGTCCGACGCCTTCGACGCTGCCGAGGCGCTGCGTCTGGGGCTGGTCAATCGCGTGGTGCCGGCCGATCAGTTGTCAGCGACGGTGATGACGCTGGCGCAGCGCATCGCCGCCGGCCCCACGCGCGCCTACGGCCACATGAAGCGGCTGATGCGCCAGTCGTTCGAACACGACTTCAGCACCCAGCTGGATGCCGAGCGCGATGCGTTCGTGGATTGCACCCGAACGGCAGACTTCACCGAAGGCATTGCCGCCTTTGCGGGCAAGCGCAAGCCGCAGTTCAGCGGTCGCTGAGCGCGGCGCAGACCCCGCCTCCTCAGTTCCAGCCCGGCACCCGGCGCAACACAAAGCGGCGCACCGCGCTGCCGCTGCGCCGCTCGCCACGGAACTCGCGGCCGCAGCCGGCGGCGCTGGCCTGCGCCACCCACACCGCGCTGATGCGCAGGCCGTCGTCGGACTCATCCAGCACCAGCTCGCCATCGTCCACATCACCGGCCAGTCGCGACTGCACGCCCTGGCGGTTCACCGCACCGCGCACGCTGTCGGTGTGTTCGGGATGGCGCTCCAGCAGCACGCTGGCGCGTTCGCCGTCGTCGAACTCGGCGCGCCACAGGCCGTACAGGTGCAGGGCCCGCAGGTCGGTGGGGCTGGGGCACGCGGCAGCGGCAACGGTGCGCGTGGCCTGGGCATCACCGCCTGCGGCCTGCGCCAGGGGCAGCCCCAGCGCGATGACGCCTGCCATCGCAGCCCTGACAGCACAAGCCGATCGCGACGTCATGCGCCCTCGTTGCATCACGTGCTGCCTTTGCGGCCGCCCAGTCCGCTGCGCTCGGCTGCGGTGGCCAGTGCGGCTTGCTCGGCCTTCTTGGCAAATTCCGCGCGCAGCGCCTTGAGCTTCTCGCGCGGATCTTCCTTCACCGTGGCCTGATCCAGCGCCATTTCGGCGATGAAGCGGCTGGGCTGCACGCTCACCATCTCGCGGCCGCGCTTGCGCTTTTTCAGCCAGCTCACCGCCAGCGAACGCTGCGCGCGGGTGATGCCCACGTACATCAGGCGCCGCTCTTCCTGCACCTGCGATTGCGCCCCGGCCGACTCGGCCTGCCCCTTGCCGCCGCCGGCGGAGCCGGGGCCGTCGTCGTCGCGCCGGAACGGCAGCAGGCCCTCGTTCACGCCGGCCAGCGTCACATGCGGCCACTCCAGGCCCTTGGCGGCGTGCAGCGTCGACAGCGTCACCACGTTCTGCTCGTCGCCGCGCTCGTTCAGCGTGGACAGCAGCGAGATCGTCTGCGCCACCTCAAGCAGCGACTTTATCTCGGACGCGAGCGTCACGCCCGCGGTGTCGTCGATCTGGCCGCCGCAGCGCTGCGCCATCCAGTCGCAGAACTCCAGCACGTTGGTCCAGCGCGCTGCGGCCAGCTGCTCGCGGTCTTCGCTGTCGTACAGGTGCTTCTCGTAGCCGATGTCCTTGAGCCAGCCCATCAGGAAAGCGCGTGCGTCCTCGGCGCCCTGGGTGTGGCGGGCGCGGTATTCCAGGTCGTTCACCTCGCGGCCAAATTCCTGCAGGCTGCCCACCGCGCGCGCCGGCAGGACGCTTTGCAGGCTGCTGGAGAACAGCGCCTCGAACAGGCTGATGCGGTACTTGCTGGCAAACACGCCCAGCTGCTGCAGCGTGGTGTGGCCGATGCCGCGCTTGGGCGTGGTGACCGCGCGCAAAAACGCCGGGTCGTCGTCGTTGTTGACCCACAGCCGCAGCCAGGCGCACAGGTCGCGGATCTCGGCGCGGTCAAAAAAGCTCTGGCCGCCCGACACCTTGTACGGAATCTGCGCCTTGCGCAGCGCCTGCTCGAACGCGCGGGCCTGGTGGTTGGCGCGGTACAGCACTGCAAAGTCCTTCCAGTCGCGGGCCTGCCCGTTCGCGCGCAGCGACTGGATGCGCGCCACCGCGCGCTCGGCCTCGTGCTCTTCGTTGTCGGCGTCGATCAGGCGCACCGGCTCGCCCTCGCCGAGCTCGCTGAACAGCTTCTTTGGGAACAGCTTGGGGTTGGGCTGGATGACGTTGTTGGCCGCACGCAGGATGGCGCTGGTGGAGCGGTAGTTCTGCTCGAGCTTGATGACGCGCAGCTTGGGAAAGTCGTGCGGCAGCCGCTTGAGGTTGTCCAGCGTGGCGCCGCGCCAGCCGTAGATCGACTGGTCGTCGTCACCCACCGCGGTAAAACGTCCGCGGCCCCTGGCCGGATCGCCCACCAGCAGCTTGAGCAGTTCGTACTGCGTGGCGTTGGTGTCCTGGTACTCGTCCACCAGCACATGCGCAAGCCGCTGCTGCCAGCGATCACGCACCTCGGGGTGCTGCTGCAGCAGCTTGAGCGGCAGGCCGATCAGGTCGTCAAAGTCCACGCTTTGGTAGGCGCTCAGTCGCTCTTCGTAGCGCGCCATGATGCGCGCGGTGGTGCGTTCGTGAGCGTCCTTGGCCTGGGCCTCGGCCTGCTGCGCGTTCAGGCCCATGTTCTTCCACAGGCTGATGGCCCACTGCCACTGGCGTGCGGTGGCTGCATCGGTGGTGCCGCCCGCGTCCTTCAGGATGCTGGTGACGTCGTCGCTGTCGAGGATGCTGAACTGGGCTTTGAGGCCCAGCGCCTCGCCGTCCTGGCGCAGCATGCGCACGCCCAGCGCATGAAAGGTGCAGATCAGCACCTCGCCCGCAGCCTTGCCGATCAGGCCCTTGGCGCGCTCGCGCATTTCGGCAGCGGCCTTGTTGGTGAAGGTGATGGCCGCAATCTGCGCGGGCGCGTGGCCGGCGTGGATCAGGCGGCCGATCTTGTGGGTGATGACGCGGGTCTTGCCCGACCCGGCGCCCGCCAGCACCAGGCAGGGCCCGCTCAGGTGGTTGACCGCTTCGAGCTGCGCGGGATTGAGGCCGGGTGTCATGAGAGCGGCCGATGATACCGATGCGCTTGCGACACGCGGTGCCCGCGCAGCCGCCCCTGCAAGCGGACAATACGCAGCGTGCTGGACATCCTGCAGGTCACCTTTCCCTTCTTCGCGCTGGTGTTGTGCGGCTACCTGGCTGCGCGTCGCCGGCTGCTGCCGCTGGAGGCGATCGCCGGACTCAACAGCTTTGTGCTGTATCTCGCGCTCCCCTGTATGCTGTACCGATTCGGATCGACCACGCCGATTGCGCAACTGCTCGACGGCGCGGCACTCGTCGTCTACCTGGTCTGCGCCTTGCAGATGGTGGCCTTTGCGGTGGCCACCACCATGAACCGGCGCATCGGCTGGAACGACGCCGCCTTCGGCGCGCTGGTGGCCTCGTTTCCCAACACCGGCTTCATGGGCGTGCCGCTGCTGGTGGCGCTGCTGGGTGCGCAGGCCGCGGGCCCGGCCATCGTCACCATCCTGGTGGACCTGATCGTCACCTCGTCGCTGTGCATCGCGCTGTCGCGGCTCGATGGCGCGGGCACCCACGGTGCGGCGCAGGCGGCGCGCAATGCGCTGCGCGGCGTGCTGGTGAATCCCATGCCCTGGGCCATCGTGGCCGGCGCCATCGCATCGTGGCAGGGGTTGGAGCTGCCCAAACCGATGATGCAGACGGTGGGCTTGCTGGCCGATGCGGCCTCGCCGGTGGCGCTGTTCACCATCGGCGCGGTGCTGGCGCGTTCGGCCCTGCTGAAAGCGCGCGACGACGCCGGCAGCCGCATCCCGGCGCCGCCGATGCCGCTGCGCGACTACCTGCCGCCGGTGGTGTTCAAGCTGGTGCTGCACCCGCTGCTGGTGCTGCTGACCGGCGTGGGTGCGATGCAGATCGGCCTGCCCCTGGACCGCTTTGCACTCACGGTGATGGTGCTGGTGGCGGCACTGCCCAGTGCCAGCAACGTGGCGCTGCTGTCCGAGCGCTTTGGCGCCGACACCGGGCGCATCGCGCGCATCATCCTGTTGAGCACTGCAGCCGCGTTCCTGAGCTTCTCAGGCGCGGTGGCCTTGATGACTTGACCTGACGCGACCTGACCTGACCTGACGTGAAGTGACCCGAACCGCGCCGGGCGTGCGGCCCCGGGGGCAGGCGCATCAGGCTCGTCAGGCCGTTGCGGTGGCGGCTTCGCGCGTGGCCGGCGCTGGCGTGCCCAGCCCGATGCGGTTGAGCGCTGCTTCCAGGTGCGCCACGGTGCGATCCACGTGGTGCAGCTTCTCCAGGCCGAACAGGCCAATGCGGAAGGTGCGAAAGTCCGCCCCCTCGTCGCACTGCAGCGGCACGCCGGACGCGGTTTGCAGGCCTTCGGCGATGAACTTCTTGGCGGACTGCACCTCGGGGTCTTCGGTGTAGCTCACCACCACGCCCGGTGCCTTGAAGCCTTCGGCCGCCACGCTGACGATGCCGCGCGACTCGAACAGCGCGCGCACCTTGCGGCCCAGTTCCCACTGCTCGGCGCAGACCTTGTCAAAGCCGTAGTCGCGCGTTTCCATCATCACCTCGCGCAGCCGCGTCAGTGCGTCGGTGGGCATGGTGGTGTGGTAAGCGTGGGCGCCGCTTTCGTAGGTCTCCATGATCTGCAGCCACTTCTTCAGGTCGGCTGCAAAGCTGGTGCTGGTGGTGGCGTCAATCGCAGTACGTGCGCGCTCGCTCAGCATCACCATCGCGCAGCAGGGCGATCCGCTCCAGCCCTTTTGTGGGGCCGACACCAGCACGTCCACGCCAGTGGCCTGCATGTTCACCCAGGCCGCGCCCGAGGCGATGCAGTCCAGCACGAGCAGTGCGCCGACCTCGTGCGCCGCGTCGGCCACGCCGCGCAGGTAGTCGTCGGGCAGGATGATGCCGGCAGATGTCTCGACGTGCGGGGCGAACACCACTGCCGGCTTTTCGCGGCGGATGGTGGCCTGCACCTCGGCCAGCGGGCAGGGTGCCCACGGATCGGTGCGGCCGCTGCCCGTCTTGCGGGCCTTGAGCACGATTTCCTGCGACGGGATGCGGCCCATCTCGAAGATCTGCGTCCAGCGGTAGCTGAACCAGCCGTTACGGATGACGAGCACCTTCTTGTCGGTGGCAAATTGCCGCGCCACCGATTCCATGCCAAAGGTGCCGCTGCCGGGCACCAGCGCCACCGACTTGGCGTGATAGACGTCCTTGAGGATGCCCGAGATGTCCTTCATTACGCCCTGAAAGCTGCGCGACATGTGGTTGAGTGCGCGGTCGGTGTAGACGACCGAGAACTCGAGCAGGCCGTTCGGGTCGACGTGGGGCAGCAGTCCGGGCATGGCAGCCTCGCTTTCAGGTGCAGAAACAAAAAGAGGGCCGACAGGGTATCACGGGGCGGTTGAACAGGCGTCGGTTACCAGGTGTCGATGGGCAGCGGCTGCGTGAGCGGGCGCACCGGCGCCGACTGCAGCCCGCGCAGCAGCCAGGCGCGGGTGTCGGCCGGGTCAATGACGGCGTCGATCTCCAGCGTGGCGGCCATGTTAATGGCCTGGCCGGCCTCGTACTGCTTGGCCACCAGCTGCTGGAACAGCGCGTCGCGCTGCGGGCCCTCGGGCACTGCCTCGAGCTCCTTGCGCCAGCCCAGCCGCACCGCGCCCTCCAGTCCCATGCCGCCGAATTCGCCGGTGGGCCACGACACGGTGGATGGCGGCACATGAAAGCCGCCTGCGCACATGGCCATCGCGCCCAGGCCGTAGCCCTTGCGCAGCACCACCGCCAGCACCGGCACCCGCAGATGCGCCGCCGCCACGAACATGCGGCTGACATGGCGCACCTGCGCGCGGGTCTCGATCTCGGGGCCGACCATGAATCCCGGCGTGTCCACCAGGCTGATGAGCGGCAGGCCGTGCGCATTGCACAGCTGCATGAAGCGCGCGGCCTTGTCGGCGGCATCGGCATCGATGGCGCCGCCCAGATGCGAAGGGTTGTTGGCGATCACGCCCACCGGACGGCCGCCGATGCGCGCCAGCGCGGTGTGGATGCCCGCGCCGAAGCCAGTGCGCAGGTACAGCACTGATCCGGTATCAAACAGCCCGTCAATGGCAGCCCGCGTGTCGTAGGCGCGCACGCGGTTCTCGGGCACCACGGCGCGCAGGGCCAGCGGGTCGGGGGCCTGCGCCGCGTCTTCGGAAAGCTTTCCCTGGAAGTACGACAGGTACTGTTTCGCGGCCACCACCGCCTGCGCCTCGTTGTCGCACAGGATGTCGATCACGCCGTTGGCGTGCTGCACCGTGCTGGGGCCGATCTCTTCAGGGCGCACCACGCCCAGCCCGCCGCCTTCGATCATGGCCGGGCCGCCCATGCCGATGTTGCTGTCGCGCGTGGCGATCACCACGTCGCTGCAGCCCAGCAGCGCGGCATTGCCGGCAAAGCAGCGGCCCGCCACCACGCCCAGCACCGGCACGCGGCCGTTCAGGCGCGCAAAGCTGGCAAAGGTGGGCACATGCAGGCCGGCCACGATGCGCATGTCCACATCGCCGGGCCGTCCGCCGCCGCCTTCGGCGAACAGCACCACCGGCAAGCGGTGTTCCAGCGCCAGGCCCAGCATGCGGTCGGTTTTTTGGTGGTTGCGAAAGCCTTGCGTACCGGCCAGCACCGTGGCGTCGTAGGCCATCACCACCGTGCGTGCGCGCTCGGCGCCGAACTGCGCGCCATTGACGCTGCCGATGCCGGTCACCATGCCGTCGGCCGGCGTGTGGCGCATCAGGTCGTCCTCGCTGCGGCGCGATTGCTGCGCTGCCACCGCCAGCGCGCCGTATTCGCTGAAGCTGCCCGCGTCGCACAGGTCGGCGATGTTCTCGCGCGCGCTGCGCAGGCCCAGCGCGTGGCGTTTGGCCATCGCCTCGGGCCGCGCCGCGTCCTGCGTGAAGGTATGGCGGTCGATCACGCGCTGCAGGTCGGGGCGGGGTGTGGATGCGCCCGTCACCTTTGGCTCGGCATGTGGTGCCAGCGCGGGTGCTGAAGGTGCTGCAGCCATGGAAGAAGATGCCGCCTCGGCGGGCCGCAGCAGCGCCAGCACCGCGTCCGCATCGACCGTCTCGCCCACACCAAAACGCAGCTCGGCCAGCACACCATCGTGCCCGGCGCGCACCTCGTGCTCCATCTTCATCGCTTCGAGGATCACCACGATCTGACCGGCGCGCACGGTGTCACCGGGCGCGACCAGCCATTCGACCACCTGGGCCTGCAGGGGAGAGCAAAGGGTGTGCATGCGGCGCATTGTGGCGTGGCCGACAATCGCGGCATGGACCTGGCTCCCCTGATCGAAACCACCCGCGGTGGCACCCGCGAATGCCTGCACTTTGGCGCCATCGCCGTGGTGGATGCGGCCGGCCGCCTCCACGCGCAGGCGGGCAACCCGCACTGGCTCACCTTCACCCGCTCCACCCACAAGGCGCTGCAGGCGCTGCCTTTTGTGCATGGCGGCGGTGCGCGCGCGCTGGGGCTGCAGCCGCCGCAGCTGGCCCTGCTGTGCGCCAGCCACAACGGCGAACCCATGCATGTGCAGCAGGTGGATGCCATCCTGGCCAAGGCCGGCGTGGGCCACCAGCGGCTGCAGTGTGGCTGCCACGTGCCCTACCTGGTGGAGCACGGCCTGGGCCCGGCGCCCGAGCCGGTGGACGAGCGCCATCACAACTGCAGCGGCAAGCACGCGGGCTTTCTGGCCTGCTGCGTGCACCACGGCTGGCCGCTGGACACTTATCTGCACCCGGCGCACCCGCTGCAGCAGGCCATCCGCCGCGATGTGGCGCGCGCCGCCGGGGTGCCCGAGGACAGCATGCCCATGGGCATCGACGGCTGCTCGGCGCCCAACTACGCGCTGCCGCTGTCGGCCCTGGCGCGGGCCTACGCACGCATCGCCAGCGGCCGCGACGACGCTGACTTTGGCGACGCCTTCGAGGCCCTGGGCCAGGCCATGACCACGCATCCGGATCTGGTCAGCGGCACCCGCCGCAACGACGAGGCGCTGATGCGCGCCGGCCGCGGCGACTGGATCACCAAGGTGGGGGCCGACGGGGTGCAGGTGGTGGCCAGCCGCAGCCGCCGGCAGGCGCTGGCGATCAAGATCAGCGACGGCAGCAAGCCGGCCCTGTTTGCCGCCACCGTCGAGGCGCTGGACCAGATGGGCTGGCTGGACGATGCGCAGCGCGAGGCACTGCACCCGTGGCGCGGCCGCGACATCCTGAGCGTGCGCGGCGCGGTGGTGGGGGCGCGCCAGCCGGTGTTCCGGCTCGCGGCCTGACCGCCTGAAGGCGCCTGCCTGCGGGGCGCTTACCGCGCGCCAAAAATCGCGGTGCCCACCCGCACCAGGGTGCTGCCGCTGGCGATCGCCGCTTCGAGATCGGCGCTCATGCCCATCGACAGGGTGTCCAGCGTGTCCGGCGCCAGCCCCTGGGCGCGCAGGTCAGGCTGCAGTGCGTCGCGCATCTCATCCATCAGCGCCCGCGCGCGGCCAAACACCGCGCAGGCGGCCTCAAAGCTGTCGGACGGCTCGGGGATGCACATCAGCCCGCGCAGGCTCAGGCGCGGCAGTGTCGCCACCGCCCGGGCCAAGGCCAGGGTCTCGGCCGGCGCCACGCCCGACTTGGTGGGCCCGCCGTCCACATTGACCTGGATGCACACCTGCAGCCGCGGCAGTCCGGCGGGGCGCTGCTCGGACAGGCGCTGGGCGATCTTCAGTCGGTCGACGCTGTGCACCCAGTCAAAGTGCTCGGCCACGGGCCGCGTCTTGTTGCTCTGCAGCGGGCCGATGCAGTGCCATTGCAGCGGCCCGGCCGGGGCCAGCCCGGCAGCCTGCCATTCGCGCAGCCGCACGGTCTTGTCCACGCCTTCCTGCACATAGTTCTCGCCAAAGGCCCACTGGCCGGCCTGCATGGCCTCGCGCACCGCCTCGGGCGGGAAGGTCTTGGACACCGCCAACAGCTGCACCGAGGCCGGATCGCGCCCAAAACGTTGGCAAGCCGCTGCAATCCGGGTGCGAACGGCCTCCAAATGGGCCGCGATCGTGGTCATAATGGGGAAAGCGTAGCAAAAGTTCCGGCCTGTAACGGAAATCGAGGGATTGCGTGGACATCACCCAACTGCTGGCATTCAGCGTCAAGAACAAGGCGTCGGACCTGCACCTGTCCGCTGGCCTGCCGCCCATGATCCGGGTGCATGGCGACGT